>NZ_CP152002.1:5112500-5412500 GCF_038595055.1 Paenibacillus sp. FSL R7-0345
TGCCCGGGTAGTGTAGCGTAAAGCCGTCATAATGCTGGACATAACCGCCGTGATCATCATGGCCGAACAGTGACCAGAAGCAGGTACCGGATACAGCTGTATTGCGCTCTCCCTCGTCCAGAAAAGCCTGCAGCTCCCCGTAGGACCAGCCATATTCGCCTGCGATAAACACTTTATCCGCACCGTTTACCTGCGCCGCATCCGCCGCCAGCTCCCCGCCATCCGCCGGATAATAATGCACATCCATAATATCCAGCTCCGGAATGTCCAGTTTGTCTGAATCCACCTCGAACTGCTTGCCGTGACTGATAAGATGGTTAGGATCAAGCCCCTTAATAAAGCGGCAGATGTCCCTCACCCACTCTGCAGGCGCATGATTCAGCTCATTCCCGAGCTCCCAGGCCATAATGGCCGGGTCATCCTTGTAGACCACACCGCTAATCATATTGGTCCGGTTCAGCACCTGCCCGATGTACCATTTGTAATCCGAGATCACCTCAGCATCAGTGTAAAAAGCGTTCTCGTCGTCAATGCCCCGCCACCCGGTAAACGTGGACTTGCCGCCATGATAATAACTCCAGTTGCAGACGAACGGGATAATCACCCGGAGCCCGCGCTTAGCAATTTCATTGAGTGCAAAATCTACTTTGACAAAAGCCTCCTCATTCAGCTCCCGCAGCCGCGGCATCAATGATTTCGGATGGCCTGCAGATACGCCGAGTGTGTGCGACCTCAGGGCATTCGCCCCCATCATCACCGCCGTATCCAAGGCATTGGTCACCCTGAACGGGGTAGGCCAGTCAATGCCGCCGACATTCTCATCCAGCCCCAGCCAATAAATGTTGGGTCCGGCGAACCGGTACAGCTCCTCTCCAATAAAAAGCCTGCTTCCCTTCCTTCTGACAAAATTAGTTTCTCCCATCGCTGCTCATTCCTTATCTCTGTAAATTAGTTGTGTTCTATAGCTGCCTTGATAGACCTGCGGCGGATTAGCCTGATGGTCAATCCGCCGCAGCAATCATGTTATTTATTCCCGGCCAGCCTGCTTACTTCGCTACATCCTTCTTGGCCTTAGCCCAGGCTTTGTTGTATTTGTCCAGGACGCTCTGCGGATCTTTGGCGAGCACAAATTCCTGTACCATAGCTTCCTTGGTGATCTGGGCTTTGTTTACAACATCGGTAACCTGAGGATCATCCGCTACGGCTTCCAGCGTAACAGGGTTGAAGCTGTTGAATTCCTGCAGCTGCGGAACGGCTGGTTCCTTATCCTTGATTACAGGAATGAAGCCGCCGAACTCATCGAACCCGGACTCTTCAAGCATCCACTTTACAAAAGCCTTGGCTGTTGCCAGATGCTTGCTGTCCTTGTTGACCCCGTAAGCCCAGTCAGGCGCCAGCGTTACGTTAACTTTGCCGGAGTTGTCATACGGGAGCGGGAAGAAGCCGACATTGTCAGAGGTTGTTCCGCTGGAAGCTACCTGCGGAATGGCCCAGTTGCCAATCATAAACATGGCGAATTTGCCGCTGGCTACATCCTTTTTGGACTGCTCCCAGTTGGTAGAGTTCACATCCGGCTCCAGGTAGCCCTTCTCATACATGGTGCGGAGGATACTCATCCCCTGACCGTAGGCGTTGTCCATCTGGAACGGCTCATCGCTGTTGATACGCTCGTTGTTCAGATTGGCGTTGCCGGCAATGCTCGTCGGGATTTCAGAGGCCCACGGATACAGAGGCCACTGATCCTTGAAGTTGGAGGCCAGCGGCACAACCCCGTTCGCCTTCAGTTTCCCGCTGGCAGCGTAGAATTCATCCAGTGTCTTAGGCAGCTCGGTGATTCCGGCATCGGCGAAGGCTTTTTTGTTATAGACAATGCCCGTTGTTGTTGCGCCGACAGAAATGCCGTACAGCTTGCCTTCATAGGACTTGAAATCCTTAAAATAGATCTTATCGGTCAACCCCAGATCGTCCAGCGGGGCAAAATAATTCGGCAGATCGGAGTTTGGAATCGTCGGAATCAGCACCACATCGGGGAAATCTCCGGAGGACATGCGGATCTTGGTGGTTTTGTCCAGATCGGTGATCGCTTCGAACTGAATCTCGGCATTCGGATATTTCTCTTTAAAGCGTTTCGCGTAATCATCGTATTCCTTGCCAATCATGTCCGTCCGGTTGGTCAGGAACGTAATGGTTCCGCTGATATCCTGGTTAGCGGCTTCATCCCCGGAAGCATTAGAGGCTGCCGGAGCCTCACTCGCAGGCGCCGTATTGCCGCCGGTATTGCCTGCCGTATTGCCGGCATTGTTATTATTGCCGCAGGCAGCAAGCAGAACAGAGGCCATAATCATACTTACAAGAGCGGTAGAACTTTTTTTCATTTTAAATCCCCCTTGAATGATGTTATCGCTTACAATTCGAATATTAACATTATTTAATTTTATATTCAACAGTTTATTTTAAATATATTAAACAATTATAAATTAATTATAATTTTGTTTCAAAGGCAACAGCCGCACCGCCATCCTGCAGCAGCCGCGGCTGTCCTCTAATAAGATCTCTACCGCAAATTACGCTCAATCAGCGCAGAGCGCTGTTGCACACAAGCATGGGAACGCATGGCGTCTTCAGGGGTGTTTCGGACGTAATCCACCAGCCGGTCAACTGTAGTCGTTGCCACATGACAGCGCGTATCCGAGGAAGCATAATACAGGAACAATTCCCCGCTCTCAGTGGCAACCATTCCGTTGCTGAACACGACATTGGACACATCCCCGATGCGTTCCTCTCCTTCCGGAGCCAGCAGATGCCCGCCAGGGCGGTATGTCTGCACCCAAGGCTTGTCCAGGTCTGTCATAAAAGCGTACAGGACATAACGCAGTCCGGCAGCCGTATTGCGTACGCCGTGGGCAACATGCAGCCAGCCGTCCGCTGTTTTGATCGGAGCCGGTCCCTGCCCGTTCTTCACTTCCTTAATCGTGTGGTAGGCCCGCTCATCCACAATAATCTCCTCATCCACTACCGCAGGATTCATCGATTCCGCCAGTCCCCAGCCGATTCCGCCCCCGGAGCCTGTATCGATAAAGCCGTCCTGCGGACGGGTATAGAAGGCATATTTGCCGCCTACGAATTCCGGATGCAGCACAACATTGCGCTGCTGTGCTGACTTGGTCTGCAGATCCGGCAGCCGTTCCCAGGTTTTCAGATCCGTGGTGCGCACAATCCCGCACTGCGCAACCGCGCTCGACAGATCGCCTGCAGGTGCGGCCGGATCCTTGCGTTCCGTGCAGAATAGCCCGTAGATGAACCCGTCCTCATGCTTGACCAGCCGCATATCATAGACATTCACATCCGGATCAGACGTTTCCGGCAGCTGGACCGGGTAATCCCAGAAAGTAAACCCGTCTACGCCGTTGTCACTCTCAGCCACCGCAAAAAATGACTTCCGGTCCGCCCCCTCCACCCGGGCAACAAGATAAAACTTCCCGTCCAGATGGATCGCGCCCGGATTGAACACACAATTCACGCCCAGACGCTCCATAAAATACGGATTAGTCTCCGGATTCAGATCATAACGCCAGGACAGCGGGATATGGCGGCTGGTCAGCACCGGCTGCTCATAGCGTTCATAAATACCGTTTTCCGAGAACAGCGGCTCATTTTTCCGTAGGGTAACCTCCTCATAGCGTGCTTTCACCTGTTCAAAACGCTCCTCAAAAATAGACATATTCATCTGCTTAGTCCCCTTTCAAAAGTTTCAAAATGTTTATCCCTTAACCGCCCCGTTTGTTACACCGGCAAAGATGAAGCGCTGCAGGAACAGGTACAGCAGGACCGTCGGGATCATGATGATCAGAATCGTGGCACAAATATAGCTCCACTGGGCCTGATTGTTGCTGGCAAACCGCATAATGGAGGTCGAGACCATCACCAGCTTTTGCTTAGGCATATAAAGGAAAGGAATGTAGAGCTCGTTGTAAATATTGATCGTCTTCAGAATAACCAGCGTTACCGTAGCCGGACTGAGCAGCGGGAAAATAATAGACAGATAAATCCGGAACAGGCTTGCCCCGTCAATCATCGCGCTCTCATCAAGCTCCTCGGGAATATTGCGGATGAACTGTAAGTAGATCGTAATTTGCAGCACGTCCGCTCCGACAAACAGCAGAATCGGCGCAAACAGCGTGTTGAACACACCAAGCGACTGGATCAGCGAGAAGATAACCACCTGGGTTGTAATGGTCGGAATGATGCTGGCAAACAGGAACAGCCCGAGAATCAATCCTTTTCCTTTAAAAGCAACCCGGGCCAGCGCGTAAGAGACCATGGTGCCGAAGATGATATTTCCCAGCAGGGCCACCGCAATAACCAGAAACGTGTTGCCGAACGCCTGCAGAATATTGGCCTGGTCGATGACAATCCGGAAATTCTCAAAGTTTAAAAAGCTGGCAGGCAGCGCAAACGGGCTGGAGCTCTCATCCGGTCCCTTGAAGGCGTTGAGCACGACCACATACGGCGGGAACAGCACAACCAGGCTGGCAATGCCCAGCAGTACGTATTTGAGCCATTGCACGGGATCGGTTTTTCTGTTCGTTATCATCAGGCATCCCCCTTGCGTTTTAGCGCGAAATTCTGTGCCAGCAGGATCACTACGGTCAGAATCAGCAGCACAATGCTCATGGCCGAGGCCAGGCCGTAATTATTGAAGGTGAACGCCGTCTCCGTCGTCTTCAGCAGGAAGGTCTCACTGGAGCCGACAGGCCCGCCTTTGGTCAGTACAAACGGCAGATCGAACACCGCCAGGGCACCGCTTAAGGTCAGGAACATATTCAGCTGGATAACCTGGGTCAGGCTCGGCAGCGTCAGATACCACAGGGACTGGAACCGGTTTGCGCCGTCGATGGTAGCAGCTTCGTACATATCACCGGGAATCGACTGCAGCGCGCCGAGATAAATGATCATCGTATAGCCCATGTACCTCCAGAAGCTGACCGAGGCTAGTGAAAAGTTAACGAGCGAGGTGTCTCCGAGCCAGCTGTGCTGCAGGGAAGACAGGCCGGCCATGCCGAGCAGCGCATTCAGGGAACCGTTATTGGTGTCAAACACATACTGGAACATAAAAGCGACCGCCACACCGTTCATAATATAAGGAACGAACAGCAGCACCCGGAACAGATTGCGTCCCTTAATCCGCGAATTCAGAATAACGGCGAACAGGATCGCCACGATATTCTGCAGCACCCCGCCGAGCACATAAGGGATCTGGTGAATAAACACCCCGAACAAATCCGGATTGGTGAAGACCTCCCTGTAGTTGTCCAGCCCAAGGAAATTAACCGTCTTGCTGATCCCGTCCCAGTCCGTAAAGCTGAGGTATAGCAGCCTGACCGCCGGATAATAAGTAAACAGCCCCAGCAAGCCAAGCGGAACAAACAGAAAAGTGATTAATATAAGAATCCGTTGTCTGTTATAAGAGCTCCCCATCTGCCGCACCATCCTTCCCGTTGTTCAATATCCAAAAGCCCATGTCCAATCCCCCTGGTTCAATTGTTATCGCTTACAGTAGGATTTTATCATGTTGAATTTATTTCTTCAACTATTAATTAAACTTTATTCAAAAATATTAAAAACTTTTAAACAATGTTTGTTTCAACATCCTTTAATTTCCTGCAGAAACACAAAAAAAGCATCTGCTCCTTAACGGAATAGATGCTTCTAATCTGTACATTAGTTTGCGGAATGGCCCGTAATCAGCTTACCCTCCTGGTCATATCTGCGAATATGGGTTACCAGCTCCTCAAGGTTCACCCAGGCTATTCCTGCTTTTTGATCGGCGGCACCATACGACATGATTAATTCGCCGTCCATGACAATCCCCCCGGTCGTGAACAGGCACGGCGTCGGGTAATCGGCAGGCATCTCCCATTCTCTTTCAGCGTACATAAGCCTGTCCGGACAACGGTGGCGCAGCACCGGAAAATCCTCCTCCTGCTCTTCCACGATCATGAAGGATTGCGTATAGCCGAATTCCACATTCTTTTTCCCGTGATACGGCACCAGCCATTCCCGCTCCCCAATCTGAACAGGCGGCCAGCTCGCCCCTACCCGGTGTTCTTCCCAGTCAAAGATTGGAGAAGCAAGCAGGCGGTGCTCCGCTTCAGGTGAGGCAAAATCATAAATGTGATCAGCCGCAGCCAGGTAAATCGAAGGCTTCTGCACCCGCTCCCCTTCCGGGAACGGCAGAACATTCATCGGCCTATGCAGCATTACATATTTGGATTCGCCGCCGATGCTCATTTTGTCCGGAAACAGAAACACATCGCGGTTATCGCTGACCTGCCCCTCCGTTAACGGACCGATATATTGAAAAGCCTCCTCATAGCTTCCGCTCTTCAGCTTGTCCAAGTCCAGCTTATACAGCACAGTTACAGTATCATTAGAGCGGGCTGTCCGGATAAAAGGGTCCTCATCGTCTGCATCGGCTATCCAGTCCGGCACATACTCATAACGCGTCTCCACCGGCGGGTCCTGGTCACTAAGCCAGTACGGCCCCGGAGGAAAAATCCGGCAGGCAACGGTTACATAAAGCTCCCCCTCAACCGGAAAAATCCGCGGGTCCTCAATGCAGCCGTTCGCATAATTCCGGACCCTGTTTCCTTTCATATCGGTAGTGTACAACTCATGTTCTTCATAGCCTAACGCCGGTGCGAGGGCGGGTCTGCTAAAATCGGCATCCCAGGTCTCGCCGCGGTCACTGCTTTTGGCATAACCCAGAAAAATCGGATACGGATCATGACAGCCTGCTCTCTTCTTCTGCGGCCACGGGCCTGTGGCCCGGAACAGCATATGGATATCGTCCGAATCGGGGTCTTTGACAATCGCCGGATTCAGCACCATTTTGTCCGCCCAGGCACAGCCGGGAACCGGCTCCAGGACAGGGTGATCGAGATAACGGAATTGCGGATTCATAACTTCCTCCTTAATAAAGCTGAGAATCGCCTTCATGCTGAGCGCTTCACTTTTCGTGCTTCGCACTCACGAACTCACTTTATCACAGAGTAAACAAACCTTCAATTATTTTCAACAAAATAATTAAACAATTTTACATCATAGTTAAACTTAATTGAAACATTCAATGTTATCACTTACAAACTCACGGAATGTCCTCGGTGCCCGCCCGGTCAGCTGCCGCTGTTATTGAACTAACGTTTCCCGTTAGTTGAATAAGCACGCTTTAATTTATTGCACAATATCTTCGTACTGTGTAATAACTGCATTAACGGTAATGTGTTTTGTTCTCTACTTTTTTTGGCTCATCTAGATAACCCATAAAATGGTACAATAAACTAAAAGGTGGGCCATGCGCGTAATACGCTGGAACATAAATAATAGAAGACAAACTTTTTTTAAGGAGGTAACATGAAATACTTCACTCGAATTTTGTTTTTTGTCTCCCTGGTAGTGTTCATAACCTATTTTTTTGATGCTGCCGTTGAATACAATAAAGTGTTTCTTTATATCAACATGTTTGGATTTACTGGTTCCTTTATAACAAGTTTTTTTGGTGAAAGAAGTATAATGAACTCTTCAATAAGATGGATCTCGGCTGCTTTTGTAATTTTTCCTTTAGCCTACGTTTTTATTTTTTCTTTCCTGTGGTCATCAGCAAATAGACCTTAAACAACCGATATCCCTCACCGCTTTTTTTGCATTTCGAATTTTGCTCACATATATTCAATCTTTTCAAGACTTGAATTCATTTAAAATCGAGTTAGAATTAAAAAAATCAGTGTGTAGAGATATTGGTATAGTTTTTACCAAAAATACATGTCGCATGATACGTCTGCCATCTGAAATTTTAATTTTCGGAGGGTATAATAATATGTACAGGGAAGACAGACTGCCTCAAAGTCCAAAAGAAAGCTTGCTATTTATGTTGATTGTTTCAATTATTTCAGTCAACACGATTGCTCCAATTATCACGGGGCTGCAACTCGGGTTTAGTAAAGATACTTACTTAGAAACCCTAAAGGTTATTCCGATTATGTGGATTATCGTCATTTTATTAGTAAGATTTGTTGCGGAGCCATTAGTTGGTAGAGTGATGCCAAAGTTAGTAGGACAAACAGATGGATTTAATGCCAGAGTGTTATTAAATACTTTATTAAATGTTACCGTCTTATCTATTCTGCTTACAATTATCGGAACTTGGGTTGGTACAAAACATATAAGCCTTGAACCTTTTCAGAACTTTTTTTACAGTTGGTTTAGGAACTTTGGTGTAGCATTTTGGATTGAGTTGTTAATTGCACAGCCCATTGCAAGATTTGCAATGAAAAAATTACATTCAAAACAACAATCTTTCGGCTTTTAATTTTCATACAAACTCCACAACTCATTTAAGTTCATAAGAAAACCTCCCTTTAGAAACTATTAAATCTAGTTTGCTTCTAGAGAGAGGTTTTAATCTGCCTGCTGTATTCAACTAACGTTTCCCGTTAGCGTAACGATGTAACGATTACCTATTTAAGTCTAACGATGTTCCCCAAGAGGTTTTAATTGATGGTTTGGTCTGTAAAGCCAGAGGCAGTACGAAATTTTCTTCATCAAACTCTATAGTCAGACATTCATAGTTAACTTCTCGCTTTATATGAATCGTGCTGATATTTTCTAAGTAGTATTTGCTTATTTCTTCAGTTTTAAAATAAATTCTTAACTGGCCACTTCGGCTCGCTTCTTCAAACTCGAATACAGCCTTTATATTATTCCTAACTATCTGAAATGATACTGTTGTATATTGCCATGGAATACCGTCATCATTAAACTTTGCATCACATTCAAATAGGTATTCTAATTCATACAGTTCAGGAGTTTTCATTGCTGGCCCCCCACAATCAATCTTCTTTATGTTCACTCAATAATACCACATATTGGAACAAACCTGCCCTTTACCTCAACAAAGACAACCGATCGATAAGACCGGCTGCCTACTTGTTTTATTTCCAGCTAACGTTATCTGTTGAAGTCTTAGTCTTGTCTGATTCCGATTCTGGTAAGGCTTAAATGATGAAATTCGCTCCTGCATTTACCAGGGCAGTGTCTCCCCGGCATAATCAATCAGCGCAAGCCCTTCGCCCGCATAGCCCGGATCAAGCCGCTGCTCTACAAGCTTCAGGATACTCCCGGCCGACTCGTCCGGTGTCAGCTTGCCCGCTGTATCCAGCTTGCCCTGCATATAAGTCTGGACATGACCGGGATGAATGACCATCACCTTGCCGCCTTTAGGGGCGATCTGATTGTGGATCAGCTGGGACTGCATATTAAGTGCAGACTTGGACATGCAATAAGCATACCATGCGTTCCGCCAGCAGCTGCCGATGCTGCCTGCTTCGGAGGAAATGTTGACGATGAGCTTGCTCCCGCTTTTTAATATGGGCCGGATCAGCCCGTTAGACATTCTCAGCGCCCCCAGCGCATTCACACGGAACACCTGATCCATTTCCTCAAAATCCAGCTCATCCTCAATCGTCGCCTGCATGTCACCGAGAATAGCTCCGTTATTGATCAGAATGTCCAGCCGGTCCGTGACCGCTGCCACCGCTTTCAGCGCCTTGCCGACACTGTCCGCATCGCTGATATCAAGCGGGATACGCTTTAGCCGACCCCCACTTGACTCCTCCAGCTGCCCCAGCTCACTTCCGGCTCCGGCGTTTCCAGTCCCTGCATATTGTCCGGCAAATACATGATAGCCATGTCCCAGCAATCCCTTAACCAGGCTGAGCCCGACTCCACGGTCTGCTCCTGTAACGAATGCCCACTGTATCATTAGCTATTTCCCCTTATGTTCATATGCTCCATGATCCTTATATAAAAGGACGCCGGGCCAGCACTTTGTTCAGCACACGGTCCGCCTGTACCTGCTCCATCAGTACGGACTGCACTATGGCCAGGGCGCACACGCTGCCGCATAAGGTATGAAGGTCTTCATACACCTCATCCGCCGGTCCTTCCGCACGCGCGGCAATAAACTCCAGCAGATGTCCGCCTATGGCCTGAACCATTTCCTTAAGCTCCTCTGCCCTGTGGCTGGTCTGCTCCATTACGCTCACTACCAGGTAAAGCACATCCAGCTCCACAAAAGAGAATTCACCCGCAGAAAGCGGAATCTGGCCGGATTGGAACAAGCTTAGGCAGGTATCTGCCAGCTGCTGCGGGTAACGGAGCCTGTGCTTGCGGTAATCCTGATTGAACAGGTAATGAAAGGATCCAGCCAGATGATGGAACAACGGCGCTCCGCCGTCAGCAGCGCTATCCCCGCGGCCCGTTATTGCTCCCTGCCGCCACAGTCCAGTCTCAGGATCAGCCTCATTCCAGAGCCAGTCAAAATACCAGTCCTCCCACTCTTTATCCGCTTCTTCGGCCAGCACCAGCGCAGCGTAGACTCCCGCGCCTTTGGTTGACTCGCCCCACGGCTGATGCTTCCAGTCCAGCTCGTCCAGAAAGGCAGCCAGCTCCGGGCGTTCCTTTAGAGTGTGTAGCGCTTTCAACGGTTGTAGCGGCTTGGCATCCAGCAGCTCCAGCGCCGAGACGGCGAACGCCGTGCTGTGAATCGCATGATGTCCCGCTCCAGGGAACAGCCCGTCCTCTTCCCGCTGAAAGCTCTGCAGCGTCCGGGTCAGCCCCTCATGCTCTGCGCTTCCCGGATCCGGCAGCTCCCCGAGCGTGTACAGCAGAATCGCTGCATCTGCTGTTCCATACAGCTCTGCCTCGTGCGGCGGGTCGGCCAGCATCCGCCGGTAACCGCCCGTCTGCCCTGTACGGTGGGCTTCAATGGTGCGGAGCACCTTTTGGATAAACGGCTCTATATTAATCATGTTTCGTAATGCCTCCTTCTCAAGCTTCATCTATTCTATTTTAGATGATTGGATCAGAGGCAGACATAATCTAATGGCCGTTGTTTATGGCATAATGACAGATCGTGCGGCGCTAACCAGACAAAAAACCTTGATTTCTCAAGGTTTTTGACCGTACCCTATTTAAGCACCACCGTGCAAAGGCACCTATGCACCCAGTAAACAGCTACACACTAAGCAGTTTTGACTTCTGTGCATCAAACTCATCTTGTGTAATGACTCCGGCATCCAAAAGCTGCTTAAACTTGATTAATTCATCTGCAACACTGAACGACTCACCCGCTGTTGCGGAGGCTGACCGTGGCAGCTCTGTTGTTTCATCTTGCTCAACGTAATCACTAAACGGTTCAATATCTTGTTCCTCTACCACTTCGGCGGTGATATCAATAATCTCCCGTTTAACGTTCTCATAATCCTGAGTAAATTCTTCATCCGAATAGCCGTCCGCTGTATCCATTAGTGCTTGTCTCAGACGGTTCCCCATCGGCTTCATTGATGCATAGGTGAGACCTCCAGAGATAACACCTCCAAGCACGGGGATTGCTTTCGATAGACCTTGGGCAAACGTCTTTTTGGTGAGGCTCACGCCGATAAACGCAGCAATTTTTTTAATAATCGGATAGTAAATTGTCTTGGTAAGTGCCTGCTGCGGAAGCTTTTTAAGCATTTGCTGAGACAGCTTCGCCGAAAGAATCTTCAACGCCGAAGCTGATCCTCCGACACCAAACATGACACCCAAAAATAAAGTAAGCTCACCCTTTACCCGTTCAATATCGATCTTCTGATTGTGCCACATATCCTTATGCCCAAACAGATAAGCCAGTTCCTGTGCCAAACGCAGCGCTACACCGAAAAACTGCAATGTGTCTGCAGGAATTGTCGCAGCCATCGCCAATCCTCCGGGAAGTCCTGCTGCAAAAGAAGCACCTGAGCTTTGCAGCGTACGCTTTTCAATATGCGATTTCGCTATTTTATTGAGAATATCCAGGGAAATTCCTGCTTCAACAGGGCCTTTATCAATTGCTTCATTCAACTGGGTGATGCTTACCTTATCGGCTAAGGCGTGTGCCAGGAACTCTTTGCGGTTCACTTTGACACCAGGAATTTTGAGAGCATTCACTAATACCAGTTCAAAAGAGTTATTCGTTAAATTTTGATTATCCAATGCTGCTTCCCCCTAATGTTTTAAAAAATAACAAGCTAGTATTCGACAAGAAAGGAGGATATTCCTTCCAGTCAGGTTATGCAGATGATTCTCCCCCATTCACTGTAACTAGTATACCTAATATAAATGCCACAGGTTGTCAGCGAACATAGGTTTGGTATACATTTTTTAATTCAAAATGCATGGCCTTTGCCCGGTTCGCTCAAACAGCCGATAGACCTAAAAAGAGGTGCAGTTCAAACGGATAATTCCCGCATGAACTGCACCTCTTAATATAGAAAAAATTAAGAATCAGTAACTCCAAATTTCATTACTTTCTACTCTTTATCCCCGCCTGCTTCCCCTTCTCCCGCCGCCTCATAAATCAGACAGCGCAAGGCCTGATTCGGATAGCGGAACTCTGCTGTATAACTGCTTCCGTCTTCCAGCAGCAGCTTCACGGCGACCATCCCGCGCTTGTTGTTCACCCCGGTATCGGTCAGGCTTGCTTTGACGATGGTCCGCTTTTCCCCCTGTTTGTTCATAACAATCTGGGTAGCCTTGTGAATCCAGCTGGCATCCTTTTCAATATTGTCTGCAGCCGCGTCATCGATAGGTGTTCTTTGAAGTGCTCCATTTATGACTGTCGTATCCAGCACATCGCCGGTCTTGGCATCGATCATCACATGATACTCCTGGAATTCCTTACCTTCCCCGCGCAGGGTGCCGGCTTTGTATGGAGCCGAATGAACGATCCAGGCCCACTGCTTGTCCGCTCCAAGCTCAGCCAGAAGGGCCTTTGTCTCCAGCTTGGAAACATCGGCATCAAACAGCTTGTATACACTTTCTGCAGCCAGCTGTTTCGCCTTAGCCTCGCTAATGTCCTGTGCCAGGGGCGGGGCAGTCACATTGTGCCGGGCAGCGATATAATTCAGCCGGTAGGACCAGTCAATCAGCTGCAGCAGCTCTTCATCGGTCATTGTCCGCTCCGGGTAAGTGTACGTGTGCGTCTTTAAATCCACATACACCTCCGCCTGTCCGGCCTTCAGCGGCAACGGCTGCTCCGGGCGTAGCCCCTCGTACACATATTTATCTCCCAGCACCAGTCTGCGGTTCACTTCTGCTTCGGTTATCTCCCTGCCGGAGTTGCCTGGCTCAAGCCCTGGTTTATTTACATAATCATAAATCTGCTGAATCTGCGCTTCGCTCATATCTTTAAGCAGATCGGCTGTTACCGTAGATACAGGGGCCGGAGCTTCCACTTTTAATACAGGGATTGCGCTTCCGGCCGCAGCAGGCTGGACCTCGGCCTGAACGGCCGGTCCGTTACCTGCAATAACCTGCGAATTTACAATGCCAGGGACGAGAAAAGCACTTAACGCGAGCACGCCTCCTGAGAACAGAACAACGGCTCCGGCATACATTTTCTTTTTGTTCAATTGAATGACCTCCATTGGGATCTGGGATGTTAAATCTGTCTATACCTTAATCCCGGGATGTTATAGAGTAGGAGGCAAGTTGTTATGGAGTTGTAAAATAAGCCGGATGCACGTCCCTTGTCCCGGCTCAGATTCCAGCTCAATTCTGGCCTGATGCGCCTCGGCAATCTGGCGGCATAAGGACAAGCCAAGACCGGCATTGCCATAGAGGCGCGAGCGGGCCGGGTCTGCCCGGTAGAATGGCTCGAAGGCGCGTTTGCTCTGCTCCGGCGTCATTCCGCTGCCGCTGTCGCGCACCTCCAGCACAGCTTCCCCATTGTGCTCATAGGCCAGCAGGCGTACCCTACTGCCCGGCTTGGAGGCGTGAACCGCATTCTCGATCAGGTTCACCAGAAAAGCTGCCAGCAGATCGGCATCTCCCCGAACGGCAGGAATGGAGCTGACCCTCTCCAGCGGGATTCCGCTCTCTTTTAACTTGTGCTGCTCTGTCTCCATTACTGCCTCAAACAGACCGGACACCTCCACCCCGGAAAGTACCAGGGGCTGGTGCCGGAGCACGGACAGATCCAGCAGCTTAAAAGCCAGATTCTTCAGCCGGACCGTTTCGCTCCAAATGTAATGACCGGCCTTGATCTGCTCTTCCTGGCCGATGTTGGCCGAGGTAAGAAACTCCGCGAAGCCCTGCATGCTGGTCAGCGGTGTGCGCAGCTCATGGGCCAGATTATCGACCATCCGCTGCTTCTCCTCCGCCATATCGGAGAGCTCGGTCATCCGTTGCTCCACCGCGGCAGCCATCCGGTTAAAGTGAACCGCCAGCTCCCCGAACTCGTCTCTGCTATGCAGTTCCACACGGTTCGAGTAATCGCCTTCGGCGATCGTGCGGGTGGTTTCCGACAGCTGCTTTAGCGGCTTGGTCAGCCGGCGGATCAGCAGATAGAGCAGCAGCGCCAGTACCGGTCCGGCAATCCAGTTGATCAGCACAAAAAAGCGGTTCAGCTCCTGCTGCTGGGCATACAATCCGCTGATATCGCGGTTATAGGTCAGCTCCAGATCCTGATACGGTGCCGGCAGCGGCATGGACAAAGTGATGATATGCTCATTCTGCCTTTCTTTCCCGTCAGCCTGTCCGCTGCCGCTATTGGGATAAATTAATCTTCCATTTTCCCGCAGCTCAAGGCCGATTCCCTGGCTGTGGTAATGATCCCCGTACGACTGCGCTACACTGGCCAGCAGGACCGGGGTCAAGGTGTTGCCGCGCGCACGGATTGAATCGAGATTTTCAAATATATTGTTTGCGATTAACGTCTGCTCGCTGGCTGCCCGTCTGGTTTCGCTGTCCATATTCAGCTGCCAGCTTTTTTTCATCACCATAATGACACTTACATCAAGGGCAATAATAAAGAGAGCAAGTACGGCGAGCAGAATCTTATGCCAGAACCGCATGCTAGACCTGAACCTCCAGGCGGTAGCCCAGCTTGAATACGGTTTTGATCCGCTCTTCCCAGCCCAGCTTTTTGCGCAGCTGACGGATATGGACATCTACAGTGCGGGTATCACCGGCAAAATCATAACCCCAGGCCAGCTCCAGCAGCTTTTCCCTGGAAAGAGCAATGTTCCGGTTGCGGATCAGCACTTCAAGCAGCTCAAATTCCCTGGCGGTCAGATCCACCGGCTGCTGGTCCACCCTGACCTGCCGCTCCGCGAACCGCACCTCCACCTCATCGCAGATAAAAGCCGGCACTGCCTGTTCATTCCTGCGCAGCACAACATTGATCCGGGCCAGCAGCTCCAGCATTTCAAACGGCTTGATGATATAATCCTCCGCCCCCAGCTCGAACCCTTTGATCCGGTCAGCCAGCGCATTTTTGGCCGTAATCAGAATCACCGGAATCTGCAAATGGGCAATCCGCTGCATCACCGCAAACCCGTCCAGCCCCGGGAGCATAACATCCAGCAGAATCAGATCTGTCCGCTCCTGCTCCAGCATGTCCGCCGCCTCCAGACCGTTGTAAGCCTTGGAATACGTATGTCCGACCAGTTTCAGGTTCATTGTAATCAGATCGCTGATCGGTCGTTCATCTTCAACTACTAATATATGAGCCATTTAGTGAATATCCTCCTGTGCAAATCGTTAAGAATAACATCATGTTGAGTCTAGCACACCAGTACAGTATTTTCTAAAAAGATATTGTCTGAACCAAAATCACGTTATACTAATGTAACGTATTCTCTTTCTGAAATCTCAATTATCTTATATTGCATACGGGGGCGACTAGCCATTAATAAACAGGATCAGGTTATGCTGGAGTTCCGGGACTTATTTAACAAGCTGACTTGGATTAATAAAGGGAAGATGGAAGAGAGTCTTAAAGGCTGTAAGCCGTCTGAAGTTCACTGTATTGAATTTATCGAAAAAAATACGGACTCCAATGTCACAAAGCTCGCAGAGTCCCTGTATATGACCAAGGGTGCTATCAGCAAACTAACCAAAAAGCTTACAGACAGAGGCCTTATCGAAAGCTATCAGAAGCCGGATAACAAGAAAGAGGTTTATTTCAGGCTGACTGAGCAGGGCAGAACCATATTTAACATTCATGAGGAGCTGCACAACGAGTATCGCGAGCGTGATCAAGCCGTATTTGATCAGGTAACCGGGGAGCAGTATGACAGTATGCTCAGCTTCATCGAAAAGTACAGCCGGCATCTGGATGCAGAAATCAAGAAACAAGGTCTGGATATCCATAAGTCTGACAGCTCTGAGTGATAACTAAACCAACAGCAGCTCATTTCTATCAAAGCAGCCCAATTCCATTGAGAACGGGCTGTTTTTTCATTCTTTTTTTGTTGACAAGGAAACTATATCAGGTTATTGTTTTGTTGACAAGGAAACTAAATCGCTTTTTAAGGAGATTAACATGGCAAAAGAGAACGTACAGACAGCAGCATTACCCAAAGAAATCCTCATGGCAGCCTGGGCCATTGCCCTGGGAGCGATCGCCCCGATGCTTGACTCTACAATGGTGAACATCGCAATTGATCAGCTAACCAGGGATTTTAACACAACCCTCCATATCATCCAGTGGGCGATTACAGGCTATGTTCTGGCCCTCGCGGTTGCGGTCCCCGTATCCGGCTGGCTAATGAACCAATTTAACGGTAAAAGAGTATTCATCGGCGCCGTTATCGCCTTCGGTATCATCTCTGCTCTGGTCGGATTCAGCTGGGACATATCCAGCTTCATCTGCTTCCGTCTGCTGCAGGGCTTTAGCGCCGGAGTCATTACCACCCTGATGTTTACCCTTCTGGTCAAAACCGCCGGTCAGGACAATCTCGGCCGGGTCATGGCTATCGTCAGCACCCCGATGATCTTCGGCCCCATCCTGGGACCTGTAATCGGCGGCTTCATTGTTCAAGGGGCGTCCTGGCACTGGATTTTCTTCATCAACGTGTTCGTTGTTGTGGCTGCTGCACCGCTGATGATGAAAAAAATCCCTGAATTCGAGCCCTTCAATAAAGAAAGTAAGCTCGATCTGTTCGGGATCATTGTTCTGTCATCTATGAGTGCAGCCCTGATCTACGGTATTACAAAAGCAGCCGATCATGCCTCCTTCAACAACAGCGAAACCATACTTTGGAGCAGCATCGGCCTTGCATTAGCTGTTATCTATCTGGCATATAACCGGATCAGAAGGAATCAGACGGTACTGCCGCTGAATTTATTTGCCCACACAAGCTTCACAGCCTCCAGCATCGGTTTGTTCCTCGCCAACATTGCCATTATGGGCCCCATGCTGATTCTTCCTTTATTCTTTCAGAACTTCCGGCATTTCACGGCAATCGAAACTGCCATCGCCCTAATCCCCCAGGGAGTCGGAATGCTGATCACCCGGCCTTTCCTTGGCAGAATGATCGATACAATCGGTGCCAAATATGTCGTTCTAGTCAGCCTTGTCCTTTCCCTGATCGGCTCCATTCCGCTAATCTTCATTACCGACACAACAAGTATGATTTGGATCTCCGTCGTCCTGTTCATCCGCGGAGCCAGCATCGGGGGGATCAGCCTTCCCTTAACAAGTGAGGCCTACATTGGGCTTGACAGCAAGCAGCTTCCGGAAGCCGGTGTAGGAATTAATATTATCGAAAATCTTGGCGCAAGCTTCGGCTCTGCCGTCATTGCAACTGTTGTGGCAACAGTCATCCAAGGCTTGCAGCCTACCACTGCCAACGGGTTAACAGCTTACCACGCCGGGTTTCTGGTATCCACCGTTGTGCTTGCGTTTATTTTGATTCCGGGCTTGTTTTTAACGGATAAGAGAAGGGCTAAATGAATGCCCTTTTCACCGCTTTCTGCACTTTTAATTTGAATCTGCCGGAAAATCCCGATGGCTAACGTCCTTATTACCGCTTTGAAATTTCCCGGGAGTTAATCCCGTAAATTGCTTGAATTGCCGGCAGAAGTGCTCCACATTATGATACCCGCAATGGAACGCGACTTCAGCGGTGCTCAAGGTGTTGTGGAGCAGATATTCTTTTGCCAAACGTATTCTGCTGTTAATAACATCCTCTATACATGAGATGCCAAAGGTCTTTTTATAAATACTCTGTAAATAACCTGCGCTGAGCTGCAGAGATTGGGCCATTTTTGAAACCGTCCAATGATCCCCGGGATTAGTCTGAATAGCCGTGCGGAGCTTTAACAGATTGTAGTATTGGGCCTGGAACCCTTCATGATGATAAGACTCCAGCAGTTTATTGAAAAGCGTGCGTAATAAGCAATCGACGGATGATTCCTTGTAATCCCTGTTAAAGTTATGTTCAACGATCAAGAGTTCAAACAGCTTGCTGCAGTACTCCGGATCATCGAGTGCAAACGGAACACCGAACGGCAGTGCCGCTTTAGAGATGTAAGTCTCATCGGAAGAAAAACGTAGCCAGTCATTAACGTACAACCCGCCGCAAGCCCGGTAATAAATTTTCTGATGAGCCTCATACAGGATAGCACTGTGTGCAGGGTATTCCTTCATATGCCCGTCAACCCAGAATTGGGCAGGGGTTTTGGTGATAACCAGCAGCCAGCACGGATGGCCCTGGGGAATATCAAACACGAAGCTGCTCTCATGCGTTGCATCCGTCTCAATGTAGTAAATCTGGTTCATCCGGACCTCTCCTTCCGCTCCTGCCTGCTATTCGTCCCCGGTTTTCTTTATAATAAATTCCTCCTCCGGCAAAAACAACCGCTAACAAAGCGAATCAGGCCCCATCTAATAATAGATCAATAACCAGTGAGGATAGGTCATTGTTCGCAGGAACATGAACCTTTATCATAAACCCATAGTTGTGTAAGCGTTAACAATAAGGGGAAGCCGGTTTGTTGAACGCGTAAAATAGACACAAGGGGTGATTGGATGCCTGGTCCCAAAAACAATACGGGAAGCAAATCAGTAAGCAAATTTCTTTATATTTTGCCGTTTATGATTTTACTGGCCGTCTTTGCCTATTATCCGCTGTATGGATGGGTATATGCCTTTTTCGACTATATGCCGCCCATTCCTTTGTCCGAATCTCCTTTTGTCGGCTTTAAATGGTTTCACTCGCTGGTAGAAAATCAAGTCAAAATTGATCAGTTGCTGCAGGTGGTCAAGAATACGTTCGGGATAAGCGGACTCGGCATCCTGTTCTCCTGGCTCCCCATGATCTTTGCCATCTTCCTGACGGAAATCAAGGCGGTCCGGTTCCGGAAATTTATCCAGACCGTTACCACCCTTCCCAACTTCATCAGCTGGGTATTGGTATACTCTTTAGCCTTTACCATGTTTTCCAGCGAAGGCATTGTGAACGGCTTTTTGCATCAGCTCGGGCTTGCGGATTCGCCTGTGCTCTTCCTCCAGAGCTCGGAGCATGTCTGGATCACCCAATGGGTCTGGGTCACCTGGAAAACGCTGGGCTGGTCAGCCATCCTGTACATTGCCGCCATTATGGGGATTGATGAATCCCTCTATGAAGCCGCTTATGTAGACGGGGCAACGAGAATGCAGGTTATCCGGCATGTGGTGCTGCCTAGTATGCTGCCAACCTATTTCGTGCTGCTTATGCTCCAGATTGCAAGCTTCCTTAACAATGGCCTGGAGCAATATTTTGTATTCCAGAATGCATTTAACAAGGAGAATATTCAGGTCCTGGACCTCTACGTGTATAACCTGGCCATGGGAGGCGGAAGCTACTCCGTTTCGGTTGCCATCAGCATGCTCAAGAGCCTGATCAGCGTAGTGCTTCTCTTTTCCGTAAACGGACTTTCAAAACTATTGAGAGGAGAGGGCATCGTATGAGCGGCATGGGAACGGAAACGGCAGCCAAGAGCAGCCGTCGCTTGTCCAAGAAGAATAGAATGCAGGTCAGCACCACCGACAAACTGATCTCCATTACCATTTATGTGCTGTTCTCTCTGTTTACCTTCGTTTGTATCTATCCCTTTTATTCCATCATCATCAATACGATCAGCGCAAACGATCTTAGCGCCAAAGGGGAGGTCATCTTCCTTCCGAAGCAAATTCATTTTCAGAACTATATTGATGTGTTCAAGATTCCCGGCTTATGGAATGCCTTTGTCATTTCATTAGGAAGAACGGTCATTGGCACCCTGCTGACAGTGGGCGCTTCGGCCTTCCTGGGCTTCATGTTCTCCCAGGACGACATGTGGGGCAGAAAATTCTGGTACCGCTTCACGATCATCACCATGTTCTTTAATGCCGGGATTATTCCCTGGTATTTGACCATGCGGTCGCTGCACCTCACCAACAATTTTCTGGCATACATTCTGCCTTCCATCGTCGCCCCCTTCTTCATCATTCTGGTAAAAACCTTTGTAGAATCCACGCCGAAGGAATTGCAGCAGGCGGCCAGTATAGACGGAGCCGGGACGATGACGATCTTTTTCAAAATTATTCTGCCCATCAGCAAGCCTATTCTGGCGACCGTCGCGATCTTCTCGGCAGTGAACCAGTGGAATTCCTTTCAGGATACGCTGCTGCTGGTTACGGACAGCAAGCTGTACAGCCTGCAGTTTATCCTCTACAACTACATCAATCAGGCCAGCTCACTGTCCACCATGGTTAACCTGCAAAATGCCGGATCAACGGCAATGGCGAGCCTAGCAACCAAGCAGACCACTACGTCGATCCGGATGACGGTGACAATCATCGTTGTAGCGCCCATTCTTCTGGTCTATCCGTTTTTTCAGCGGTTTTTTGTGAAGGGAATTATAATCGGGGCTGTGAAAGGCTAAGGCCAGGCGGGGCGCCGTTATAATACAAGATCACTACTTCAGGGGGGTTGTATATGAGTAAAAAGAATAAACGGCACAGTAAAACCGTATTTGCACTCGCAGCCTGTATGCTTCTGGGAATGACAGCTTTGAGCGGATGCGGCGGCAATTCAGGCAATCCGGGGGCAGCTAACGCAACCGATTCCGGGAATACGGCGAACCAGTCGGCAGATCCGGGGAACGGAACTGATCATAGCAAACCGCTTACCATTACCGTGTTTAACAATGCGGCCAATTATCAGGGAGAGCAGACAGGCTGGTACGGGAAGTTAATCAAGGATAAGTTTAATATTACACTCAATATTCTCTCCCCCCAGGTTGCCGGGGATCAGCTCTACAAAACAAGATCGGCATCCGGGGATCTCGGTGATCTGCTGATTATTGACAACAGTCAGCTGGAAGAGCTAATTCCTGCCGGACTTATTATGGATATTACGGATAAGGTCAAGAATACGCAGTACCTGTCCAAATATGTAGAGCAGCATTTCCAGCCTTTTAATGCAGCCTTTGACAAAGTGAATCCGGACGGTAAAATTTACGGCCTGCCGACCTTTGTAGCCGATACCTCGCCGACTACCTTTTCGGAGGAAATCCCTTATTCCAGCCCGCTCATGCCCTGGGATTATTATAAGGGGATCGGGGCGCCCAAGCTGAACAATCTGACTGATCTTTTGAACGCACTACAGCTTATGCATGAGAAATATCCGGCTACGGCTGATGGTAAACCAATTTCCCCTATCACGCTATGGAAGGATTGGGATAACGGGAGCATGGAGAACGTCCGTTGGCTGAGCAACTGGTACGGCTATGAGCAGCCGGACGGAACCTCAACCATACAGCTGAACGCCAAAGGCGACATCGTCCCGCTCATTGATGATAACAGCATGTACAAGAAAATCCTCCAGTTTTATTTTGACGCCAACCAGAGGGGACTTGTAGACCCGGATTCACCAACCCAGGACTGGAACAAGGTGTCCGAAAAATTGACCAATAAACAGGTGCTCCTGTTATGGTATTCATGGCAGAGAGGGTTCTATAACACGCCGCAAAGAGGCGCGCAGGGTGACGGAAATGTGGCTATTCCGATCGGCGACACCCATATTATTCAGAACAGTGATGCTTATTTCGGCAACGGACGCGTCTTTGCCATCGGCTCCAAAGCCAAAGATCCGGACCGTATTATGGAATTCATGGACTGGATGTCTTCCCCGGAAGGGCTGCGCTACTACACCAATGGTATGGAAGGCTTCAATTATGAAAAAACCGCGGACGGTAAATTTAAGCTGACTGAAGTCGGCCAGACCGCCTTCCAGGATAATACCCCTGTTCCCGACGAGTATGGCGGCGGCGGCTATCAGGATGGACAAAGCAAAATCAACAGCATGATTATCGGTGATTTTTCGGTGGATCCCGACACCGGCGAATTCTACAACAAGGACTACTGGAACGCAACAATAGAAGCTAATAAAACCACACTTACAACCGAATGGCAGAGTATGTTCAATGCCGTCAATCCGACTGATTATTATCAGAAAAATAATATGATTGATATTGTCCCTAATATCAATACGAGCCTCGGTACCGACTCCTCTGACATCAAGAATAAACGGAGCCAGATTTCCGATTATGTAAAGGATACCTCCTGGAAAATGATTTTCGCCAAAAATCAGACGGAATTCGACCAGCTGTGGACCAAGCTGAAATCGGATGTGAACGGTCTCGGCTGGACGGATGTGTTTGCCGCCGACACAGTGAAGGCCGAAAAAATCGTGAAATTGCGCGCAGAGGCAATGGCCAATAAATAAGCAGTAAACAAAGCAGGGCAGTGACTCCCCCGTTAACGGGAAATCACTGCCCTGTCTTCTTGCTTCATTAAAAGAGACGTTTAGCCAGCTGGTACAAGCCGCTTTTCCAGACAGGCCAATCGTGATCGCCCTGCTCCTCGACCCAGATATGCGGTACAGCATGCTGCGACAGGTACGCGTGTGTCCGGTCGCTGACATGCTTCAGCGAATCCAGATTCCCGCACGATATCCATAGCAGGCGAAGCAGCTCCGCAGTCCGCTTAGGCTCCGGAACCAGTACTTCCGGCTGTCTGGTGTTCGGCGCAGGAGAAAATGCCCCGACCCAAGCGAACTTGTCCAGATTGCCGAGTCCGATGTTCAAGGCCTGCCCGCCGCCCATGGATAATCCGGCAACGGCGCGGTGCAGCCGGTCCGTCCGGACCGGATAATTCGCTTCAATATAAGGGATAAGGTCCTGGAACAGCTCCGTCTCAAACGTCTCGAACGCCCGGATCTTCTCTTCATCAAAAATATCTCCCTCCGCCCGGTCATTCCACATGGCCCGGCCATTGGGAAAAACGACGATCATGGGCCTCGGCAGCTGGTCCGCATACAGATTATCAAGAATGGTCTGAGGCATGCCATGCGTGAACCACTCATTCTCATCTCCGCCGATCCCGTGCAGCAGATACAGCACATTGTATTCCTGATCAGCTGAATATCCGGGCGGCGTATACACCCTGGCTTGCCGGTTTCGGCCTACCGTTCCGGAATGATATTCTATTACCTGAATGCTCCCCCGGGCAATGGATTCCCGTTCGGAGTCAAATCCGGCCGGAGCCTCTGACACCTCAACATCCTGGCTGTTTCTGTTCATCGCTGCTCTCTCCTTTATTCAGCATAGATTATTCTATTCCAGGACAATCGAAGCCAGGCTGGCACTTCCATTACCGGTAAACGTGAAATACAGGGCCTGTTGTCCGTCAGGAATGCTGATTTCCGAGGCATATTCTGTCCAGACGTTGGTGAAGCCTACGGGAATATATCCCAGAGACGGTCCATCCCATGCTGTTTTCACTTCAAACACGCCCTGGCAATAGCCCCGCACCTTGATCCGGACCTTTTGAACACCCCGGCAATCAAAATACTTAAACCCTGCTGTAGCCGAATCCGTCATATTGGCAATATAACCATTCTCCTCATCGCCGTCGCGGCCATCCTGTGTAATTTTCGGGAATCGGCTGTCCATCCATGCCCCGGAACGGCCAAAGCCGCCGGTATACATTTCTTCAGCATTACAGAACAAGTGGCACGCCAGATAGGCCGGATATTCTCCTTTTCCTGCAAACGGTGCCCGGTTAGGACCACAGGATGTCATTTCGGCCTGGGGAATCGTTCCGTCTTCGAGGAAATGGATCGGCTCGATACAGCCCTGCCGGGAAAACGCAGTTCCATTGGTATGCCGGTGATAAAAGATGTACCAGGCTCCATCGACCTCTACGATGCTGCCGTGGTTATTACCGCCGTAATACATCGGTTTCGCAGCCGGCTTGTATGTACCGATATGAAGATCGCAGTTACTTACAATTACTCCCTGGTACTCGAAGTTCCTGGTGGGATGTTTGCTGGTCGCATAACACAGCTCATGCATGACAACCGAGGAATAGATGAGATAATAGGTATCTCCTCTCTTGCGGATAGAAGGCGCCTCAAAGAACGCATGTCCTTCAAAGCCGCTTCCGGTACTGTAGGGCTCACTCGGTGCGACAAATACAGGCTCTTCCCGGATAGTAAGCATATCGGGTCCTAATACCGTAGCCATGGCACCGCTTCTAGACTTATCTCCCGGAGCGCAAAACCCGGTATATAAATAGGTCAGTTCCCCTTCTGTAAGGACACCCGGATCGAACTGGGGCTCATCGCCCTCCCGTTCTCCGAGACGTGTCCCGTCGGCATATTTCACATGACCGTAGAAGCTGAATGTGCCGCAGGGCGTATCGCATACAGCCACAGAGACGATGGGGAGCTTATCAAGCACGTAATAGAGATAATAGCGCCCGTCAGGTCCGATGGTAACATCGGGGGCATACAGGCACATGCTTCCCTCCGGATTGAGCGGGTCATCCGTGGAATGGTAAATGACCCCTTCATACCTCCAGTCGGACAGATCCTCAGCCGGCGCAGACCAGCTGACATAATCATTCAGGCAAAACACATGTCCGTTAAACCGGTCATGCGAGCCGTAAATATACACTCGTCCGTCAAATACATAAGGCTCACCGTCAGGGATGTATTCCCATGAAGGAAGGTACGGATTCATTCCTTGTTTTTTTGCCAATGTCATTTCACCCTTTTTTAATAGAAGATATTAATAGACAATTCGATTATAGGTACACGGGAGGATTGAAGTCCATGACCTAAACCAAACTATCATTGACCTATCCTCATATCCTTATAGTCTTGTAAACAATGAAAAAAGCTGCCGGAAATCCGGCAGCTTTAATGGCAGGAAATAAAGCGGCTTCCTTCTTGTCAGCCCTTTACACCGCCGACCATCATGCCTTTGACGAAATATTTCTGCAGGAACGGATAGACCATAATGATTGGCACCGAGGCGACGATCGTCATCGTGGCCCGGACCGACAACGGCGTGACTAAACCCTGCTGCGAGCCGTTCGCTCCGTTGATCATGCCGTCCATGCCGGAGGTACCTGCGCTGGCCGTGGAATTCTGCAATATCTTCTGTAGCTCGTACTGCAGGGTGCTCAGGTTACTCTTCGAGGAATTGTACAGGAATACGTCAAACCAGGAGTTCCACTGATACACACCCGAGAATAAGGCTACGGTAGCCAGCACGGGCAGGGTAAGCGGAAGCACGATGCTAATGAAGGTTTTGAAATCGCCGGCACCGTCAATTTTTCCTGACTCTAGGATACTCTCGGGCAAATTTTCAATAAAAGAGCGGATAATGATCAGATTAAATACACCGATAAGGCCCGGCAGGATGTAGACCCAGAAGCTGCCGACGAGATTCATATCGCGCATCAGAAGGTAGTTTGGAATCAATCCGCCGTTAAAGTACATGGTCAGAATAAAGGCAATCGTAATGAATTTGCGCAGCACATAATCCTGCCGGCTGATGGTGTACGCCACCATGGCTGAACCCAGGACCGTAACAACTGTACCAATCACTGTGCGCAGTATAGAAATCAGGGTGGCATGAAAAATGGTTGCTTCTTTGAATACATACTGATAATTATCCAGTGTTAAAGCCCGCGGGAACAGGTATATCCCGCCCCTGATCGAATCCTGCGCATCATTTAAAGAAACAGCAAGTATATTAATGAACGGATAGAGTGTAACGATCATCAGCAGAATCATAAAGATAAAGTTGCAAATCTCGAATACTCTATCGCCCCTGGATGTCCGAATCCGGTTTCTTTTCTCCACTTCAAATCCCTCCTTCTTCGTCTAGAACAGCCTGGACTCACCAGCGCGTTTGGCAACGGAATTCGCCACGAACAGCAGAATAAAGCTGACGATCGTCTTAAACATGCCGGCTGCGATGGAAAGAGAGAAATTGCTTTGGGCAATCCCGTATTTCAGCACGAAAATATCGATATTCTCCGAATAGTCTACATTCATGCCGTTCCCCAGCAAATATTGCGGTTCGAACCCCGATTCCAGCAGATAGCCGATGTTCATTATAAGCAGTACGACAACAACACTTTTAATGCCCGGCAGCGTGATGTAGAACATCCGCTTGAACCGTCCTGCACCATCCATTTCTGCGGCTTCATACTGCGACGGATCGATGGTTGTCATGGCCGCCAGATACACAATCGTATTCCAGCCGATATCCTTCCAGACCGAGCTTGCCCCGAAGATTCCCCAGAAAAAATGCGGAATGCCGAGAAACAAAAATTCCTGCCCCTTGTCAATGAACCCTGCCCAGATCAGCAGCTGATTGATAATACCGTCCGGGGACAAGGTGGTTTGAATAATGCTTGCCGCTACCACCCAGGAAATAAAGTGGGGTAAATAGCTGACCGTCTGCACGATGCGCTTAAAGGCAACCTGACGGATTTCATTCAATAATAATGCCAGCACGATGGCGGTTAAAAAACCCAGAATAAGATTAATCGAGCTCATGGCGAGCGTATTGCGAAGCACCCGGAGGAACCGTTCGTCACCAAACAAAAATTTGAAGTGCGAAAAGCCGATCCATTTCTGATCCCAGAAGCCGAGCGCCGGCCGGTAATCCTGGAAAGCGATTGTCCAGCCCCACAGCGGCAGGTATTTAAATATAAACAGCCAGATCAAAAAAGGAACCGACATAAACACGAGTACCCGCTGCTTCACCAGTTTGCTTAGAAACAGCCGAAGACCTGCAGGCTGCTGGTCAGTCTTTATTTCAGGTGTTGCCAGTATCGTTTTTGTATTCATCTAATTATCTCCTCCAGCCCCTATGCGGATTACCGAGGAAAAAGGGCAGCCATAGCCATAGCAATGCTCCGGCCGCCCTTCATCTCATTTACTTGCTTTATTTGCCCATATCCACTTTCTTCTTCACTTGCTCGGTAGTCCATTTCTCATAGCCGGCTGTGTCCAGCTTGCCCCACTCCTTCTGGAAATCGCCCCAGATGGAATCAAATTTGTCCGGTGAGGACAGAACCAGCTTCGGATAATACTTTTTGGTCAGCTCATCTTTGTTGGTCTCCCACATCAATTCCGGTGAATTCTGCTCCTTTACAAAGCCCCATGCCGGATACCACGGACGATCAATCGGCTTGGCGAACATTTGGGTATAGGTCTGGGCTTCATATTTGCCGAGGATTTCTTTATCCTTATCGGTAAGGCTCATCTGGAATACCTCCGGCTGATAACCTACGCCTCTGGCATTGCCGTCAGAGAGCGTCGAGTTGTTGCCATAGCTCGGCCAGTTCCAGCTGTAATACTTAAACCCGAATTTTTCGTTAAAGGCCTCATCGATTTTGTTGATCTGCTCCTGGGTCCGGTAGTAGCGGCCTTCTTCATTGACTTCATAGGTCTCGCCTTTGATCCCCCAGGAGATAAGGATTTGATTTTCTTCCTTCAGCATGTTGTCAAAATACTGGATGATCCGCTCCGGATTTTTGGCGCTGACGGTAATACCGACCCCGCGGTTGGTAACCAGGCCGCCGGGACCGTCAACATAAGCATCGGCTATGCTTTCATCAAAGGTAACCGGAAGCGGGAAGTAGTTGTAGCCGTCGAGTGACGGGTCTTTCCGGGCCGCATCCTTCAGCAGATTCAGCGCAGTCTGCACCTGCCAGCGGTAATCGAAGAATCCGAGCACCTTATGGGAGGTCAGCTTGGCAATATATTGATCGTAGTTGTCGACGAAGGATGCCTTGTCAAACATCCCCTTCGAGTTAAGCGTATTTAGAGCCTGCAGCCAGCGTTTGGCACCGTCTGATCCGGAGTAGGTTGTGGCCTCGAGTGTAGCAGGGTCCACCATCACGTTGCCGTCATTCGGATATCCCAGCAGATGCATCGGCGGATTGGCGGTGGCAAAAAATCTCCAGTCATGGGTAAGCGACACCATCCCGGTCAGCCCTTCATCCTTATGTTTGGCCGCATAATTCTCAATCAGCTCCATGTACTGATCCAGCGTCTTGATCTTTGGATATCCCGCTTCCTCCAGCACCCGGCGCTGTACCCAGAACGCTGCTGTCGGTTCAGGATCCGGTACAAACTCGCCGACCTGGGCGGACATCGGCAGGAAATACAATTTGCCGTCTGCGGAACGCATCTGGTCAAGGTCGTCACCGTACACGCGCTTGATGTTCGGTCCGTACTTCTCGATCAGGTCATCAAGCGGAATAAACGCACCGGCGTTCAACACCTCTTCAATCGCCGCATCGGGAATCAGCACATCCGGATATTCGTTGGCGGCAATCATGGTTCCGATCTTGGTGTTCAGGTCGCCGACGAGAAACTCCAGCTTGAAGTTGGTGCCTGTCTGATCCTCCAGCATTTTGCCGATTGTCGTTTCATTGGTATTGCCGTCTTTAGATCCGGCAACGCCGTTAAAGATCGTATACGTAACCTTGTCCTTTTTGACCTCCTCAGTGCCGGCATTTGCACTGTTCGTGGAATCGGGCTTGCTGGTTGTTTCTGCACCGGCATTGTTCCCGTTGTTGCCGGAACAGGCTGTTGCCAAAGATGACAATAGAAGCATTGCAAGACTAAGACGAAGCATTTTTATTGTTTTCAAAGTCTTTCCCCCTCGTTATCAATTCCTTGCTCCTTCATTATAAAAGCGATTACATTCCCTGATTACCCTCAAGAATATAGGCCGTACTGTAGAAATTATTGTTCCTGTTCGCCTGGATCGGGTAAACGGGGAATGCGCAGCTCGATCTCTGTGCCCTGTCCGGGAGCGCTGTTCACCGAAAAATGGAACCCTGCACCGTAAATCAATTTGGCACGGTAGATTACATTTTGAATGCCGATCCGTTCGCCCATAATTTCATTGGTTTCAAGATAGCTGTACAGCTTGCCGATTTGCCTCTCGTTCATCCCTGTCCCGTTATCCCTGATTGTAAAAATCAGATTCCGGTCCTTCATCGAAATGGTAATTTGAATTCGTCCGCCTTGTTTCAAGGGTTCCAGACCATGAATGCTGGCATTCTCCACAAAAGGCAGAAACAGCATCTTGGGCAGCTTGCAGGCATAGGCCTCCGGCTGTACCTCAAGCGAATAGTCAATCCGGTCCTCGAAACGGTATTTCTGGATATCCAGGAAGCAGATGATAAACTCCAGCTCTTCCCGGATCGTAATCATATCCTTATTCCAGGTCAGCGAGCTGCGGAAAATCTTGGCCATGCTGTGAATCATGGCCGCTGTTTCGTTCTCGTCCTTCAGAAGACTGCGCATCCGGATTGTTTCCAGCGCATTGAAGAGAAAATGCGGATTAATCTGGCTTTGCAGCGCATTAAGCTGCGCTTTACTGCGCTCCAGCTCCAGGGATTTCTTTTGGATCTCGGCTATGTACACATCATCGATCAAGGATTTGATCTGCAGAATCATCCGGTTAAAGCCCAGACTGAGCTGGCCGATCTCATCCCGGAAATCGGTAACCGGAATCACTTCGAAGTTTTGGCTCCGCACCTTCTTCATATGCTTCAGGATTTTGACTATGCGGACATTGAAGGACCGGGTGATAATGACAATAACGAGGGTAGGGAGAATCATCATCAGACAGGCCGATATCAGAATGAAGTCGCGGGATTTCCTCACCTCCCGGATCACTTCGTTCTCGTCTACCGTTCCGACGATACTCCAGCCTTCCAGATAGCTGACTCCGCTGTACCGGCTTGAGAATTTGATCCGGTCGCTGGAGCGGATCTTACTGAAGGCTGTCTTGCCCGGCATCTTCCAGTCAATGGAGGAATCGGTGGTATACTCGATGTCGCCCGCAGGATTCAGCAGATAGACTGCACCCTGCATATTCAGATTATTAAAGATTTCGCCGATGTCGATGGTCTTGAAATCGATCTTGACGACCTTTTCCTTTTTCAGCCTTCCGGAGTAATAATCCATCTTCCGGATCAGCGAGAATTCTTGAAACCGGCCGTTTTCGCTTTCGGTCCGGGTAAAGATCGGATGGGAGGTGACCTTGGCCAGTGCCTGCCTGTACCACGTTTCTTTTCTTAATTCATCTGACAGGTAGCCGATGTTGCCCGAATGTAACAGGGTATCGTTGTCTACATAAATCGTCACGTTCTGTAATGAGAAGGATAGCGGGGTATAGTTGTTCAGCATGCGCCGTAAATAGGAGTCGTAAACCTCCAGATAATCGGCCGCATTGTCAAAGTTCCGGTCGAGAATTTCATTCGTGTTTAAATCGGCATAAAAAAAGGAAGATAGTCCAACGGCATTATCAACCTGCTCGCGGAAATCATTGCTGATCTGCTCGATGGTCCGGTCGATATCGCGGATCCGCTGGTTGCGCACATTTTCTGTTATGGCATTGTAGAACAACAGATTCGTAAGCACGATTGGAATAAACACGCACAGAAAATAGATTAATAGCATTTTGTTGCGCATCCTTATATGATTGAGCAGCCTGTCCACTTTCTTCCCCTCCTCCTTATGCAGCTTAGCGGCTAATGATGCGGTTGCGGTACTCGGTCGGTGTCATTTGCTCCAGCTTTTCAAACTGGGTAACAAAATAATCGGCGTTGCTGAATCCGACCTTCTGGGCAATTTCATAAATCCGCATATCACTTTGCCGGAGCAGGCGTTTGGCTTCTGTAATACGGAGCTGCTGCAGGTATTCATTGAAATAGCTTCCGTAGGTTTTCTTGAACAATTGGCCCAGATAGGCAGAATTCATATAAAACCTGGCAGCAATCTCCTTTAGCGTAATGGATTCATGATAATGTTCGTCGACGTAGCATTTGATCTTCTGGATGCCGCCCTTGCACTGGTTCTGGCTGAGCTGCCCCAGAAGTCCGGCCGCTTCCTGGGCAAACCGCATAAAGATGCGCGTAATTTCCCCCAGCGTGATGTTCCGGTCATACCAGCCTACTGCCGCCTCCAGATAAATCAGTTCCTTTTCGTCACCCTCCAGGGTATGGATCGATTTCAGAATGCCCAGCACACATTGGGTGACGGCCGCCTTCATCGCCTCCGGGGAGAAGCTCTTCTCCTGCATGAACTGAAACAGGCGGCCAATTTGTTCTGCCAGCATATCCGCATCGTTCTCTTCTACCGCATTAATCAGCTTACGGTACATTTCATCGTCCAAATGCCGGTAGTTCAGCATCCGGCCCGAAATATCCCCATACGTAATGACGGCCTGCGCCGGCAGGAGATATTTATGCTGCAGGACTTCCTTGGCCCCGAGATAGGAATGCTTGATATCCTTTAATGAAGGAACAGCAGGCCCGGCATAAATACGGAACGGACAGGAAAAGGCGGCTCCGATCCGGCCGGCAAGCTCAGTCAGGAATGCGCCGGTATCTCCGGCGAAGGAACGGGCATACAGATCAGGCACAAGCAGGCCGTACGTCTGATGATGCTCATACATTACAGGCTCAAACCCCGTTCCTGAGGCTGTATGCACAGCTTCGCGGATGCCCTTGCGCAGCATATCCTTGGCCGGAAGGACATACCCGTTCCAGGGAAGAATATCGTTCCATTCAAGCAGGACATAGGTAAACATCTGCACGGCTTCACCTTCCCAAGGAGCCTTCCAGGCAGCATCGCTCAAGACGTTCTCCTCTCCCCGGATCAGCGCTTCTATCCAGCTCTGGTCCAGACCCAACTGAGTACGGGCCTTGTGCCGCTCCTTTTCCTCCAGCCGCTCCTTCAGCTTGCCCAGCGTCTTTTCGAAGTCCTCCTGATCAATCGGCTTGAGTACATAATCGAAAGCACCGTAGCGCAGGGCCTGCCGGGCATACTCGAATTCATTATATCCGCTGACAATGATAAACTCCGTATCCAGCTTTTCAAGGACCGCGGCACGAATCAGGCCGATCCCGTCGATAACCGGCATCCGGATGTCCGTAACCACCAGATCGGGTTTGTGCTCGCGGATCATAGCCAGCGCATCCTCTCCGTTATCCGCCTCTCCAATCACCACATATCCGCTGCGCTCCCAGTCAATCATTTTGATCAATCCCTTGCGCACAAACAATTCATCGTCAACTATAAGCGCAGAAAACATGGCCAGCACCTCTCATTCGGGTATAGTGGGTTATCTTTCTTTTATGCTAACCTCAACCATGCTTCCATGACCAGAGTCTTTATCAAAAAGAGGGTAAAATCTATACTTTTCAGGGAAAGCACTATAATTTGTACGGGTTGACCAAAGCTTTATTTAAAAGTAAAAAGGCGCCGGTCCTCCATAACAGAGAACCGGCGCAATGCAGCGGCAGCTGCAGTCTTACAATTTCCCCCTATAATCCTGGGGGGTCATTCCGAATTGTTCCTTGAACACTTTTATGAAATATTGGCTGTTGGCATAGCCGAGCTGCTCCGATATTTCGTAGATCTTCATATCTGAATTACGCAGATTCTCCACGGCCTGCTCCATCTTCATATTAAGAATATACTCGCTGATGCTGACTCCGCTCACCTGCTTGAACAGTTTGGATACATATGCAGGATGAAGCGAGACGGAATCCGCTACGAATTGCTGGCTTGCTTTCGCCAGATTGGCTGCAATACAGCTCTGTATCTCTTTGATGATGTCCATCCGGTTATTTCGGGTGTCGCGTTCGAGCTTGACCTGCAGCGTATCCACCAAAGTCTCCCCCCAGCTGATCAGCTGGGATATGGAACGGAAGATCGTTTTATCGAGAAGCTCACGTCCAACCAGATCGGATAGCAGTGTATGATTTTTATGGGCTATGTAGTGAAAAGAGCCCAGGATCATGCTGCGGATCTCTTCAATATATTCTTCATTATAAGCGGGCAGGCTGTTGCTGAACTCTTTCATCTGCTGCAGTCTTTCTTTATAGCCCTGCCACTGGCCGGTCTCCAGCAAATGCATCAGTGTAGGAGAAGCATACAGATCCTTAAGCGGCTGTACGGGTGAGCTTTTATGCTTATCCGTCAGGGAGATGAAATAGCCCTTGTCATCGCCTACCTGCTGTCTGAGCGCAGACAGGGAATCCTCATACATGGATCGTATATGCAGCGGAAATTCCCCGGGGTACGACAATATAACTGAAATTCCGCCATTCAAATATTCGTTTACACTGCTGTGCAGCTGATGGGTGTTATGGGTCAGCTGCTTTAATATGATTTCCGGGTCCATAGCGGCCCCTTCAGTGCTCTTTACAAGAAACACCAGGTTCTCGTAGGCATCCCGGCAGTGCCATACCCTAAACCCTTCACCCAGCAGCTCGCAGGCTATATTCGTAACAGCATACTCAAAGAGCAGCTGGCTATCCAGCCCAAAATTCGTGAAATGCTCCTCCAGACGGATCAGAAACAGGAAAACACGGTCCTGCATCTGAAAGCTCAACTGATATCTGTCCAGCTTATCCTTCAGCCGCTCCTGCGGGTAGGATTTTCCCTGAATCAGTTCAAGCAGCAGCTTATCCTTCAGCGCCGGAAGATGCTCCTTGAAGGCTAGCAGCGCCTGTTGATAGGAGGCCGTTCTGTCGAGCTCAGTCTGAATCGTCATGATCGTGCTCTCCAGTGCAGAGCGCAGCTTCTGATGATCCAGCGGCTTGACCAGATACTCGACTACCCCGTGCTGAAGGGCTTCCCGGGCATATTCAAACTCTGCATAACCGGTAAGCAGGATGCACTTTATCCTCCTATGGGTCCTCTTCACTTGTTTTACCAGTTCAAGCCCGCTCATTCCCGGCATCGCAATGTCTGTAATGACAATATCCACCGGGACCTGCTCCATCAGCAGCAGGGCCTGGGCTCCTGAATAGGCTTTATATACTTTATCAATTCCGAATTCCTGCCAGGGGAAGGCAAGCTCCAGATCATCTACAACATATTGTTCATCATCAACCAGCAGTATCTGCAGAATAGGCTTCTGCCTCCTTTTCGATTCGTATCCGGTAACAGGTTCCTTCGGACGGAGCGGACTCCAGGGATAACCCCGAACGCTTGCCGAAGTACAGCCGCAGCCGCTGATTCACATTCCTCAGACCCGTCCCAAGCTGCTGATTACTGATAATGTTCTCATCCATATGACGGCGGATCGCACCCAGCTTATCCCTGTTCATTCCGGCTCCGTTATCCTTCACTTTGATAAGAAGACAGGAATCCTCCTCTTTCGCTGTAATGGAGATAATCCCCGGTCTTAGGCTCGGTTCAATTCCATGCTTAATGCAGTTCTCCACCAGCGGCTGAAGGGTCATCCTCGGCAGGCGGTATTTGCCCGCCTCTGCCGTGACGTCAATCTCGAAGATAATTTCTTTTTTACGGAGGTGCACCATATGTAGGTAATGCTCCACAAAATCCAATTCATCCTGAAGGGTAGAATCCGGCTGTTCAATTTTGTTAATATACCGGCAGTACGAGCCTAAATGAAGCGTCATAGCGGTCACAGCCTGATAGTCCTCAATGCTGGCCTTGCTCTGGATGAAATTCAAACAGTTATATAGAAAATGCGGATTGATCTGTGCCTGGTACTGCTTTAGCTTCGCTTCCTTGACTTCAATCTCTCCCATCAACACCTGCTCAATAAGCATTTGGGTATTGTCGGCCATCCGGTTAAAGGAATTTCCCAGCACCCTGAACTCATTAACCTGCAAATCAACGGCACGGCTCGAGAAGTCTCCCCTGTCAAACCTGTCAATGGCTTTGCGCAGCGTAATAACGGGCTTCTGTACCTGTCTGCGGAGCAGCAGCGTGTAGAACATAATGCCCACCAGTACAACCAGTACAGCAAAGAGAAACAGCCTGTTGTTGCGGTTAATCGGTTCAATGTACTGGCGTTTGGGATAGGCATCAATGAAATACAAATCCAGCATGTCCGACTTCATGTAGTTGATCAGGTACTCTGCACGTTTCTCATTCACGGAGAGGGTACCGCTGTCCCCGTTGATCCGGGGGAGCATGTACTGCAACAGCTCTTCCGGGAATTCCGTCCCGGTCTGAATAAACACCTTCTGTGAGGCATCATACAGAATCGGCGTGCCGGATACATATTGCCCCATCATCTTCACAAGATTCTCCAGAGAAATCCGGACTTCAATCAGCAGCGAGCTGATATGACTGCGCATAACATTGGAATAATACCCTTTACCGTCCTCATCCATGTGCAGAATCCAGCGGTTGAGACCCTGCTGAGGGGGCATAAAGGAGCTGAAGGAGAAAGACGAATCCGAGGATACCGTCTCTTCCTCATCCTCGTAATACAGAATAACGGTATTCTTCCAGGTAGTGGAGGCTGCGTTCAAGGCCAGCTTATCAATGATGGTCAGCTTCATCTCATACTTGGCATACTGATCCCCAAACTTCAAAATATACGGATATCCACGCACAGACTGGTCCTGTGACAAAATAATGGTATTTGTCAGCACCTGTTCAAATTGCGTGGATAGCTGGGAGGTCATAAATTCAACCTCGTACATTTTATTTTTTCTCAGCTCACTCTGGATGTCCTTAACATTCAGTCTGTATATGATCCAGAAGGCTCCCACAATAATAAGAAGCATCAGCATCAGAACTAAAGTCAACCACTGAAAGATAGATAGGCGATATTTCACATTGGCTCCTCCGAATGAAAGGACGGCCTTAGAGGCCGCCCTTCTCTCCTGTTTCTTGTACTACTGAATGGATTGATACCACTCATTGACCTCTTCGGTCACTTTGTCGCCGCCTGTAGTTTTCCATTTCTCTACAAAGGTATCGAATTCGTCCACCGGCGCTTTGTCATAAATAATTTTGTTCAGCACTTCTTTCTCCAGCTTCTCAAGCATATCTCCGCGGGAGAGCTGGGTTTCTGTAGGCGTACCTGTGAACATCTCCGGCATAACGCTGTCCTTCTGGTCGATGATAATCTTGGCCGCTTTGATCTGTTCAGGAATCCGCTCAGACAGATTCTTCTCATATTGATTGGACGGCTCTGCCCCGTCTGCCAGCTTGGCCAGCGTATTCATCATCAGATTCGGAATAATCGCTCCGTCGTAGGTCAGCGTATAACGGATTGCATCGACCCAGCCGCCTGGAATCTTATCACTGTCCTGCTCTTTTAGAACGGTTCCGTCCGAAGCAATATCATAGTCGTAGCCTTTGGCGAAGCCGTCTACGAATGTTGTGCTCTCCGGATTAGCCCAGTTGTCAAACAGATAATTCTGATAGACGAAGAAGGCGTCTTTATGCTCCATATCCTTGTTAATCAGAACAGCACCGGAGGCGATCTTCGTGCCGTGTCTGCCTACCTTGCCGTCTGGACCTCCAGGAAGCGGATAAGCCTTATACTCGGCATCCGGAACGTTCTTCTGCAGATCCGGGAGAGGCCAGCCAGTCATCCAGTAAGGACCGACAATAATACCCGATTTGCCTGCTGTGAACGCTTCTGTTGCTTTGTTCTCGTCATACAGACCGGATTCGGAGGAAATATATCCTTCCTTCATCCATTTCTGCATTGTCGCCAGCCCCTGCTTCATCTCAGGCTGCACAGAACCGTAGGCCAGCGTATTATCCGCCGTCTTGTTCCACTGGTTAGGCATTGCGCCGAACATACCAAAGATCCATCCGGCTTCAGACATCCATGTATTCAGGTTATTTTTGAAGCCTACAGCGAGTCCCGTGGTATCCTTCTTGCCGTTGCCGTCAGGATCCTGATTCGTGAAGGCATCAAGCACGGTCTCCAGCTCAGCGAGATTGGTCGGCGCCTTGAGATTCAGCTTCTTCAGCCAGTCTTCTCTGATATACATTACCGGGTCATTATTGTAGGCGTTTTCGAGAATCGGGATGCCCATACGTTTGCCATCTCTAATGTAAGGATTCCATACGCTTGGCTCTTCCGCCATCGCTTGCTTGTATACATCGGAGGCATATTTATCGAATAGCTCGCCGGCATCCGTGAATTGGCCGCTATCAATCAGATCGGAAATGAGGGAAGGGCTGCCGCGGAAAGAGATGATGTCCGGCATTTTTTCCCCTGAAGTGAGCATCAGCCGCAGCTTGGTTTCATAGGCGTTATTCTGGTCGCTTACGGTCCAGAGATATTTGATGTCAATGCCCAGTGTATCCTTGGCCCATTTGGTATGGACGTTATTCTCGATATTCTCGCCATTCTTGAATTTCAGGCTGCTTGCAATCGGAAATACTGTTGATATAGTGACAGGCGTGGTATATTTACCATTCTCGAAGGGAGCTGAATACATGGAGTCTTCATTTGCCGCCGGCTTGTCTTCTCCTTCTGCCTTCTCCTTGTTTGCATTGCCGCCGCAGCCTGCCAGAAGGCCGGCCAGCATGGCTGTGGATAATACCGCCATGGCAGAGAATTTCATTTTCTTTATCATTAATCTTGCACCCCTTTAAATAAAATTTAAGCATATTAAGTTTCTGAGTCAATCTTTTTTCAGCGCGTGCATCACCCCCTTTACAGGAAGGGCAGCTATTCTTTAACCGCCCCGAGGACAATTCCCTTTACAAAGAAACGCTGCAGGAATGGATAAACGATGAGAATCGGCGCCATTCCGATGAAGATCTGAGCCGCTTTGACCGTTCTTTGCGAGATGTTCTCAAGATCCTCCGGACGCACTGTCACCTTACTGAAATCCTGCTGGACAATGACCGACTGCAGGAAGGTAGCGAGCGGATAGTTGCGGTGATCCGTCATATAGAGCAGACCGTCGAACCAGGAGTTCCAATGCCCGACGATCGTAAACAGTGACAGCGTGGCAATCGCCGGCATGGATACCGGGAGATATACACTGAACAGTGTTCTGAAATGACCGGCACCGTCTATAAAGGCTGCCTCCTCCATCTCTTTGGGGACAGCCCTGAAGAAGTTGAGGAGCAGGATGATGTTCCATACCGAGACAGCACCCGGAAGAATCAGAACCCATATCGAATTCATCAAATGCAGCTTCTGAATCAATATGTACATCGGAACCAGGCCGCCGCTGAACAGCATGGTGAATACCAGAAGCCAGATATACAGATTCCGGCGTCTAAACCGGGCATTCTCTTTGGACAGCGCATAGGCTGCCAGAATGACTACCCCCATGCTAAACGCAGTTCCCAGCACGGTCCGCTGCAGCGTCACCCAGATGGAACGGATGAAATTCTCATTGGCTACGGTCTTGGTATAGGCGTCCAGTGTGAAATCCACCGGCCACAGACCTACCAGATTGGCGTTGGCTGCCGACTTTCCGCTGAACGATACAGCCAGGACATGAATGAGCGGAATCACACATAAGGCTGAGATAGCAATCATGAAGATATAGTTGAACACGGTGAAAATGCGGTAAGATTTTGTTTTATGATACATGCCACATTGGCCTCCATTCTAGAAAATACGGTAGTTAGCATATTTGTAGGAGATACGGTAAGCCGATACGATCAGCACAAAGCTGACAACGGATTTGAACAGTCCGACCGCTGTCGAGAAGCTGAACTTACCGTCCACAATGCCAAGTCTGTAGACAAATGTATCGATGATATCACCTTTGTCGAATACAAGTGCGTTATAGAGGTTAAAGATCTGGTCAAATCCTCCATTAAGAACGTTTCCAAGAGCCAGCGTTCCAACCACGATGGTAATCGGCAGCATGGCCGGCATCGTAATGGCAAGGGTCTGCTGCCAGCGCCCTGCTCCATCCACTTCAGCGGCTTCATAGAGAGCCGGATTAATTCCCGCCAGGGAAGCCAGGAAGACGATAGTATTGAAACCGAACTCTTTCCACACATCACTTACAACCACAACAAATCTGAACCAGTTCCCGTCACCCAGGAAAAAGATCGGCTGGATTCCGAACACACTCACCAGCACCTGATTGATCAAGCCCCCGTCTCTCGCCAGCAGGTCGGACAGGATCCCGCCCAGGATGACCCATGACAGAAAGTGAGGCATATAGACGATGGTTTGGACCGTTTTCTTGAACGCCATTTTTCTGATCTCATTCAGGAGCAGCGCGAACAAGAAGGGAACGATCAGCCCGGCGATCATCTTGAGTCCGGCAATAATCAGCGTGTTCCAGATAATCTGAACGTTCTCCGGGATACTGAACAGGTATTCGAAATGCTCCAAACCCACCCATTTAGACCCGCTGAACCCTAACCCCGGCTTGTAATTTTTGAAGGCAATTGCCAGGCCCGTCATCGGAATATAGGCGAAGATCAAGGTTAAGATCAAAGCCGGAAGGACCATCAGATCGAGACTAATCGTAGATTTCCATTTGGATTTTTTCCGGGGCTTCCCCGCATTCATATCCAGTTTTTCGCCTTTAACGCTGGCGGGCGTAACCAAGTTTTTCATGCTTCTGCTCCCCTTCGCTGGTCAACGTTGTATCCGTTTACTTTGTTTCTAGGATAATCATACCTAGTGGAGCATGGCAGATACATGATAAATACAGAACATCGATAACAATTTGATAACTATGAATACAGGATCTGTTAACAAAGAGCAGCGGTCCCCAATGTCGGAGAACCGCTGCCTTATGAATACATATTCTTTGCCGATAGATTTATAGATTTACTGATACACTATACACCTGGTTCACTATTACAGCGGCTTGAGCTTTGGTCAAATGGGGGCTTTTCTCATCCTGCACTCCCCAGATGGTAACCGAAGAGATCGTATCCTTATACTTCTTGTAGAATTCAAACAAAAGCGGTGAGGAAGGACTTATGCCCGTATCGACATCCAGCTCGGTAATTTGAATATCCGGACCGAGCTGCGAGAACAGCTTCAGGTTCTCCCGCAGCATGGGCCGGGGCATGCACAGGCAGCACCGAAACAGCGAGTAAGATCATAGCAAGACATAACCTTATCATTCGTTTACATATTTTTTAATTTAAGAAAATGAATGCAAACCCGGCCGCAAAAAAAAGAGAAACGGCAAACTGCCGCCCCCCTTATCTCATACTATGAGCTTCAGCGTCAGCTCACTTCAACCTGTAATCCATTTTCAGCACATGAAACGACTTGGGCCCTACCTCATAGATCATGTGGTTGGCGGTCTCAAGCGAAGCGCAATGAGGGGCGATGTTAAGCGGTGTCTGAATGGAGTTCACTTCTTCTTCCAGTCCCTGCATGACATATACCTCCCCGCGTCCGGTCAAGGTCATCTCCGTCTTCAGCTCCACCTGAACTGTACGCTCCAGCGTATTAACCAGCTTCACATAGATCACCTGCTCCGCTTCGTTATACGACACCGTGAACGGGATCTCTTCTTTCTCATTTACGGTCTGCAGCAGCTTCGTCCCCATAAGCGTACTGTACATTTGCTGCACATAATAACTTGGCGTTCCGTAGCTGCTCTCCCCGTCGAACCAGATCATGTCCGGAGACCACTGGGCGTAGCCCAGTCTGGCAAACAATGGGGCATAGGAGGCAAGCACCACTATATCGGCATTCCGCTCGATTCCGGTCAGGAATGCGGCTTCTGCAAGTGCTGCCCCCCAGCTGTTAAAGTGCGGCGCATTCATCCCATTGCCATAGTGACCCGCATATTCCCCGGCAAACACCCTGATATCTCTTGGGTAGTGATCATAGAAATGAACATTCCCGCACAGCCATTCGGGCTTCACATAGTAATGCTCATCGACGGCATATACGAAATTCGGGTTAGCCTCGGTTCGCTTGCGGTAATATTCCCATGCCTGGCTATAATGGACGGAGCTGATATCCGGGCCGGCGGAGCCAATGAGCTTTACGTAAGGGTATTGTGCATGAATGGCCTGCTCGAACAGCTCGTATCTGGTGAAGAAATCAGCATGCTCGGTCTCCCACTGTTCGTTACCAATTCCGATCATCTCCAATCCGAACGGCTCCGGGTGGCCCATCTCCATACGGAGCCGGCCCCATTCCGAATCTGCCGGCCCATTGGCGAATTCCAGCAGATCCAGTGCATCCTGAATATATTCCTTAAAAGCTTCATCATGTACAGCCACATGCTCTGTAGACTGGAACTGGCAGGCCAGCCCGACATTCAGCACCGGAATAGGCCGTGCCTTCAAATATTCGCACAAGATAAAGTACTCGTAAAAGCCGATCCCCAGGCTCTGATTATAATGGCTGTACACACTGGTGTACTCATTCTCCTCATTATTCCCGTGCATAGCCCAGCGGCTGCTATTGGACTTACGCTGCTCCGGGGCACCCACACTCTGTTTCCATTGATACCGGTTGTCCAGTGAATATCCCTCTACAATACATCCTCCCGGAAACCGCAGAAACCCGGGCTTTATCTCTTCCAGCAATTCAACCAGATCCCTGCGGAATAAGCCCAGTACAGCATCTGAGGGAAGCATGGATATGAAATCGAAGTATACTGTACCTGGTGTGTCCAGCCGGATGACTAGATCGCCATTAGTTACAGGTTCACTGCAGCTAAGCTGAGCCGTATAGCAAGTCCATTCCTCCGTTACCGCTGATGTAAGAGCAGCCTGCGCTTTGACCTTATTGTTTTTTTCAACAGCAACCTCAATTCCGCCTTCATAGCCCTCTGTTCTGGCATACAAGGATACCTGATACTGGACTCCCGGTTTAAGACAGATTCCATCGTAGGCCTTATTTGTAAAAGCATTCTGGGATTCTGCGGCAGTAAACTCCAGGTAATGGGGGTTGATCTCATTCTGGGGATGCGCCGTTTGAATATTCAGCCTTGCACCGCTTGCCCCTGCAGGATACGCGCTCCAGCCGTAGAGGCCGTCGTAGCTTTCGCTGAAGCTTCCCTTGTCGCCCTTGGCTTCCATGAACTCGAATGAACGGTTCTCCACCATCTCGGCATGAAGGCCGCCGTCCAGTCCGTAGTTGATATCTTCAAAGAAAAGGCCGATCATCCCCTTTTGAATAGATGCACCGGGCTGATCTGTAATTTTTATTTTCATAAGGTTACCTCACTTAAGGATTAGTCATTGGACGTTTACAAATTAGATATGATCTGAGGGGTAATGCCGCTGTCGTAACGGTCCGAGATTCCAAAGGACATGGATTTATAGGTCCACGCTGCCCGGCCGATATTGTATTGTTCAAAAATGGCATGGACATCCCTGTACCAGTTCACCACGCTTTGAGCCGGGGCATGTTCAATGACTCCGTATTCTCCGCAGTACAAATACACCTTCCGCTCTGCAGCTACATCGATCGCAGTCTGGATCAGGCTGCTGATGTACTCAGGCCCCATTGTGCTGACTCCCTCTCCATAAAGCCCGGATCCGAAAGCGCCGATGGCGGCTGAAGTGCTGCGGTACACAGCCAGTTCTCCCGGATATTCCATGCTGCTCTCCGGCATTTGTTCCACCCATTCTGCGCGCTGGTGAGTGAACAGGAACGGCTCATAGAAATGGAAGGTATACACGATATTCTCATCGTACGGCTGATCGAGCATCCCGAGGGTGTGCACACTGTTCCACTGAATCCCGCCGATGACGATTTTGGTTTCCGGAGCATATTTGCGGATCTCGGCAATCGTTCTCTGTGCCAGAGCATTCCAGCGGCTGCTGTCCTTCTCCACAATTTCATTTAATAATTCAAAAGCTACGGTATCCTTATGATCGGCGTAACGAATAGAGATTGCCTTCCACAGATTAAGGAACCGGAGCTGGAGCGCCGGATCGTCAAACAGGGAATTGGAGGCCACACTGTCAAAGGAGAACCCGGGTGTCTTATGCAGATCAATAATCAGATTCAGACCATTGGCAGCGCACCAGTGAACACAATTATCGATATGCTTGAATCCCGCGTAAGCTTCTGCATTCCCCGACTCTTCAATGACTTCATAATCCACCGGCAGCCGGACATGGTCCAGACCCCAGGACGCAATTGTTTCAATATCCTTCTCCGTAATAAAGGTGTCATAATGTGCTTGATGATACGGACACTGGGACAGCCAGCCTCCCAGATTAACCCCTCTTGAATAACCGCTCCATGCTTTCATAACCCATCATCCTCTCCGGCTTCCGCCTTCAGTGTATGCTGCTTATGCTATCTGTATTAAGCATAGATAACCCGGGCCGGCAGGACAATTACACATCGTGCGCAAGTACTAACCTATTGTGCAATCGCCATTTACAAGTCGGCCTGCATGCTTTTACAATAGATCTATCTGCTGACCGGAGGCTCTAATGAACATATACAATATTGGCTACAATCATAGCCATGACGCCGACTTTATCATCAACCGGCCACAAGGCTCCGGAGATTATATGCTGCTGCTGCTAAAGACACCGGCCGTCTTCGTCCTTGGAGGAGAGAGCCGGATTACCGGACCTGATTCTTTCATTTTGTACAGCGAGCATACACCTCAATTCTACCGGGCTTACGGGCCACAGTTCACCAATGACTGGTTTCATTTCCGGCTGGACGAGCAGGGTGATGAAGCGCTGCTGGACAGGCTGGCTATTCCCAAAAACGCAGTAATCCCTATCGGGGATTTGAATGAGCTGTCCATTATCATTAACAATTTGTGCTATGAGGTTTACTCCTCCAACCCGCATAAAGACGAGACAATAGAATTATATTTACAATTATTCTTCATTAAGCTGAGCAACCGGATCCATTCCGCCGAGAGGGAGGTCGGCAACACGCATTACAACAAGATGTCGATTGTCCGTACCAAAATCTATAACCAGCCCTTCCTGAACTGGACGATCGACGGGCTGGCCCACGAGTTGACCATGAGCAGGTCCTGCTTTCAGCACTTGTACAAGGACTTCTTTGGTGTAAGCCCGATGGCCGATGTCATTGCCAGCCGGATAGAACATGCGAAGTATCTGCTCGCCACTACAGATATTTCCGTCAAGAAGATTGCCGAGATGTGCGGCTATGCAAGCGAAATCCACTTCATGCGGCAGTTCAAGCAACAGCTCAGGCTGACCCCCTCCCAGTACAGGACAGACAGAACAAAGCCAGACCGCTTGTAAACGGTCTGGCTTGATTGGAAGGTTATATTAGCTTCAGCTTCAATGTCTTTATCTCATAGGGTGTAATTTCGGTTTCATAATGGTGGCCGTGATGGATATTAGGGAGAGGGCGTTCCATCAGGTCACATTCCTGCCAAGCTGCAGCCGGCCACTCCGTGCTTAGAGCCAGCTTACCGCGGCACCCGGTGAATTCATACAGCCTGATGATTATGGCATGCTCCTCTTCTGCACATCGCTATATTACCCCTTCTGATTCTGTGAAAAGTAATCAAAGAGTATTTTTATACTTTCTTCGCGTAATATACCTGCTGTAACTTCAGGTTGGTAATGGGAATGTTCAAAGACCATTTGAGAAGCATTGGCTCCCTTTTCACCCAGAATTTCATTTAAATCTTTGTCGCTGGCTGCATAGACCAATCGTCCCAAATGGGTCCATACAATGGCACCTGAACACATAAAGCAAGGCTCACAGCTTGAGTACAGTGTGTAGTCTTGTAAATCGGTAATATGCGTCTCTGTACAAAATCTTCTTAGCAGCCCTGCCTCTGCATGAAAAGTTGGATCGGTCAATGAATAAATCTGGTTCTCATTAGAGTACACCATTTCACCGTCTTTAACCAACACCGCTCCAAAAGGCTCGTTCCCATGTTCGACAGCGAGTGCAGAAAGCCTGATTGCTTCTTTCATAAACAATTCATCTTGATCCATTAGATTCTCTCTCCTTCATTGAAATTCCCTCATATTATACTAGTTTCGCAGGGTGTTCGGAACCACTAGCCTCAGCGCCGAATTCCACATTAAAAAACCTTGATTTCTCAAGGTTTTCTGGATTTATATTTTAATTAGTCCGCAGTCCGCACCCGCTCAACCCGTTCAATAAGCTCCTGAATCACTTCATCCGGTGAGCGCTCGTTCATCCAAGTCTGGCCGAACATCTGGAAGACCTTTATCATCGGGAAGTCCTCCCAGAAGCCGACAAACTCCTCGTTAAGATATACTTTGTCTGTGACATGCTCATTCATTTCATTCAGGCACTCTTCCAATACGGCTTTTGCGGCGGGGTCACTGATCCATTCGCTGAGAAGGCTGAATTTATGGAACGTGATTTCTTCCTTCCCGAAGTCACAGTGCAGTCTTCCCGTGATCCGGATGTCCTTGGACGAGCTGCCCAGCAGAATCTGGAAATATCCGGTGTCTGCAGCCCAGCGGTTGTATTTGGTATTGAAGTATGAAAAATCTCTCTCCTCCAGCTCAAAGACAATCGTCTGTTGTTCGCCCGGGTCAAGCTCCACCTTGGCAAAGGCCTTCAGCTCCTTCTCCGGCCGGGTCCACTTGCATTCTTCATCGTGTACGTACAGCTGAACGACTTCTTTCCCTCTGCGCTTGCCTGTGTTTGTCAGTTGAAAGGATACTTTGACTCCACTCCCGTGCTGCACCACTTCCAAGTCCGTATAGGCAAATGCAGTGTAGGACAGGCCGTGTCCGAACGGGAATTGCGGCGCCAGCTCCTTACGGTCGTAGTAGCGATAACCCACAGACAGGCCTTCGCGGTAATAGAGCTTGCCGTTCTCTCCGCGGATCCGCATATGCGAAGGGTTATCCGCCAGCTTCACAGGGAAGGTCTCAGACAGCTTGCCTGAAGGATTGGTATAACCGAACAATACCTCTGCTATGGATCTGCCCATGCCTTGACCCGACAGCCAGGAATGGATGACGGCAGGAACATGCTGCACCCATGGACGCATGACCAGCGCCGAGCCGCTGCTGGTTATCACGATACATTTTGGCTGAACAGCGGCCACCGCCTGAATCAGCTTGACCTGGTGCTCGGGAAGCTCGATGCCCTTCAAATCATGCATTTCGGATTCGGCATATTCCGGCTGGCCTACGAACAGTACAGCCACATCGGCGTTCTTGGCCAGTAATACACTTTCATTAATAAGCTCTTCATTCACAGAATCATCTTCCGGGTATCCGGCTGTATAGCTCACCGTAGCCAGAGTACCTGCCAGCTCTTTGATTTCCTCCAACGGGATATCGACTCTGGTAGGGGTTACCTTGGCACTGCCGGCCCCCTGAATTCTCGGCTTCACCGCAAAACGTCCGATTACCGCAATCGACGAAGCCGTTTCCGGCCGCAGCGGGAGAATCGCGTTATCGTTCTTCAGCAGCACGATGCTTTCGGCCGCCGCTTTACGGGCCAGCGTATGGTAATCTGCATCCACTTTTTCCGCAGTATTGTTTCCGGTAACCCGCTCAACCAGCTTCAGGATACGGCCTACGCTCTTGTCCAGCTGCGCTTCGGAAAGCTTGCCTTCCTGAACCGCTTCTACGATAGCTTTGGCATTGTAGTGGGCAGGGCCCGGCATTTCAAGGTCAAGTCCGGCCTTTAGCCCGCGTATCCGGTCATTAACGGCTGTCCAGTCGGACAGGACCACGCCTTCGTAGCCCCACTCTTCTCTGAGAATATCGTTTAACAAGTGCTCATTCTCGCTGGTATAGGTTCCATTCAGCAGGTTATAGGAGCACATGACCGTCCAGGGATCGGACTTCTTGATGATCCGTTCAAAGGCACTCAGGTAAATTTCACGCAGCGTCCGCTCATCGATTTCCGAGCTGGTCACCATTTTCTCAAACTCCTGGTTGTTGCCCGCAAAGTGCTTGACCGAGGCTCCGACGCCTTCGCTTTGGATACCGTTAATGAAGGCTGCGCCAAGCTCGCCCGTCAGGCAGGGATCCTCCGAATAATATTCGAAATTTCTGCCGCCAAGCGGTGTTCTTTTCATATTGACGCCGGGACCGAGCAGCAGCTCTACCTCCATTGTCTTGGACTCCCGTCCAAGCGCCACGCCTACCTCATGCAGCAGCGCTGTGTTCCAGGAAGAGCCGATCGCAGACCCTGTCGGGTAACAGGTTGCCGGTACATTTTCCGTGGTGATTCCCATCTCTTCATTACTGTTCGTCTTGCGGATCCCGTTGGTCCCGTCATACATATGAACTGGCGGAATATTTAGCCGCTCGATCCCTTTGGTCATCCACATATTCAGTCCCGCAACAAGCGAGGCTTTTTCGGTAAGGGTCAGTTCCTTCAACAATTCATCAGGTGATTTATTCATGCTGCTCCATCCTTTATCGTTTATTTAATTTTCCTGTTCCTTTTTCAGCTCCTGGGCATCATACAGCTTGAAGAACGGAAACCAGACCGCAAACACAATCAGCAGAACCACCGCCAGCAGAATAAGCCCGTTAAATCCGCTCATCAGATAGGTAGACAGCCCGATCGGGGTATACCACAGCTGGAAGATTTGGCTCGGAATCCGGACCAGCCCCATATCGAGGACAATATACACGAGAATCGGGGTAATCAGCCCGTTAATCCACATCGGAACCATAAGCAGCGGATTGAAGGCAATCGGTGCCCCGTACACAACCGGCTCGTTAATATTGAATAAGGACGGAAGGATGGTCGCTTTGCCGACAGACTTCAATTTTTTGGACCGGGCCAGCAGGAACCAGACCACTAAAGGCAGCGTCGCCCCCATCCCGCCAATACCCAGCCAGCCGGAGAAAAAGGTTTCGAATGTATTGATGTTGACCGGGTCCTGCCCAGCTGCGACGAGAGCTGCATTCTGCTCAATGGCAGGGATCCAAATGGCGTACCAGATCGGAGTCATCACCCATGGGCTTACACCGAAGGAATACAGCACCACGCCGATAAAGTTGAACAATACAAAGCCGGTCAGACTTTGACCCATGGCATTGATGGGCTCGAACACATTGACAATCAGTGCAAAAATATCGAAATCCAGCTGATAGACCAGAACCCAGCCTGTAGTTAAAATGAGAGCAATCGGCACGAGAAAATCAAACCAGTCCATAATGAACTCCGGAAGGGAGGAGCCCTTTTTGAAGAACGAAAATTTGTTGCACAGATTCATGACAAGCGCAACAAACACACCAACCAGAAGTGCCGTAATCATCCCCGAAGGCCCAAACCGCTCCAGAATAAACTGGATGGTACCGTCTTCATTTAGGGTCGGGTTAAGCAGCATCACGAAGAGGGATACCCCGCTCATACCCGCCAGCAGCTTGATTTTGTGACGCTCTCTTTTTTCCATGACGGTATACGGCGTTAAAAAAGCAATAAACAATCCCAACAGCCCGAAGCTAAAGGTCGTGATGGGTGTAAGATCCGGCATTCCCGGAATGAAATCCTTCAAGATTGAAATGAGTGTGATAATCGAGCCGATAAAAATCATCGGAATCGCCACCATAATAGCCTCCTGAATGGATGCCACCCAGAGATTATTCGTAAACGCCTCCAATCTAGGTGCAAACGATTCTGTCATCCACTTCATGAAACGCTTCATCTAAATTCCCCCTGTCTTTCTCTTAACTGCTACAACCCTAGTATAGAGATTAATGATACCGTTTTCTTGTTGTAACTTGCCGCATCCGGGTTCGTATTTTGCCTACTTTCCGTCTCTTGTACTAGCTTGTCTGCTTCTATTCAAAATAAACAACAAAAAACACCCCTTCATCAGAAAAGGGATGTTTGCGCGGTGTATTTTCAATTAAAACTGCCTTTCGAGCTGGAGCAGCAGCACCCCATGGGGCGGGAGTACAATCTCTTTGCGCCAGCTTTCCTGCTCAACAAGCTCTGTCCGGATGACCGGACCGCTTCTGCTGTTTAAATACTGAATTTCCTCCTGCGTTAAAAAATCAGGCGCGCCCATAGTCATCCATTCATCAAATACCGAACCATGCTCCCGGTCCAGCTGATAGCTGGTGCATTTATAGGGCCCTGTGAGCCGGGTTAGCGTGATTTCAAAGGCTTTGCTGCCTTTTTCCTCAAATACATCATAACGGGTGGAGCCTGATAGCTCCGACCAGTCTCCGCTCGCAAACAGCTGATCCACATGGACGTAGTGATAGAACAGGAACTGCAGGCTTCCGTCGCTTTTCCGGGTAAACGCATAACCATCCCCCTGCATCAGCAGCTCGTCACCCAGCTTCTGCATCAGTTCAAACGCGTAACATCCGGGCTTCTTCAACCCGTCGCGGCTGATCAGGCCAAAGCCTCCATAGAACGGGGAAGCGGGAACGACGCTTTCTTCAAAAACATCGGTAAAGGACCAGTAGGCCATCGCCTCCACGTCCCCGATCGTATTCATCGTCTGGTAGATGACAAACGGGGCCATAAACATCGTATCATGCAGCAGATTCCGGTCGTACAGCGAAAAATTCCATTCGGTAATATGAAGCTCAACGTCACTGTAGGAGGCCGCCTTCATTTTTTGCCGCACACGGTCAATGCTTTCCTTAAAAAATGCCGGGGGCATGATCCGGGTCAAACGGCCTTCTTCCGTTTTTAGCTTGGGGTACTCCGAATAAATATGGAACGAAAAGAAATCGAGCGGCAGTAAGCTAAAAAGTCCTCAGCCCAGGTATCGTTCCAGATCGAGCCGTACCCCATGGCGGGCCCCCCTGTCCTCAGCTCCGGCAGCACTGATTTAATCGCATGAACGGTGGATTCGTAAAAAGCGAAGTACTCTTCTTTGCTGCCTGCCCAGCAGACCCCTGCCAGATCCGGCTCGTTCCACACTTCAAAATACCACTGCTTCACCTCATCCGCGCCGTAACGGTTCAGACAATGCCGGATGAAGGCCCTGACCAGCGCTTCCCACTTGGCGGGATCAGACGGCGGACTGATATTGCCTCTCCACCAGAACAGCGTTTCCCTGGACCTCGCCAGCTGTCCCGGCATGAAGCTCAATTCAACAAACGGCCGGACTCCCTGCTCCAGAAGGAAATCATACAGCTTGTCCACATAAGACCAGTTATAGACCGGTGTGCCGTCGTCATTTTCACTGTATACCATCATCTCATCATTAAAAATGCCGTGAAACCGGATATACCGGAACGGGATGCTTCCCTTCAAGGCAGACAGCTGCTTCCGCCAATCCTCGCGCAGACCTTCTACGGCTCTTCCGGCCGTCGTGGTGATGTTCCAGTGCTTTTTATAAAATGCCGGTGTCTGGTCTGCACGAACCTCAATCCGCTCGGGGGCAGCCGCAAGAGCCGCTGACAGCGGAACACCGGACTGACCGGTATCCGTTTTGACGTCCAGATAGCGGTACAATGAACCTATGGCATTCATCGTGTCCATCTCATAATAGTCCCCGCTTGAGGATTCCTCATATGTTTTGGGCTTGCGGTTCAGGTTCAGCCGGTGCGGCTCCGGTGCGAGCGAAGCCTCCCGGTAGGAACCCGGCGTGCAGCCGTATTTTTCCTTGAAATACTTGTTGAACAGCTTCACGTTGGCAAATCCGCAATCCAGGGCAATTTCGGAGATGGTCTTATCGGTTTCCGCCAGCTGAAGCTGGGCCTTTTCCAGACGGATAAGCGTCAAATACTTTTGAAAGGGAATTCCGATTTTGTCCGTGAAGAAGTGGGAAAAATAATGCAGGCTTAAATGCTCGGAGTCCGCCATATCCTGCAGCGTAATCTTTTCATTATAGTGGCGGTCGATGTATGTGAGGACACTGTTCAGTCTTTTATAATCGTTATCCTTGCTTCCTTCTGCCACCGCCGGATTCGTCCCGTCCGAAAAATATCGCAGCAGGCATCCGCATAACATCTGTAATCTGCCTGTCGTGTAGCTGTGATAACCCGGAGATTTCTTGTTAATCTCCCAGACCATTTGCGCAAGATTGTGCTTGATGCTGTGCAGCCGCGATGGGTCCTGCCCGGAATGACCGGCAGAGTTGCAGGAGATGAACGCATTATTATGCAGCAGCTCAGGGCCGAACTGCAGGGTTAGCAGCACATTATCCTGATGGGTCCGCTCAATCTTATGAACCGACATACTGTTTATCACGAGAATATCATCTTCCTGGAGCGTATATTGCTTCTGGTCCAGATACATGTTAATCGAGCCGTGGAGAACATACAGGATCTCAACTTCCTTATGCCAATGAAAATCAATATGCTGCACGGAATTCACGAAGAGCTTCATCGGCAGATCGTCCTGATGCTGAATAAATTCGTATAGATAGCGAATCGTCTGCTCCCCCCTTCATACCGCTTATTATAGACATATCGATTTTAAGTTATCAATATGAGGGGGTATTCCAGCGGCTATTTGCAGCCTGCGGATCCATTCCTGAATCAGGATTGATATATTTCTCTGTTTAGATTAACTACTTCTATATGTGAGTATCTGCTTGTAGCCGCCGATAAGATTTCAATCACTTTATCCCGTAAAGATGGGGCTTTTTCTTTGTTTGCTTTTTTTAATGCCTCGCTTAGTTCTTCCTTGGTTAGTTCCGTGCAGTATGCCGGGGTTCCTGGCTGTTGTCTCCATGAATCAATTAATGAACCACTATCTACTGCATCGAACCCTAGTTCATTGGCCAGATTCATGATTTTTTGCTTTTGGTGCAGATCATTACCGGCAATCGCTGTGGCAATACGTCCGTTACTGCCTTCCGGAGTACCTTTATGTTCTAAGGTAAAGGCTAATAAATTATTGAAAGCTTTAATAATTGACCTGCCTAATTGATTTGATACCCAGACACTTTCAACCATCCCGTTCTCAATTTCTTCAATTTCACCGCTCATTTGAGGATAATAATTTGATGTATCAACAACAATTACTTCCTCCTCAAGTTTATCTACAATGTTGCGAATGCTTGGCAATGCGTGGAAAGGGATCGATATGATAAGTACATCGATATTGGTAATTGCTTCTTCGATACTCACAGGTGTTCCTGTGAGTTTCTTTCCTTCCAAACGTTCAATGCCGCGGGCATCTGCAATCTTAACATCATGCCCATTCTCAACCAGTTTTCGAGAAATATTTGACCCGATTGGCCCTGCACCTATAATTCCAAATCTCATTTTTAGTCCTCCTAAGTATTATCCTGTTTAATATTTAGCATGCTAATTATATTCACAAAAAGAAACTTAAAATAAGTTTCTTTCCAGCCGCTTCAAAAGCTCTCTCAAAAGCAAGCGTTCTTCCGGTAAAACGGAATGTAGTAATTTATCCTGCTCCTGTCTCCATTTGATATCTACCGGTTCTTCTAATTCTTTACCCTTATCTGTAAGAAAAATCCGCATTACCCTCGCATCCTGCTCATCACGCTTACGGTAAATAAATCCGTTTTGCTCCAGTGACTTAACCATGTTTGTTACTGTTGGGGGTTCACAATTTAGATGTTCGCGTATTTGCATTTGTGTAATCCCATCACCTAGCCACAACCGGTAAAGTAATTTCTCCTGGCCTACATACAGGTTAAGCTCCCTTAGAGACTCACTATAATCCCGGCGCATTTGGGAAGAAATCCGGTCTAACGACTGACGAATATCGCAATCAACCTTATCATTCATAGTCTACCCTCAACTTGTAAAGTATATTTAGCGGACTAACTATAACATGGTGAAATTGAGGTGTCCATCTCTCTGAATGGCTTCTTATTTGTTGGCATATCCTTGCTTGTTTAAATACTCCAGCATTTCGGGCAGGATACTTCTTTGAAGATGATCCCGGATGTGCTCACTCCACCCTTTTACTTTTTTCACGGTGAATGGAGCTTTAACAGGACGGCCCTCATAATACTTCAGCATGGTTTCATCATAGACGGCTAATTGCTCTTTATCGAGTGGCTGATACTGGTTTTCAAATAATACCATGGATTGAGGCAACCGAGGCTTCAGCTCAGATTTATCTCCGTACGGAACACCGATACATAATCCCACCAACGGAATCACATACTTAGGCAATTTTAACTCTTCAGATAATTCATTGATATTTAATTTAACCCCGCCTATAAAAACGCCGCCAAGTCCCATAGATTCTGCAGCCGTTAACGCATTTTGTGCCATTAACCCGGCATCAAGTGAACCAATTTGCAGAAATTCAATATATTCAATATCAACATCGGGGGCAATCTGATGATTCCGGTTGAAATCAGAACAGAAAATCCAAAACTCTGCTGCTTCTTCAATGTAAGGCTGATTACCACAGAGATACATCACCTTTTTACGAAGATCCAGATCAGTGATTCTGATGATCGAAACGGCCTGCAGAAGGCTGAAGGAAGAGGTTTGATTAGCCGCCTTAAAGATTGCCTCCAGTTGTTCCTCTGTCAGGGGTTGGTTTGTATACGAACGAACGGAGGTGTGATTTTGAAGCAATTCAAGCGTATTATTCAATGGGTAGGCTCCTTTGCTAGTTATGTCATAATAATCTTTAGCTTACTAACTATTTGCTGATGTTTGTATGAATTAATAACCTCGTCTCCATCATCTTGCTCATACGTTTGATTTGCAAAGAAGGCAATTACTTAATACCTGTTGCCAACTCATTAACCACTTCTTGTACAGTTTGGATCTTCTTGATTGGCGTAATTCCAGTACCAACAGTGATGATTCCACCTTCACCGTTACCTTCAAGCATACCGATACGGATTACACTAGAGCTACCCCCAATCTTAGCAATTTCTTCACGGGATGCGCCCTGGTTGTCCATAGCCACCAGTTTTTCTGCAAATGGTGTAGGCAATGAACGGTAGTACGCTGGTAAAGTACGGTACAGCAACAAATCTGTTGCGGATGAATCCACTATCCTTTGCTTTACTGATTGTGCTGCCGGGTTCTCGACAGTAGGAATAAAACGGCTCCCTAGAAAGACACCTTCTGCCCCTAATTCAAAGGCACTTGCAACACCGCGGGCATCACCAATACCACCGGCAGCGATTACTGGAATATCAAGCACATCAACAATAATAGGAGTTATTGTAAAAGTACCAATGACACTTGTCGGCAATGTCCCCCCCTCATCAAATCCAGTAACAACATAAACATCAACACCCATAGCTTGAGCAGCCTTTGCATCTTCGATCGTTGGCGTTAGAGGACGGTAGACAATCTTAATGCCTGCTTCCTTCAATGGGGTAATGATCTTTTCAGTTAGGGTTCCTTCAACGCCATTAAGAAGAACAACATGTATTCCTTCTTCAATAACAACTTCCAAAATTGGCCAAGTGAACTTCATATCTGTATCAGTAATTAAAGTTGTCCCAAAGGGTTTATCCGTCAGTTCCTTTGTCTTACGAATCTCACGACGCATACGTTCTGCGGTTTCCTCTGGAGAGGTTGTAATTGTCGTTTGGCCGGCATTAGGACCAAGAATCCCTAAACCACCCGCATTACTTACGGCAGCAACAAATTCAGCATTTGTGATCCAACTCATAGGTCCTTGTAAAATGGGTTTTTCAATTCCAAGAATATCTGCTACACGATTTTTCATTATTTACATCCTCTCTTCTTAGCACCGTATATTGAATATAGCCTTAAACAACTTGATTGGTCTCCTTTGCGAGTTATGTTACAATAATCATTAGCTTGCTAATTAAATAATATTATTTGTACTGATTTGCGGCTTTGACACCATCATACGTTCATACATTTGATTTGAAAAGAAGGCAATTTAAATGAACATTGTACATATTTTTGTACTTATAGACTGGGAGCGAGATCATGAGGGTATGTAATGGCGGATTTGAAAAAGAGTTTATTGATGATAACAGGAATATGTATGCAATAGCCTTTACGCAAAATGTGCTTTCAGGGCGCTGGAAATATTTCATTATCTGGTTTTTGGAAGGGGAAACCCGCCGTTTTACCGAGATAAAAAAATTCTTGGGCGGCTTATCGCAAGGCTCGCTCACAAAGCAGCTTAAAGAATTGGAGAACGACGGGGTAATTAAACGCGATGTGTATTCGGAAGTACCGCCGCGGGTCGAATATTCGCTGACAGAGAAGGGAGTTAAGTTGCTGCCTGTACTTAAACAGATGGAGGCATTTGGCAAAGAATACGGGGAGAAACCTGAACGCGGGAAAGGTTAGTAAAAGAAGAAGCCGTCCCATTTGCAGGTTTCTCTGCAGATGAGACAGCTATAAAGAGATTACAGCACCGGAAATCCCGGAATCAGTGTAACGTACATTCTGGCATTCATCGCCTCTTCTCTGCCGACATAATACCGCAAAGGTTCTCGGTTAATAAACACCTTAAGCTTATATTCCCATTCTGCTGCATTAACGCTCCTTCTGCTCCTCAATCCTTTCAAGCAATAGCGAAATGACCTGCGCACTTTCTGCACGGATGACTTCCTCATGCGGCATAAACAATTGATTTCCGCGGCCGCTGATTAATCCGAGCTCCTGTGCAGCAGCGACTGCATCCGCAGCCCAGCTGCTGATGTGATCCGCATCCCTAAAGCTGCTTAACCGGTTAACGGCAGCATTCCGGCCTGTATGAAACAGATACGCTTTGTAGATCATGGCCGCCATTTCTTCCCGGCTTACGGATTCCTCCGGTGCAAAAGTATCCGCGCTTCTGCCTGTTATAATCCCATTCTCATAAGCGGCTGTAATGGAAGAAGCGTACCATTTTGCTGAATCCACATCCTTAAATATCGCTGTGTTGGCAGATTTTATACTCAGTGCCCGGGTAATCAGGGCAGCAAATTCTGCCCGGCTCACGTTTTGCTTTGGTGCGAACGCTGTTTCACTGATACCCGAGACCATTTGTCTGGCCGCCATCTTTTTAATCACATCATGAGCCCAATACGATGCATTCACATCTTCGAATGTTTTGTCGTAGGTAAGAACCGCAAATGTACTGAAATGACTCACCTTTGCTGTCCATTTACCGTCCGAACGGTTGCCGCCCATGTACTCCAGGCTGCCGTCATCAGCGATGTAGTAGATGCCAGTCAGATCCCGTTGGGAATTCTCATTGGCACTCAGTCTTATTGTGACAGGCTGGGAGAACTTCTTCAGCTCAAGCACTGTTCCATCGGCCTTCACGATAGATAATTTGAAGTCATAGACCTCTCCGGCTGCGGAGACAGCTGCTTGATTCTTACTTTCTGCCCGGTCAAGCAGCTCCCTGCCCAGCTGCGGAGATAATACCCCCATTTGGAAAGAGATCTGCGACTGTTCCAATCCGCTGCCGGTAACCAGCGCCTGTAATTCCTTTAAAACCTCCGCAGGAACTTCAATCTCCACATCTGAATGCTTAACCTTTAGGGCATTCTTCCCGTCATTTGCCGCCAGCTTGACCGGAAACAACACCTGCCGTTCACCTTTGGCCAGTTCGAAATTTAAGCTGCTCTGGCTATCCGGCATGCTTCCAGGGATCACAGGATTACCCGGCGGACTGGTTGGAACGGGAGGAGTTGGGTCAGTTGGGTCAGTTGGGTCAGTTGGGTCAGTCGGGTCTGTTGGGTCTGTTGGGTCTGTCGGGTCAGTTGGGTCAGTTGGGTCTGTCGGGTCAGTTGGGTCAGTTGGGTCTGTCGGGTCAGTTGGGTCAATTGGGTCTACACCGTTCTGCACCTTAACCGGTACATTGAAATCATCGACGTTAATATGTCCGAACCCGCCTGTGGATTGGTCAACAACCTTAATGTACAGTTCCTCGCCGATATACGCTGATGCATCCCAGATCTTCCGCTGATATTCCTCATAATTGGTGGCCGTCTCTTTAAACAGCTCCTTGCCGTCCGATGCCCGGACCAGTGTGACGTATAGCTTATCAATATCACGCCCGCCGCTGACCAGGAAATTGAGCTTGCCGTTTCCGCCAAGGATGAAATTCTGTGATTTCAGCGTGCCCGTTAAGCTGTCGCCGCCAGCCTCCTCATTGAAGCCCCACAAATGATAGCCGCCCGGTATTTTATGTGAAGGATTGAAATAGATTGTGTCCCAGAAAAACCGGGCATCCGTCACATGGATATCCTGGAAGGCCTCCCCTTCCGTAATCCAGCCCGTCAAGTCGCCTGTGGCAAAATCATGGTTGGGCAGATCCGTAATATCGGTGTATACGGAGTTGTCCCAGTTGTCAGGTACATAGACCGGAGCTGCTGGTTCACCTGTCAAAGCATTCATCTCCCATACTTCCATCGACTTGACCGTAACATCGTTATCGGCCCAGACCTGCAGACCCAAGGAATCGTATCTGCCTACATAGACGCGGGTAGTCAGCTTTTTCTTATTATTGGCAAAGGCTTCAACTACCGAACGGTCCAGGAAAATGTGTAGCTTCAGGTTCTCTCCGTCAAGCTCTACATGTCCGCCCTGAATCCCATCCACCCGGACATCCGGATCGATACTGCTCTTGGTCCGGTCTACATTAAATGTATTATCGCTCTTGTCATAGTAAATCAGTGTTTCTTCCTGGCCGTTGTCAGAGCGCCGCACTTTAAGGCCGAATTTCTGGGCTTCGCCCGGATCGATCTCCATGACGATTTCCAGCATGTCGCCTTTGACATTGTGGATCAATTGATTGGCAGCAGCCAAATTTTTGTCCGAGAAATCAACCACCTTATCTCCTCGCAGACTCTTTAATTCCTCAATAGGCTCAATGCGCAATTCATCGTGCTCATCCAGGCTCAGTGAAACCGGCAGCGCCAGGTTATGCGCCCATCCGGCCTGATATTCCGCCTGCGGTGTTCTTACATTCTGCACCATGGAGAACACGACTGTTCTTCCGTCAGGGGTGACCATCCCGCTCTCTGCGGTTAAATAGCCGTCGCCTACATCCATTTTGGACGGTGCCTCCTGGTCAGGTATAAATTTGAAGTGGTGCCGGTCCCAGGTTCCAATCCAGTAAAAAACCTCAACATCCCGTTGCACATCATTCGCCGGCAGAACGTGCTCCGGCTTTTCATGGGGATTAATCATGAAAATATATTTCTGGTTGCCGGTACTATCTTTGCCTAACGGCAGCAGCACCGGCAGTTCCCATACTGTTCCAAGCTCCGGATACAAGCTTCTGTCACTGACATAAAGCGGTCCTTTATACTCCCAGTTGTACATATCATCGGATACGTAGACCAAAGCGGTGCCGCTGCTAAAGTCTTTAAGACCGGAGGTTACCAGCTGATACCACTTATCCGTCTCTTGGTCATACCATACAAACGGGTCTCTGAATTCGTTATGAATGCCGTTTCCGTTTTGCTCTGTTACCGGTTCAGGATATTTCACCCACTCCTCCAAGTTAGGGTCCGATAAATCAGCCGGGGTTGCCAGTCCTGTTCTTTGGTTCGGTGATAGAGAGTCATTGCCCGCGGTATAGAACAAGACAGGATTACCGTCACGGTCATAAGCTGCGCTGCCTGACCATGCACCGTCCGGATCAAGCGTGCCTGCCTCAGGTGCAAGTGCAGGCCTCACATTTTCCCAGTGCACCATATCGTCACTTACCCAATGTCCCCAGTGGATTTGATGCCAGAACGGACCTTGCGGGTTATGCTGATAGAATAAATGATACTTACTGTTAAAATAAATCGGTGCGTGCGCTTCGTTCATCCAGTTCTGCGGCGGCATTGCATGGTACTGGGGACGGTGCTGATCCCCGTCAAACACACCCGGGTATTCATCAATATCACCGTCTGGAATGTCCGGAACCGCACCGCCGTGAAGCGTCTTCACATTTTCATACTCGGCCAGAATCTCTTGACCCGTGAGCGCCTTGTTCTGCAGCTTCACTTCATCGATAAGTCCGCTGAACATGTTGTAGGAGAACAATCCCACAAACTCAGCAGATCTGTTATTTTTTCCGATAATCAGGTTCTCCGTTGACGGTGTGATCGGAATGCTGACAGGGGTTGCCTGAGATGCTACTTCCTGACCATTCAGGTAGAGCTTAATCATTCCGGCTTCTTTGTCGAAGGTGGCCGCCACATAATTCCATTTGTATTTTTCAAGCGGATGATCCTTAACCCATACCTGAATCCACTGTCCGCCTATTCCCGCCTGCATCGACCATGTGCCATGCCGGAACATGCCAAGCGCGAAGCCTTCCGCCTTATCCTGATCGGACTGATTCACAATGGCAGACAGCTTATTCCCGTCTCCCCATTCATAGCTGCGCGGAGCAACCCAGGCTTCGACCGTCAGCGCGTCGCTTACGGAAATGGTATCCTTCGCGTTAACCTCAATATCATTCGAATATCCGTCAAACAGCAGGGCACCGCCCTTTACTCCGCGCGGAGTCCAGCTCGGATCTTTGGAGTCCATGTACCTGGCGCTATTAAACACATAGTTGACATCGTGTTCAAGATTGCTTACTTGCTCAAGTGCCTTCTTGCCCGCACCTTCATCAAAATTCATATAGAAGATGTTGCCCGTACTGTTTGCCTGGAAAGCATCAACGGCAATCCGGGACTGATCAGACGAGTCGATAACCTTGATATAAAGGCTCTTGTTGTAGTACTTATGCACATTCCAGGTAATTTGTTGATTTACGATGGCATTCCCGGTCTTTTCAAGCAGATCGTCAGTTCCGGCATCGTACAATCCTACGTAGGCACTCTCCGGATTCACAATGTCTACAACCTTAAAGCTAATCGTCCCGGTTCCCTGAAGCGTGAAGGCGCTTGAGGTAATAGAGCCCTGTCCCTGGAGGGAGGATTTGGCATAAAAGTTGCCCTCTTTACCTGCGTGAGCTTCATCCGTTACTTGAAAAGCCTCCCCAGTAGCCGTCCAGCCCTCAAAGTTGCCTGTCTCAAAACTGCGATTCGTAATTTCAGTCGGAATGATGTTGCCGGCCATTACCCCTTCTTCCGGCACGCTCTCGTTAAAGCTCTGGAAGTCATCCGCAAAAATCACTCCCCAATCCGAGACTGCATGATCAACAATTTCCAGATACAGTTTTTTGCCGGTATATTTGGACAGGTCCGCTTTGTACAGCTCCATATTGGCAAGCCTCATGTCCTGCGCCGGGTCCGGGAACCCGGATTCGTTAAATTCGCTGTTCCCGTATCTGGCAATCAGGTTTCCGGTATCGGCATCGACAACACTCACATAGGCTTGATCTGTATGCTTGCCTCCGCCCAGCCTAAAGGTTATCCAGCCTGTTCCTCCCAGCTCAAAGGTGCTGGAACGAAGGACTCCCGTCGCAGCTTCGGGATATTTCCAGCCGTTTAGATGATAAGTGCCCTCCTGATTGTACGGGATTTGTTCAGCCCACCAGGTAGTTTCATCTGATACGCTCTCTGGCCCGAACGCTTCGCCTTCCACCACGGTCCATCCTGTAAGATCGCCGGTTTCAAAGCCGGGATTCTGGAATTGATACCGCTGGAAATCCGGCTTAATATCTTTAGCAACAGTGCCGCCGGCAGGCTCTGATTCATGGTACATGTTAAAGGCATCTGCAAAAATCAAACCCCAATCCGCAGTTGCATTATCGACGATCTCTACATACAGCTTCTCTCCCAAATGTCCGGAAAGATCGGCCTTATACTGCTCCATATTGGCAAGCCGCATGCCCTGGGCGGGGTTCGGGAAGCCCACGTCGGCGAATGTGCTGTTGCCGTACCTGGCAACCACCTGTCCCGTATCCGCCTCTACAATATTTACATAGACCTTATCCGGATTTTTGCCGCCGCCAAGCTTGAAGCTGATCCACCCGCTGCCGCCCAGCTCGAAGCTGCCGGACCGCAGCACGCCTGTAGCAGCCTCGTCATATTTCCAGCCGTTTAAATGATAAGTACCCTCCTGGTTATACGGGATTTGTTCCGCCCACCAGGTGGATTCCACGGATACACTATCCGGACCAAACGCGTTTCCTCTAATTACAGTCCATCCCGTCAAGTCTCCGGTTTCAAAGCCCGGATTCACAAGTTCATAGACCGCATCCGTAACGGACGAGCTCCCTTCCAGCTTGGGTGCCTGATAGACTGAACCGGTAACGGACAGTCCCGGAGCCGGGCTTGATGCCGCAGCCTCCCCGCCTTCCTTCTCAACCCCGGCTGCGGCTGTGCCTTGAATACCTGGGGCCGCAAGCTGCAGAACCATAACCCCTGCAACTATTTTGGAAATCCAGGATGTATTTCGGTTAGCTTTCCTCATTAACAAGCCTCCTTCATTATGTTCGATTAAATGAAGCGCTTACAAACAATTGTCTGCTTGTTTGCGTTAATTGCTGTACCCATGAGGGAAGGAGCGCCGTGGCGCTCCGCATTACCATATAGACTTCATTTCCCAAATTTCCATCGACTTCACCAACGGCTCGCCATCTGCCCAAAGCACAAGCCCCAAGGCATCCTTGCGGCCCGGATATACACGGGTCGTCAGGCTTTTGAGTCCGTTGGCATAGGCCTCGACCATGGAGCGGTCCAGATAGAGATGCAGCTTCAGATTCTCACCTGACAGCTCCAGCTTACCGCCCTGAACTCCGCGGCATTTTTCTTCCGGATGCTGTGATGTTTTCGTCCGGTCGGCCAAAAGCATGGATTCCTTCCAGTCATAATACAGCAGCGTTTCTTCCTCTCCATCCGGTGTACACCGGACCTTGATTCCAAGCTGTGCAGCACTGCCCCGCTCCATTTCCAGCTGAATCTCCAGCATATCGCCTTGAATAGCCTTCAAGAGATCATTGGCTTCTGTTAATGACTTGTCATGAAGCGATAATCGCTTCTCACCCCGCAGTGACTGCAGCTCATGAATCGGCTCGATTCCAAGCCGGCCATCCTCCCGTAAATACACGCTTACCGGCAAACCGCCGTTATGAGCCCAGCCTGACTGGTATTCCAGCACGGATGTACGGTCACCCTGCGCAATCGTAAAGACGATATTCCTGCCTGTCACCGGATCGACCATTCCACTCGGGCCGGTAAAATGGAAATCACCGACATCAATGAGCTGTGGTTCCTCCTGATCCGGTATGAATGACAGATTATTCTTGTCCAGCTGTCCGATCCAGTAGAACACTTCAACATCGGCTCCAGCTCCCACAGGGCTGACCAGCAGAAGGTGCTTGCTCACGCCTTGCATGTCGCTGCCCAGAGGGAGGAATACAGGGAGCTCCCAGATGGGCCCAAGATAAGGGAACTTCTGAATATCCGCTTCAAAGAATGATCCTTTGTACGTCCAGTTCAGCATGTCTGTTGACGCAAAAGCCAGCGCAGATCCCCCGCCGCCTTCTACGCCTGATCCTACCAGGGCATACCAGCCGTCCTCATCCTTCCACACGAACGGGTCCCGGAAATCTCCGAATGCCCCCATCCCCTGCTGCTGTACAATGAGCGGCTCGGGATGTTTGATCCACCGGACCAGATCAGGGTCCCCGTCTGATGAATAAGTGCTTCTGGCCAGCGCCACACTCTGATTCGGTGATGCACTGTCATTACCGGCCGTAAAGAACAGGACAGGCAGGCCGTCAGCATCATAAGTCGCACTCCCTGACCAGATTCCGTCGGGTGCGAGCTGATCCTTCTCAGGCGCCAGGGCCACAGGGAGATCACGCCAATGTACCAGATCTTCACTTACCCAATGCCCCCAATGAATATGATGAAAGTACGGTCCCTGCGGATTATGCTGATAGAACAGATGATATTGCCCGTCAAAATAAACCGGTGCATGCGGCTCGTTCATCCAATGGGCCGGCGGGCTGACATGATACTGTGGTCTGTGCCGGTCCGCAAGCAGTGGCGTCCGTTCCAGCCTGATAGCTTCATATTCCACTTGCGGCCGGACGCCTCCATGTGAAGCGAGCACCGCCTGATAAGAAGCAGCCACTTCCCCGCTGCTCAGCGCACGGCTATACAACTTCAGCTCATCCATAAGACCGCTGAACATATGCAGGGTGAATACTTCTGCAAGCTTGCTGCTGTGATTGTTCCTGCCGATGAGCAGATCAGTATCTGCCGCTACTGCCAGCCTTGAACCGGCAGGTATCACCGCCGAAGCAATCCCGCTGCCGTTCAAATACAGCTTAAGCTCACCTTCATCCCCATTGAACACGGCATTTACGTAAGACCACTCATTCTTGGGCAGCTCACAGCCGTCAGGCGACCAGATTTCGATCCATTCCCCGCCTGCAAGCCCGATTTGGAAGGACCAGGAGCCGTGACGGAACATGCCCAGCAGGTACCCATGCTTAGCATCCTTATTGTACCGGTTCACAATGGCGGCCAGCTTGCCCTCGTGCCCCCACTCATAGGTTCTCGGGGCTATCCATACCCCGATGCTGAGAGCCGTCAGAAATTCCGGCTCTCCACTACGACCTTCGCCATGGACAGAATGTTCAATGTAGGTTGAGTAACCATCGAAGAGGAGACTGGTTCCTGCCACTCCCTGCCTCCATGGCGGATTACAAGGATCGGTAAACTCCGCATTATTAAACACATAATGGACATCATCCATCGTATCAGTGACTTTCTCCAGCGCACCTGCTCCGGCTCCTTCATCAAAAGCCCAATACCTCTTTAGTCCGCGGTCTCCCGCCGAGCTGCTCATGCCTCATTCCTCCTTGATGGCTGCCCTGTACTGACATATGGAATCTGAACAGCGTCCAGCTTGTGAATCTGCAGGGAGTTCACGACCACCTGCCCTGTCTGCGTACGGATTCCGATACTCTCGATCGGAGATTCAGGGAAAATCTGATCGGTCAGCACAACCAGGCCATTATCCGCATACACTTCAACCGCATTGCGGTCCAGCCAGATCTGCAGCCTGAGCTGTCCATTCACCGCAGCAAGGCTGGCACCATGCCGGCTTGCAAACGACGCATGGAAATCAGTCACACCTGAATGGGAGCGGTCGGTGAACAGCCGCTTGTCAGCAGGGTCGTAACCGATAATGATCTCGTCCTGTCCGGAGGATTTCAGGTGAATATAGATTCCATCCCCTGACCGGACATCCAGCACTGCTTCAATCTCCAGCAGATTATAATGGGTCTGCTGTAAGAAAGGAGTCTCAGGCGTAACCGTGACATCCTTCCAGCTCAAGGATTCTTTCCGCAGCTGCTCTATTTCCCGGACAGGCATTTGGGTCAACACGATGCTCCCGTCCTTGCTGGTCAATGACAAGGCACGGGGCAAAGTCATTGCACCTCTCCAGGAACCGGTAGGGGTCTCGTTGGCATATTTCCAGTTGCTCATCCACCCGATGAGGACGCGGCGGCCGTCTTGCTCCGGAATATCCGACCAGGTAACACCTGCATAGTTATCTCTGCCATAATCCAGCCACAGAATATGATCGGCCGGGTTGTCATTGATAAACGTCTTTCCGTCGAATTCACCAATGAAATATTGTGTGCGCGAGCCTTCTGGACAATCGGGATTGTCCCCGATGCTGATAATAAGCACCCATTTGGAAACACCGGTGTCATCCACCGGGAGCTGAAACAGATCCGGGCATTCCCAGACGCCGTCATGCGAGCCTTCTTCTTTGCCGAATTCACCGGTCAGCGACCATTCACGTAAATTATCTGAAGCATAGAACCGGGCGTGGTCTCCTGCAACAATCGCCATAATCCACTGCCCGCTTTGCGGATGCCAGAACACCTTGGGATCCCGGAAGTCTATCAGCTCCTCCTCGGCAAGCACTGGATTACCCTGATACTTCTGCCAGGTTTGACCTTCATCGCTGCTGTAGGCCAGACTCTGACGCTGCCGCGGCTGGCCTGTCTCCGGATGGGTATCCGCATGCGTAAAGATCGCAACGAGTCCTCCTTGGGATTCTTCAAATAAACCGCTGCTGTTATTCCAGTCCACTACACAGCAGCCTGAAAAAATCGCACCATGCTCATCCGGGAATAGCGCAACAGGCGCGTGCTCCCAGTGAACCAGGTCTTCACTTACTGCATGGCCCCAGTGCATCGGACCCCACTTATTACCATATGGATGATATTGATAGAATAGATGATAGCTTCCCTTGTAGTAGACTAATCCGTTGGGATCATTCGCCCAGTTGTCGGGAGGTGAAAAGTGGAAGCCCGGTCTGAACCGGTCGTCATTGTCCAGTTTGGCGGACTCCATCAGGCGGTTAATCTCATCTGTCGTAGGCATGGACCCAAGAGCCCCCTTTCGTGTTGTAACCAGCGCTCCGCCGGCATTGGCGAAACTCAGCATGCTGGTGATTTGCTGAACGGTCAGCTCCTTCAGGGAGCCCCCGTTATCCAGAATCTTATATAACAGGCAGCCCAGAAAAGCGTCTCCTGCTCCTGTCGTATCAACGGCCTTGACCTTAACCCCCGGAACATATCCATCCTGGCCGGCCAGACGATAATAGCAGCCTTTTTCCGCTAAAGTAACGACAATAAGTGCAATATCAAATTGCTGCTGAAGCGCAAGTGAACCTTTTCCAATATCGTTTGTGCCCGTAATAAAAGAAAGCTCTTCTTCAGAAACCTTCAGGATATCGGCATAATTCAAACCCCAAAGAATATGCTGTCTCGCTTCCTCCTTGCTCTCCCATAACGCAAACCGGATATTCGGATCAAACGACAGCAGCACTCCCGCTTCCTTAGCCTTAAGAACGGCCGTCCTGGTTGCTGTACGGGCAGGTTCATGAGTCATAGACAATGAGCCAAAATGCAGTACCTTGCAGCTGTCAAACCGTTCCAGCGGAACATCTTTTGAATGCAAGAAGGTATCCGCGCCCGGCTTCCGGAAAAAGCTGAAGGACCGGTCTCCCTGCTCATCCAGATGTACGAAGGCCAAGGTCGTACTTGCTTCATCCGTTACCGATACACCCGCTACATCTACACCGCTGCTCAGCAGTGTATTGTGCAGTAAGGAGCCGAAAGAGTCCGCTCCAACCTTGCTGACGAGTGCCGATTTTGCACCCAGACGGGACAACGCAGCGGCCACATTGGCCGGAGCTCCTCCAGGATTGCACTCAAACTGCTCATTCCCCGCGGCTGAACGGCCTGCTGGTGTAAAATCTATCAATACTTCTCCAATCGCGATAACATCTAGCACAGCTTCTCCCCACCTAACCCTCTATTTATTTATTGTTTTAGATTTGCATTGTAGCGGTCCAGTCCGGTCTGATAGATTTCCATCAATTCATTCAGACCCATCTTTTCCAGTGTCTTGATGTAGCTATCCCATGCCTCATCTGCGCCGCCGTCTACAATGAATTTTCCTCTTTGTGTATTTACATACTTGATCAGTTCCGGCTCAATTTTGTTAATGGTATCCAGCTCCTCCGGCTCAAAGAAGATGCCCGGATAGTTTTCTTTTTCCATATAAGGATTGTAGAATTTCTCCAGGTCAGCAGCGCGCTGCTGGGCCCGTGGCTCCATATCTACCACTTTTCCGAAATCATCGAAGGTAATGACGCCGGGCGCGCCGGATCCCGGAGCAACCTTTTGGCGGAACTCACCTGCAGACGCTCCCTCAGGCAGCGGCAGATTCACGAGCTTACCGTTATCATCCTTCTTGTATACGACATCCAGCGGACCCCAGTGGATTTGAGCAGCCATGTAAGGCTCGTACTGCTGGTCGATCCAGCGCATGGTGATTTCCGGATTGCTGTTCTCTTTGGTAATGACAAAAGATCCGCGTCCCGGCCCGCCGCCATTGGCGCGTCCGATCGTCTGCTCCCCATCCGCGCCTTTAAGCGGGGACAGCAGAACATAATCCTTGGCACGTTCAGTACCGACAACCTCTTCTACTTCCCACCAGACGTAGGAGCCCAGCGTCTCCTCTGTTGTTTTACCTTTGGCCAGATACTGCGCCGCATCCTGAGTGAAGGATTCCGGATCGATCAGACCCTGCTTATACCATTTTTCATGAAAATAATTCAGAGCTTCCTTGTATTCAGGCTGAGTTGCCGTAAAAATAACCTTGCCGTCCCGGACGACACGGTGCTCCAGGTTATCCGGAAGTCCAAAGGCTCCGAAAAGTCCGGCGATATCCATACACCACTGCATGTGCATAAAGCTAAGCGGGATTTCGTCCTGCTTGCCGTTGCCGTTCGGATCCTGTGTTTTGAAGGCCAGCAGCGCTTCCGTGTATTCATCCAGCGTTTCCGGCACCTTCAGGCCCAGCTTATCCAGCCAGCTTTTATTGATAACGTGAAAGAAAGGGTTTGTTCCCAGGTTATTTTCTTCCCAGGAAGGCAGCCCGTAAATGTGCCCGTCTGGTGCAGTAATGGATGATTTGATATCAGGCCGGCGGTCCAGAAGCGCTTTCAAATTAGGGGCATATTGTTCTATTAAATCCTCCAGCGGAATCAGGGTTCCGTCTTCACCGTAATTGATCAGCTCATAATCGGTAAACCCGGCCGCATAAAAGGCATCCGGCAAGTCGCCGCTCGCCAGCAGCAGGTTTTTCTTCTCTGTATAGTCGGTATCGGGAATGTTCTCCCAGTTAATCTTTACATTCGTATCCTTCTCCAGCCGTTTGAAGATTTCCATCTCCGTGAACTCCGGGGCCAAGGCCGCCTTCGGGGCTACCATCCTTAAAGATACTGTTTCGTTTACAATAGGAAGACCAGTTGCATTGAAATTCGCTCCCTGATCCGGATTCTCCGCCTGATTCTCTGACCCGTTTCCGTTACTTGAACACCCGCTCAGCGCAAACGCTCCGGCCAACACCACAATCCCCGCATTTTTGAATAAAGACTTCATTATCCATAACCTCCCTTTTGTTCATCACACCTGTTAACTGTTGCACTGCTATTTTTGGCCTGAATACGGCGGTACATCCCCCCTCTCAAGTGCCGGATATGAGGATCAGCCCTTAATCGAACCGATCATTACGCCTTTGACAAAATACTTTTGCAGGAATGGATACAAAATCAGCAGCGGCAGACTGGATACCATGATGACCCCGTATTTAATCAGTTCGGTCACGCGCATCTTGGCTGCATAGGATTCCACATCGATCATCATCCCGGAGTTAACCTGATTCTGGACAAGAATGTTGCGGAGCACCAATTGCAGCGGATACTTGCTCTCATCATTCAGGTAGATCAAGGCGTCGAAGAAACCATTCCAGAAGCCGACCACGTGGTACAGCACCATCACTGCCAGAATGGACTTGGACAAAGGCAGGACAATGCTCCAGAAAAATCTGGTGTTCGAGCATCCGTCGATCGAGGCCGCTTCCCACATCTCATCCGGTATGGACGACTGGAAAAAGGTTCTGACAATGATGACGTTAAATACACCGCCTGCCCCGGGAATGACCAGAGCCCACATCGTGTTCAGCATGTGCAAATCTTTTATCAGCAGGTAGGTCGGAATCAGCCCGCCGCTGAAGAACATCGTAACCAGCAAAAACCACATAATCACCGACTTCCCGGCCAGATCCTTACGGGCCAGCGGATACGCTGCAAATACCGTCACAGCTACTCCAATTAAGGTCCCCAGCGTTGCGTACAGAATGGAATTCCCGTATCCGATCCAGATGGAGGAGTCACTGAATATCCGCTCATAGCCGTCCAGCGTGAAGCCTTTCGGAAACAGCCAGACCTCACCGGAGTAGATATAATTGGGATCGCTAAACGAGGCAGCCAGCACAAAGTAAAGCGGGTATAGCACGAGCAGCATAATGAGGGTCAGCAAAATATAGTTGATGATGTCAAACCATGCGTCCCCTCTGCTTTTTCGCTTCATTAATTGGTTCATGATTGTTTCCTCCTTACCACAGGCTGGTTTCTGTCATCTTTTTGGCGATCCGGTTTACGGTGAAAATCAGGATGATATTAATCAGGGAGTTGAACAGGCCGACTGCCGTAGAAAAGCTGTACTGGGCCTTCTGAATCCCCATTTCATAGACATAGGTCGGGATAATATTGGAGGTGGCATAATTCAGATCGCTTTGCATCAGAAATGCTTTTTCAAAGCCAATGCTCATAATATTGCCCAGTGCGAGAATCAGCAGAATAACAATCGTCGGCAGAATGCTCGGAATATCCACGTACCACACGCGCTTCCATTTGCTCGCCCCGTCCATGATAGCCGCTTCATGCAGTTCCGGATTGACTCCCGCAAGCGCAGCAAGATAGATAATCGTGGCGAAGCCTGTCTCCTGCCATATCCCTGAGAGGATATAGAGTGGACGAAACCAGCCCTCATCAGCCATAAAGAGGATGGGCTGCCCGCCAAACGCGGTAATCAGGTGGTTAACAAGACCGCTGTTGGGCGATAAAAACACATTAAGCATCCCCACAAGCACAACGGTCGAAATAAAGTGCGGCGCATAAATTACGGTCTGGACAAATTTCTTATAGGACTTGCCCAGCATCTGATTGAGCATAATGGCGATGATGATTGGTGCCGGGAAGCCGAACAACAGCGAAAGGAAACTAAGTGAGAGCGTATTTGTGATGATGGTCCAGAAATTATAAGCATTAAAAAAATCTTTAAAGTGCTGGAAGCCTACCCATTCACTCCCCCAGATCCCCTGGCTCGGCGAGAAATCCTTAAACGCAATTTGCACCCCGTACATCGGATAGTATTTGAATACGAGATACAGAATAATGATCGGCAGCAAAAACAGATACAGCTCATAGTCGCGCTTGAACCGGCTCCATCTTTTGCGTCCCGGTTTGATCATGGTATGATCTGCCGTACTGATTCTTGAATTCACGCTGATACTCCCTTTCAATGTAAAATAACAGTTGATTTGAAACGTTTCCAATTTAGGGTAAAAAATATATTTGAGAACTTGAAACGTTTCCAATTTTGAAAAGAAAAACGCCAGTCGGTGCATCCATACGGATAAGCTGATGTTTCTCTGATCTGCCGAAGATCATGTAGTCTCGCCTTGCCTGAACACAACAGGTATCCGGTACACCTGCTTCTCCAGCGGAATGCCTTCGATCTTGTCATACAGCAGTTTGATCGTCATGCGCGCCATCTCTTCCACCGGCTGCCTGATGGTAGACAGAATCGGATGAAAATACGGACTGTCCTGAATGCCGTCATAACCGATGACCTTCACATCCTCAGGAACCCGGATACCCTGCTTACTGGCCTGATCGATATAACTGGCGGCAAGCATATCGGTAATGGCAAAAATGCCATCTGCATCGCCGTGTTTCTGCAGGAATTCCTTAATAAAGGCTAGATTGTCCACGATCGGATCCGGCTTCTCGTAGATTACATAATCGATGCCCAAAGCCTGCGCCTCATGGATAAAGCCCTCTCTACGGTTCATGGTCTCACTGAATACCGAGGTGACGCTCCCCATAAATGCCGGCTTCCTGGCTCCCGCCTTCACAAGCTCCCTCAAAGCCAGACGGCCTCCCTCATAATTATCCGAAGTGACGCAGGTGATCTTCTTGTTAAAGTGCCGGTCAATGCTTACGATCGGAATATCATTGCTCACATTATTCTCGATATCGTTGTAAGTGATGCCCACGATCCCGGCCACCTTGTTCTGGCGCAGCATATCGAGATAATAGAGCTCCTTTTCGGGCTTGCCGCCGCTGTTGCACAGCATCAGCTTGTAGCCTTCCCGGTCCAGCTCGTCCTCAATATAATAGGCCAGCTCAGAAAAGAAGGGATTCCAGATACTCGGCAGCAATAAGGCGACCATCCTGGACCTCTGCATTTTAAAATTCCGGGCCACTTCATTCGGGAAATAATTCAGTTCCTCTATGGCTGCTTCTACTTTTTGGCGTGTCTTGGGTTTGACGGCGCCAGAGTTGTTAATGACTCTGGACACGGTACCTACTGCAACGCCGGCTAAGTTGGCTACATCTTTAATGCTTGTCATTGAACACCTCCGACTCTCTTCTGAAAATTATAATAGCACCAAAGTGGAAACGTTTCAATAGTTAATTTGGAAACGTTTCAAAATTATTATGCAGGTACTTAAAGTTAATAATGCACGGCTTTAATTATGCAAAGCTTCGGACGAAGGAGTTCCTGGGATGTACACCTGCGCCTCTTTTGGTAAAACTAATGGTAATTTTAGGTTAGACTTTGATTTGGGAGAGGGAGGCTGCTCTGGACAGACAGAATTATATCTGGAGGAGGATGAAATGAACAAGTTTTAGTTTGGGGAGCAACAGTAGTCTCTCTGTGGGGGACTAGCTTAGAGCTATAGCATTGGATGTGTGTTACAGAAAAACAAAAAAACCTTGATTTCTCAAGGTTTTCACTGTAGTGCCGAGGACGGGGGTCGAACCCGTACGAAGGTCACCCTTCGCAGGATTTTAAGTCCTGTGCGTCTGCCTGTTCCGCCACCCCGGCATGTATTGTGTGCGTTCTAACGCGACAAGAAATATAATATCATGTATCCGGTGATCACGCAATCCATATTGCCAATATTTTTTTATTTACATTAGATTGGAGCTACTTTAGGCTAACTGCACGGGTCTTGTCCTATAGAGTAACATTAATTATTGCACTGTGAAGCTGTCACTTCATGAAAAGCACGCCCAAAGAGCAAAGTTACCTATAATGCCCCGCCTTCAGCACCAATCGAGCTAATTCAAAGGCATTATTGCCTTTGATTTTCGCCTTCAGCACCAATCGAGCTAATTCAAAGGCATAAATGCCTTTGATTCACGCCTTCAGCGCCAATCGAGCTAATTCAAAGGCATTATTGCCTTTGATTCACGCCTGCAACGCCAAACGAGCTAATTCAAAGGCATAAATGCCTTTGATTCACGCCTTCAGCGCCAATCGAGCCAATTCAAAGGCATAAATGCCTTTGATTCATGCCCATACCGCCCAAAAAAATTAAAATCAGGGGCATCCCTGCCCCTGATCAGTACTCATCTTCGCCCAACAAAGGGCGGAGCCTCCTGCGTCATCCATCAGCACCCCAGCCGCCGTTACAGCAGCAGGCTACCTGCTAGTGACGCTCACGCTCGCCGCTGCGGCTGCGCATGCCGGCCAGACCCAGCAGGCCGATCAGACCGAGCCAGCCCCAGTTGGAGCCTCTGTCGTTGTCTGTGTTCGTGGTTGTGCTGGTGGCACGGTATCTGCCGGTCTGGGTGTTGTTGGACAACGGGGAGACGGAGCTGTTGTCGTTGCCCCGGACCGCGTTGTTCATCATATTCTCACCTTTACGTACTGTACCGGTGGTTCTGTTCATCAGCTTGTCGCCGCTCTGCTCGACCCGGTTCATCAGTGAATCGCCGTTGCGGTTCATTGTATTGCCGGTCTGATTCATCATCCGGTGATCCGTTCCGTTCAGGATATTAGCCCCTGTGCCGTTCGTTTCACGGATGCGCTCTGTTCTCATACCGGATGTCCCGGTATCCGGAATGGATGATCCCATCCCCCCGCCGGTGCCGGCAGCATTAGCCGCATAACTCGATCCCAGTAAACTCATGGATAATAGTGTAGTGCAGGCAAGGCTAGTGACCAGCTTGTTCAAGTGAAATGCCCCCTTTGAGGAAATTGTATTTCGCTGATAATTTCCCCATGTGGCTCCTCATCTATACAGGTGGTCCTTAATCCCTGACGAGCTTTACCGTTCTAGTGACAGCATCGTAAGTGACGCTCGCGCCCAGTGCTTCAGCAACAGCGCGCACCGGTGCATAGGTTATGCCGTTTTCCAGCAGACCGCTGGTAATTTTAACTCCATTCAGCGTTATCGAAATGGCCTGGTCCGTTCCTGAAGTTGTGCCATTTATTACAGCCAGCGCATCTTTAACCTGCTGTACCGTCGGCTGTCTGCCGGCCCGCAGCTGCTCTGTAGTCAGCCCGAAGGTCATTTCCAGGTGGGAATAATCCTTGAAGGAGGTCCAGTCCCCGCCCCAGGCAAAGCCCAGCTTCTTCGCTTCCTGCGCCACCTGCTGCCAGTCGGCGGTTTTGTCATTGTTACCGTCACGTGACGTGTCCCAGGAGACGTTCTTGCCATCCGGCAGCAGCAGGGCAAAATCAATCGCCAGACCATAGTTATGATAACTGGAGCCGCCTTTGGCATTGGTTACAATGCTACCCGGCTTGGTGCGCCCCTGCGCATACAGTGCATTTTGTTCGGCAATGGTCCGCATACCCTGGGTAATAACGATCGGGATGCCTTTGGCGTAGCTGCGCTGGATCAGGGCACTGGCTCCCGCAAGCAGAACCGGATGGAGCTTGCCCAGCCAGCCTGCCGATTTGCTTTTTACCTGATCTAAAGTAAGCATTTCCTCACCCCCTGGTATAGTAGATGTCCTCCCTGCCTGCTTTGCTTGTACGGTTTGCCTAAAGCATATGCGTCTATTGCACATAACACTCAACACATGACAAAAAGACCCCGCAAAAACAGGGTCATCTCATCCAATATTCATAGCTACGTCAGCCAGCCCCATATCACAATAATCAGAATAAAGATCCCGCCGACAATCAATAAATTAATGGCCTCTGAAAAAAAGCCCGTATGCCGTCCCGAAACAATCCGTTCTTCCTGTTCCTTGGCCCTCAGCTTTGCTGCATCTACGTCAGAACCGCCCAGCGGCGTCCTCGGATCAAACACAAGCCTCACCCCTTCACAGTTTTACATATTATACCATGATTTACAGGTGCTTTGGATGTTTTTCTGCCCAAAAGGCCACACTATTTATGCTGAATTAACTCTACACCCGCGAAAGGTGGATTAGCCAATGGAGATTCACAGTGACAGTTATAAAGTCGCAGCGCTTGACGACAGGGAAGACGCGGTTAAGGTAATCCGGCAGGCCGAGGAGGCCATCGCCCGGTTAACGGGCCGCAAAGAGGTCACGCTGATCGCCTATGAAAAGACTGACGGCTCTGCCTTACTTTAGGCATCAGACGATGTAAGCCTCTGCAATGTCATCCACATGAATCCATTTCCATTCCCCTGCCCACTGCAGCTTAATCTCGCGTGAGTGGGCATGAATGGAAGTGACAAAACCGCTCAGTTGTCTGCCCTCATCATGCAATACCAGTGTTATACGGATATGGCTTCGGAGCGACTGTGCAAGAGTGCTCTCAATCCCTTTCAGTCTCTGCTGACCTGCAGCAGCTTCTTCACGGTGCAATACATCCTCTTCATTTCTGTGAACAGGACTTCCTCCATGTTCCGGCCTGCCCACCCGGCTGCCATCCTGCAGTTCTTCCTCCAGCTGCTTGCTCATCAATGTTCCTCCTTTAAATTGTTAACAAGCTTTCCGCTTACAAAACACGAACATATGTTTGTATTATATCTGCAGGCCCTGCTTATAATCAAGCAGAAAAAAATAACAGCGGTCTGCTGTCATTCCTTCCTGCGTAGCATCCCGCAGACGGCAAGCAAAAGGCGCGCACAGTCAGTCTGTACAGCGCCTCTAATTATTTTCATAATAATGGTTTAAAAGCTTGCTTTAGTTTGCGGAATTACCCGTTCCGGTTCCAGTAACTATCGGGGTTCCGCCAGCATTCCCGCTGTCTGTATCTGCTGCAGCATCCGCATCTGCTTCTGTACTCACCACGGTTCCGGGAACAGTCCCCAGCTCCGTCTCAGCCTCGCTGTCCTCTTCAAGCAGTCCTACAGCGACTCTGGCCTGATTCACTTTGGAGATTCCATACAGCATCGCTACATCCGCCTGCTGATTCATGGCGTTGAACTCGTCTGCAGTAACCTCCGGGGATGCCGCGCTTTGCGAGGCCTGTTCTTTAATGGAATAGGCACTCTGGAATGCAATGGCAGCGTCTCTCAGCAGGGTCTCAACGTTTTCCGGCAGACTCTTGGAAATTTTCACATCATTGACCTGGTCAGCAATATCAGATGCCGTATCCTGGAAAGAATCAAGTGCTTTTTCAAGCTCCTTGTCCGTGGCAGCTCCTGTCGAATAAGAAGTCAGCGTTGTGTTAAAGTTCTCCAATGAGCTTTTGCCCATTTCGTCAAACTTCGTCATTTCATTGTAGAAATTCTGTACAGTCTCCTGTACCTCCTCCTCAGAAGCAGGTGCAGAGCTGTTATTGCTGCAGGCACTAAGGATCATTACCATTAAAAGTAAAGTTGTCAATAAGGCTTTTTTCATCGTCTCAAATCCCTCCACTTAACAGAATAATGGCGGGTTTTGTAAAGCGCAAATGAAATTAATGTAAAAAAAGCTCGAAAACTCCATATTTCAAATTTAAAGCGTCTTCATCGCAAAAAGATCTCCAAAAATTTGGAGATCTTCTGCAAATATACCTCTTCAGGCAAGCACATAAGCTGTAGCTGGAATAACCGCCCTGGGCTGGCTGTGGCTCTCCCACATCAGGATGGCTTTGGCATCCCCCTGGTTTTCATAATACTCGACCTTCAGCTCATGCAGCTTGCCCTGGATCAGCTGAACACTGCCTGTGCGCTCGGTGCCGCTCTGCTTCATCCAGCTGTCAATCACGAGCACTCCGTCGACCCACACCCGTATGCCGTCATCCGAATAGGTATAGAGATTATAGGTCTCACTGAAATCGGGTTTCAGTTTACCGGTCCACCTTACCGCGAAGAAATCGGCATTGATTAACGGGTCCGGGCTTGCTTGTCTCCATGAAAAATTGATGGTAGAATCCGTCCGGACCAATGCCGGGGCTCCGCTCAGTGCGATGTTATTGAAATACTCCCCTTTAATGCCTGGAGGATGCGCCTGCTCTCCTGCAGCAATCAAAGCTATATACTCATCCCTGGTAATAACGAAGCCGTCATTCATAAAAGATTTGATTGCAGCCTCGGTGTTCTGCTCATACAGCAGCTTGGCCCAGGTCAGCTGGTAGGACCACTTGTTCTGCGACTTCGCCAAGTCTGCCGCGGAAGGCAGCTTACCGTTCTCACCGACAGCGATCAGCTTGCCCCGTCCAAGATCCCACAGCGCATCGTGATGACTGGCTTTATAATCCCCGTCGTAAATGTCCAGGGCCAGCACATCCGCTCTGCCGGCGCCGGGATAGTATTTGGCAGGCTCATCGCTCCACTGGTTCTTGGCATTGGGGCTCCATACCCACAGCAGATTGTGCAGATTATGATAGACGGTGTAACGCTCGAACATCAGGTTCCACAGCTCCAGGAAACGGCTTTTCTGCCCCCACCAGAACCAGCCTCCGTTCATCTCATGATACGGTCTCCAGAGGACGGGAACGCCGGCGTCATTCAGTTTTTTCAGGGTAAGTGCCGTTTTGTCGAGATCAGCCAGCAGGGCTGTGTATTGGGTTGTACCTGGCGTTATATATTTGGCAAAATCAGCTTCGCTGAGGTTCATCGAGACATTTGACCAGGCCGGAGCTGTCCCCGGCAGATTGGCATGATAACTCATGGTCACTATTCCACCGGCCTTATGCCAGCGGATGGCACTGTCTGTCACCCACTGACGCTGGTTCGCTATCAGAGCTTCAGTCTGGTTGCCGATTGCACCAAGCTCGTAGCCGTGCAGTCCGGCATATTGACCGCTTGTAGCTTTAAGCTTGTTGCTGAACTCATCCGCACTTTCCAGATAATCATGTATCCCGCTGATGATTCCTTTGCCTTGCAGTGAATATAGATTGTTCAGCAGTTTCAGCGCCGGAGCTGCCAGCTTCTCATCTGCCGGAGCCCGCAGCAGGGCGCGGAAGGCAGTCTGCCACGCTGCATCATTTACCAGCCGGGATGCCGAATCGAGCAGATCCCGGAGTATGCGCTGTTCCATTTGTTCCACCATCCTTTTTTTGTACCATTGTATGGGTACAACCGGTACAGGGAAGCGGCGGATGGCAGGTAAACAGAGATAATATTAAAATTTTTAATGAACTTTTAAGGGTTATCTATGTATGTAAATAAAAAGAATTACTGGCGGGAGTATCGCATTGGCAGCAGATTCAGAATATCCGCTTTCTCCAGATTCTCTTCCCCGGGAACGATCACCCTGCAGTCTTTTCCATAATCGGCGATCAGCTCACGGCACATTCCGCAGGGCGACACTACTTTGATCTCTCTGTCTTCACTGTCCGGGTCTGGGTGCCTTACGGCAACAATGGTATCAAAATCCTTATAGCCTTCTGAAATGGCTTTGCCGATAACCATGGCCTCTGCACAAAGGGTCACCCGCGAAAGACTTGCTTCCAGGTGCACCGCCGTAAAAATCTCTCCCGTCTTCGTGCGCAGCGCCGCACCGACATGGTGTCTTTCCCACTCATACCGCTTTTTGATTATCTCCTGGGCAGCGGCAACAAGTGTTTCATCTTCAATTGAAATTTTAGCGCTCATCTGATCCTCCTCCTTATCATTCCGGACATAATCTGCGTTTCAAGTCTATTTTTCATAATTTAGTATACTAAAATCTGCTAATTGTAAGCTATACTGATTAGACCAAAGCAACAAGATCCCAACATCATCAGGAGGAGCAAGTGAAAAAACAGAAAATCATCCCCAGTCTTATTATCGTTGTTCTGCTGGCCTTGGCAGCCTACTTGTTTGAAGAGAACGGCCCGTCCGTAACAACGCCGTCCACCGGAGATGCCGAGGTAGTGCAGCTGGTCTTCCCCTCAGACCGTTATCCTGAAACAGCGGAGCACATCCAGGACGCGATCCGGAACGGCGAGTCAGCGGTCTGTACGATCAGCCGTGAGGATGCGGAGGAGAACCGCAAGGAATCGCTCAAAGGGGTGCCCACCAAAAAAGGCTATGACCGCGATGAGTGGCCGATGGCTATGTGTGCTGAAGGCGGTGCCGGAGCTGATATTGAATACATAACCCCAAGCGACAACCGCGGTGCAGGCAGCTGGGTAGGCAACCAGCTTGAAGGCTATGCCGACGGAACACGGGTAGAGTTTATGTTCAAATAAGCGGGAACAGCAGGCAGCCCCGTCCGGGCTTTTACCTGACGGAGCTGCTGCTGCCAAGAACGATTTTAGAATAGACAGGCTTTTGTGATAATAACCAGCAAAATGAACAGTACCAGAATGGCATTTGTCGAAGTCATCCAGGGGTTTACAACCGGAACCACAGGAGGCCCTTGATTCACTCCGCCAACATTGTTTCCGCAACCGCAACCGTATTCTGCACCCATTTTATATTCCTCCCTGTAATGTTTATGCCTACAGCACAGAATATGAAGCAGCCAGCCCGGCAGTCTGGGCCAATCGGCAAACAGTTCTGTTCGCCTAATGAAATCTAATGAATGAACTCTTTTAAGTCGATATACATAAGGAGTGCCGGCTATACTTAAATTTCAACAAACAGGAGGTACGAAATGGACATTGCCGCCTTATCCACTGTCATGAGCCAGGCGTCCCTGAAGCAGGCTGCCGGACTCCAGGTCATGAGCATTGCCAAAGATACAGCTGTAATGCAGGCCCAGAATATGGCCCTGATGCTCCAGCAGAGCCCGCATCCGAATCTTGGAAAAACACTTGATATTCAGGTTTAATTGTTTTATTCTTAAATACATAAGAACGCCAGTTCCGGTCTGCTACCGGAAATCCTTCGCCCTCCGGGCTTTTCTTTTACCCATAAATACGAACATACGATCTTATTTAGAGGTGATAATATGCAATCTTACTACCAAATGACTGCCCTTGAGAGCTGGACCGAAGATCTGTACCAGCGTCTGCAGGTAAGAAAACCAGCCGATATTTCCATTTCCTACATAGCTGAACGCCTGAACATCTGGGTTCACTACCTGGATGTGCGCAGCAAGAGCGTTGAAGCCTCTGCCGGCATGTACACCATGTTCCTGGACAACCGCCTTCCGCCGGAGCTGCAGCGCCTGGAATTCCTTCATGAGCTCTGCCATCTGCTCCGCCATGCCGGCAACCGTATTCTGATGCCCGGACATTTCACACAGGCGCAGCAGGATGAATCCGAGCGCTTCATTCTCTACGCTGCTATGCCCTATTCCATGATCTCTGCCAGACCTTTGCCGGAACTGCGCGAGGATGCCGTCTATCATCTGGCCACTACCTTTCAGGTGCCCGAAGAGCTGGCTTTGCAGCGGATTGACCAGATTCAGCGCCGGGTATTCCAGGGTCAGCTGATGGCTGTGATGGAACGGAGCGAGGAGAGAAAATTCATCCAGCGACATATTCGTTAACTTCCGCGGGGACAATATCTTCATAAGTCCTTGAGGGGGAGCGATATGGAAGCTATTCAAGTCATCCGGCTATTACTGTCCCATCCGGATTACAGTGTGGATGCAGTTCATCCGGAGATACCGGATTTTGTCGGCATTGCGGCGATTGAAGTCGATCACGAAACCCAGACCTTCTCAATTCTGCTGCAGGAACCGGAAGGATGAACTGCCTGGCCGGCTCCAAAAAAATGACCCCGCCGGCGTCAGGCAGGGTCCAAATCTATGAATAAGAGGGGTATGTGAATACTTTACAGCGGTTAGCTTAATTCAGTATGAAATCCAGCTGAAGTCCGGCTGAAATGTTATCTTTTCTGTGCCAGGCGTAGTCCATTAACAAACCGGTTATCCTTCAGCACCGGCACGGCATAGCTGATATCCATCTGGCAGCAGTAGGTCACGTCCGCCTCGAACCCCCGTTCACGCAGTTCACGGCCGCTGGACGACTCCCAGATCAGCTCCCCGATCCGTTGCCCGGAGGATTGCAGCGCGCCAATGCAGATCTGGGCTTCCGGTGACCTGCTCCCGGACAGCCTGGAAAGAATCAGGCCGGCCCCCAGGTAATCTTCAATGCCGGGGCGCAGGTTATTCTCAGCCCCGATGGCATCCGGCCACTTCTCACCGCAGGGGACTACTGTGACAGCCCTCCCAAGCTCAAGCTTCATCTTGTTTGCAGTATCGGCAACAGCTGAGACATTCAGCAGACTGCCGATCAGCAGTGCAGGCGCTTGTGCGGCAATCCTTGTGCAGGCTGCACCGTTCAATGTGCACAGAATAAAGTTACGGTCGTAATCAGCGGAACTGAAGGTCAGTGGAGACATGGAATGGCCCCCTGCCCTTACCGCCTCGGCCCGTCCGCGGATAATGTCCGCTCCAAGCTCCTTGGCATACGCCTTCACCTGATCATTGACCGGCGGCGCATGGGTATAGATGTTGGCCTTATGCTGAACCGCTGTTACCACGGTGGACGAGAAGCTCAGTACATCGACGAATATGACGATGTCTCCGCGTTCTGCTGCAGCTCTCGCCCCTCTTTGGCCCCAGTCCAGTTTAAGGTCATAGGGCGACTGGTCAAAAAACACAGGTTTTCCTCCTCTCTTAGGAATTCAGCTCATATGAACCTTCAAAGAGGGAGTTACCCATAGATGACTGCCTGCGAACCGTCAATTTACCTTTTTACATAATTTTTCGGGAATTTTCAGCAGAACCCGTGGCAGCTGCTAAACAAAAAGCCCTGCCGGAAGTCCGGCAGGGCCACATTTTATCGGTTCAATTATACCCAGAATGCCTTAGTGATGATTACCAGCAGGATGAACAATACCAGAATTGCAGCAGTAGAAGTAAAAGGACTGCCGTATCCGCAGTTTGCTCCGCCAACTGGACCTACATTTTCACCATAACAACCCATTTCCAATTCCTCCTTCATGATTGAGAGTACACCATAGCATATGTGATTTGCCCGCTGCTGACTGGGTGAAACGGCAATGACTTTTCGCCCGGGGCCTTTTATTTGGAAATATCAATGAAGCCCTCCCCAAACACATCGCGTACATCATGAATAGTAACAAAAGCATTTTTATCTTCGGCCCGCACGATTTTTTTGAGCATGGATACTTCCTGTTTGCTGATAGCGATGTAGAGCACATTTTTGTCCTCACCCGTATAATAGCCGTAGCCGCGCAGCACCGTAACTCCGCGGTCCATAAGCTCGGTAACCTTTGCAGCAATGCGCTCATGTTCTGCCGAGATGATGGTCACTGCTTTTTTCGGATTCACACCCTCAATAATGAACTCCATCGCCTTGGTGCCGATGAAGAGAATGACGAAGGTGAACATCACCTTCTCGATCCCGATCACAAACACGGACAATCCGGCAACAATCAGATCAAAAAACAGCAGCGCATAGCTGATATTCCAGTCCCAGTATTTATTGGCCAGCCGGGCCAGAATCGTCGTCCCTGCGGTTGTACCGCCAACCCGGATAATGAGTCCAATGCCGCCTCCGGCCAGCAGACCGGCAAAGATCGCGTTAATGACCGGCTCACTGGAATCAATCCGCCAGTTCTCGGTCAGATACAGGAACAGGGAATTGAAGGCGACTGCGATGATAGTATACAGAATCGTTTTCTTATCCAGCAGCCTGTAGCCGATAATCAGCAAGATCCCGTTCAGCGTGAAGCCGACCAGTGCCGGTGACCATTTCAGCAGATAGAAGAGAATGATCGATACCCCGGTCACTCCGCCCTCCCCGAAATCATTAGGGATAATAAATACATTGACCGCCAGCGCAAACATAAACGCTCCAATAAGCAGCATAAACAGCTCAAAACTTCTTTTTTCCATAATAAGACACCCTCCAGTTACATTACAAAGCTCACAAAAAAAAGCGACTAAAGGAGTCATTCATCCTTTAATCGCTTCTGATAAGCTCTTTTGATACTCCTGATCATAACAAGCAATGGCAGGAATGTAAATACACCGCTGAGTATTTTAGCCTATGGATACGCCCGAGTAGGTTACCGGTCCGGTAACACTTGCCGTATTCAGCAGGATGTTCAAGCTGTTGTTAGCGACTCCCAGAGAGTAGGCATGGTATCCGGCAGGGACGCTTCTGTCCAGGAAAGACATCGCAATCGGCTGTATCGCCAGCAGCGCAAGGCCGCTTGAACCCACATTATAGATAGGCTGGCCGTCCCGGTACAGGGTGAACACTACACTCGGTACACCCAAAGTCGTCTGAAACCCGATACTTGCATTCAACAAAGCCGAACCCCCGGTAACTGTGGACAGTCCGAACTCCGCCAGGATTAGGTTTGCGCCTGGTGCCAGAATTGGTATGGAGATCGTCTGGCTGCCGGTTGAGGCCGTACTGCTTCCTACATCAATAATCGTTGCCATAGCAAGTTCACACATCCTCTCATCTATTCTACTTTCAGAATATGTGAGACTCTGCTGCACGGCTTGGACGTATAGACAGCGGTATCTTCCTATTTATGTGAGGTCCTCTATACAAAAGAAAACCTGGCCCCGACAAAGTAGCCGATAGACACGAATAAAATGGACCAGATCAAAGCGCCTGCCGTAGTGATAAGCAGATATTTGCGGAAGGACATGGCGCTGATGCCGGAAATATAGCTGCAGACATGTCTTAGCCCCGGAATAAAATAGGCAATAAATACGGTCCAGTAGCCGAACTTCAGAAACCATCTTTTTACACTGGCAAAACGTCTGGGGGTCAGTCCTACCCATTTGCCGAATTTCTCTACCACCGGCTGCCCCACTCTCCGCCCGATGGTATAGCTGATCAGCGTGCCTGTGATGGAGCCCATGAAGCATACCAGTACGGAAACAGAAAAATTGAGCACCATAAGCGAGCACAGATAGCCTACAAACAGCATCAGCAGCTCGTCCGGCACAGGAATACCGATAATCCCCAGCGCCATGAGCAGAAAGACCGCCAAATATCCGTATTGGGTAATCATCTCGATGATCCAGGGCATGGGCTTCACTTCCTGTTAACGTATTTTTTGAGTGACGGAAACGGAATATGACTAATCATCATGACGGATAACAGCCCCATCATCATGATGACCCATCCCGGTTTCATATATTCAGCGATTAAAGAGAGCATCGACAGAATCACCCCGGCCGCTGTTATCGGCATACCGGTGAAGCCAGTGGAAGGGGCTGATAGATTAAATCTGGCCAGACGCAGGGCACCGCAGATCAAAAAACCAACCGCAGCAGCCGGCCCCAGTAAGTGTACGTTCTCCAGCTTATATAACAAAATGAGAAAGGTCGGTGCTAATCCGAAAGAGATAATATCGGCAAGCGAATCCAATTGTTTCCCGAATTCGCTGGTACAATTCAGCATTCTTGCCAGCAATCCGTCGAGTACATCGCATAATGCAGCGAGCAGAATCATTAATAATGCCAGCTCGTATCGTTCCTCTATCGTGTACATCAGGGACAGTGATCCCAGTCCCAAATTACCCAGCGTGCACATTGAAGGCAGCCAATTCCATTTCAAAACAGTTCCACTCCTTTACCGGCCCCAAGGCCGTATGCCTGTTCAGCCTTCAAAGTACATACTAAAACAGACACCATTCTCTATGTTTTCCACTGCATACCGGCAGCCATGCATATCCAGAATCCGTTTGGCAATGGATAGCCCCAGTCCGGTTCCTCCCGTCAGCCGGCTGCGGGAGGGTTCAGCCCGGTAGAACCGTTCCCAGATCTGCTCCAGCTGATCCTCCGGAATGGGTTCACCCTGATTCTGAATGCTGAATCTGTTGGTCTGCCCTTGACTCTCAATGTTGACGGTAATCGTGCTTCCTTCATCTGCGTGCCGGATAGCGTTAGTCATGAAATTCAGCACGACCTGCTCGATCCAGCTGCTGTCGGCATAGACCGGCGGCTCATTCGCCGGAATAATTACAACCTTCAGCCTTTTATCCTCCAGCAGATGAACCAGCTTGTCTGCCACCTTCTCGGTCAGCTCGCTCAGCATAAAAGAGCTCTTGCGCAGCTTGATGGTGCCTGACTCCAGCCTGGCCAGATCCAGCATATCCTTTACCAGAAACTCCATCTTGTCGGCTTCCTCAATAATTACCTTGATATAGTGATCCTGCTTGCCGGCGCTCACACCGTCCTCCAGCCCCTCGGCAAAGCCTTTGATAATACTGAGCGGAGTCTTCAGCTCATGCGAAGCATTGGCGAAAAAGTCCTGCTGCATATCCTCCATCCGCTGCTTGCGCTCCATATCCTCAACCAGCTGCCGGTTGGCCTCCCGCAGCTCGCGCAGCGCCGAATCCAGACTTACCGACAAGGTGAACATGCTGTTCGAGAGACTGCCCAGCTCATCCTTTTGGCGGATCGAGTTATCTCCTGTAAAATCCAGCGAAACCATCCGTTTGGCAATATTATTCAGCTTGATCAGCGGCCGGGCAACCATCTTGGAGAAGAACAGCGAGAGGATCAGAATCAGCGCGAATCCGCCCAAACCTAGATATAAAAAGAACCAGCGCAGCGCTTCATTCGAATCCTTGACATCCTGCAGCGAAGTAACTGTGAACAGCAGTTCGATCTCCCCGCCGGCCCGCTGAACAGGAAGAATGATGACTGAATTACGGATACCGCTCCAGGGAGCTGTCCACTCCTGCTTCTGCATTTCCATACGCTTCAGCTGTTCAATCTGCCCGGCAGTCAGCGGGAACCAGTCTTCCAGCGCCTCGAACAGGATGCCCTGCCGCGGGTTCCATATTTTGAAATCCGGCAGTACGATCTCAGTGACCGTACCAGACAGCTTCGTCATTTCAGGCTCATGCAGCCCTATTGTTCCGCCGCCGGTAGTAATGCTTACAGGGTAGATCAGGTCGGGAGAACTGCTGTCTTCTGCAAAAACCTCACCTTCCAGCGTCAGCTGATCATCCTCTTGAATATCTGCTGCCCTCAGGGCGTCCCCGTACTCATTCATGAACATCGACAGAGACACGACTACACTCGTGCCGTCCTCCGTCCGCAGCTTCATATGATACGGGTCATCCGAGTTCATTTTGCCGTCCAGCTTTACAATGGCCATCTGTGTCTTGTTGCGCAGCATGAAACGGGCAAGCTCCTGAGACAGCCGGGTGCCGGTCCATTGCTCACTGGTATAGCTTGCACCAAAGTTTTTGAGATGCTTTTCGACCCGGCCTTCCTTCTGCTGCTGGTAGAAGCCGTCAAAGAACAGCAGCTGGCTCAGAATAACCATCCCGTAGAAGCAGAGGAAAAAGATCACCGTCATCACAAACAGCTTAAACGTAATCCCCCGCCGTCTCATGCTTCTTCCTCAAACATATATCCCGTGCCGATCACCGTACGGATACAGCGTGACTCTATCCCCAGCTTGCTGCGCAGCTTCTTGATATGGCTGTCCACAACCCGGGAATCCCCGTCAAATTCAACGCCCCAGACCCGGCTGAGAATGGTATCGCGGGAGACGACAATCCCTTTATTGCGGATCAGCAGCCCTAACAGCTCATATTCCTTGGGGGCCAGCTCCACCTCGGCACTTCCGACCTCCAGCCGGTGGGCAAGCGTATTAAAGACCGCAGAGCCGAATTTGATGATGCCGGAATCCGGCAGATGCCCGCCTTCCACCCGCTTCATCAGTGCATTGGCCCGCGCAACCAGCACCTTGGGACTGAACGGCTTCGTTACATAATCGTCCGCCCCGGCTTCAAAACCATATATTTTATCATCATCTGCAGACTTTGCCGTCAGCAGAATAATTGGAATCGCCGATTTCCTGCGCAGCTCCCGGCATACCTCGAACCCGTTCAGCCTGGGCATCATAATATCCAGAATCAGCAGATCCGGCATCAGGGAATCGAACCAGAGCAGTGCATCCTGCCCGTTGTCTGCTTCGCAGACTTCCCAGCCGTTTTGTATGAAATAGTCTGACACCAGCTCACGGATCCGGATCTCATCCTCCACGAGCAGAAGCTTCTTCTTCAATCCAGTTCCCGCCTTCAAAGATGTTATTGGTAATAGCATAACTGGACGTTATGTCCTTTATGTGCCCTTGTTTTTATACACCCGCTCTGTCTCTTTTACATCTACATTATTATCGTCATCCTCCAACAGTAATAGTAGAGGCGACTGGAAGTTCTGCAGGTCATTCGAATAATAAAAAGCCACCTCCCAAGAGATGGCCTGCTCTGCTATTCCGTTTATTTTGCCAACATATTCTTTAGTATAACCAGCCGCTTGATGCCCTCCGTCCCCGCCCAGCCGCCCGCACTCGCCAAAATCACATTATGGAACAGCTTCATCGCAATCGAGTACGTCATCATTCCAAGCACGATCTCAATCGCGACAAACCGGAGAATATCCCCTTTGGTAACAATATAGACTCTGAACTCCTGGTTACGCAGCACTGGTCCACCACCCTAATCGTGTTTTATTCACCCATATGCTTGCGTTTGGTTGTCTGATTCCTATATTCGGGGATTTAGCGGAGACAGCTGCACATCGATTTTGTCGGCAATAAGTGTATAGAACTCAGGAAAACCCGGGTCTGCGGAATTGGGAATTTCTTCAAAGGTCCGGATATACAGCCCGTTTGCAGCTATCGCACCCAGTATGTCCCCCACCGTCCAGGCTTTTGTCAGCACATGGGCTAGACCCGAACGTTCTGCTTCCGGAAGCAGCCTGGCAAAGGCAACCTCACCTTCACGGACTGTATCGTCAAAATAACGGCCTGTCGGCTGGCGGAGCGTCTCCGTCTTCTTCCACGCTCTGGCAAACGGATGAAAATCCGTCAGCAGCAGCCGGCCATTCACCCCCAGCCTGCGGTTAACCAGCGAGAATAAAGGCTTCAGATCAGTAAAATAATGCAAAATTCCAAACTCCATCAGCACATAATCAAATTGACCAAGCGAGTTTTCATCAGGGATATGCAGAACATCCGCGCAAATATAATTCAGCTCCACACCCGCGGCAGCCGCCACCTCACTTGCATACTGGCGATTCTCCGCAGAGATGTCGACCACGCTCACTTCCGCACCAAGCAGCGCTAACGGTATCGCTTTTCTGCCGTGGGAGCCGAGCAGATTAAGCACTCTTTTGCCGGACGGATTACCTATGTACTTCAACCAGTAGCGCAGCGGATGCCGGGGGTCGTTCTTCAATGTTTCGGCAAGCTCCTCCGGAGTCCCGTGATGCTGTACCCAAGCCTGATAAGCCTTCGTTTCCCACGCCGCTTTGTTGGCACGTGCCAGTTGTTCCTGCATACCTGTACCTCCTTGATAAATATGGGATTAATTCCAGGGATATCAGTTTACTACAAAGGCTGCCGGATAGATAGACGTATTTCGATACTAGCTGCGGTCACGCAAAAAACCAGCCTGATAGGGCTGGTTGTGGGTACCTTCTCAATCCGTGTCTTAAAGCTCCGACCAGGTAATATTAAGCTCAACCACGCCGGGTTCCGCCGACAGCTCGCCACCGATGACAGACCAGACTTGTGTGTTGTCCGGTGTGTTGCCCTGGATGACCAGATTTTTTTCATCGATTGTCTGTGCAGCACTGCTTCCCAGCTTGTCTGCAAAGTACTCCTTGTAGGTTTTGGTTACAGCTTCCATGCTCTCCTTGGTTTTGAAAATAAGCAGTGCTGCCTTCTTGCCTTCATTTTCTTCCGAATGGGACACAGTGATGACCGCATCATCCGGAAGCGGGAAGTCTTCGGGCAGATTCTCCGGCAGTGCTTCCGATGCAGCTCCCGCAGCCGGCTGGGCAGAAGCCTGTTCAGTTGCCGCCGGTGCAGCGGATGCAGTTGGCTGAACTGTAGCGGCTGCTTCCTCCGTAGCAGCGGCTGCTGACGGTTGAACCGTCCCTGCTGCGTTATCTGCATTATCGCTGCTGCAGGCACTTAGAGTAACGGTGGCCAATAACAGACATCCTCCTGCAGCATTTTTAAGGTTAATCATATCTTCACCCCTTCAGCTGTTCAATCTGATCCATTTAACTTCCAAAATAAGGTATGCAGACTTACCGGATTTTACCCCGTATTCTGTCGGCTTAATCAGCATGAAGTGACATCGCCGCGTAATAATAAAAATTTACCGAAACAAAATGTGACCAAATCCCGTTCGTAGTGGTGTTACAGGTATAAAGGAGGTCATTGCATCATGCAGCGATCCATGACCCGGCCGGGAAATCATGTGATAAAGAGTTACGAAGCTTACTCAGATATGCTATTCAGAATTGCTATGGTCCATCTGGGCAGACGCCAGGACGCCGAGGAGGCCGTTCAGGATACATTCATTAAGCTGATGGAAAAAGCGCCGGATTTTAGTGACTCCGAGCACCAGAAAGCGTGGCTGATCCGCGTGCTGACCAACACCTGCAAAACAATGCTCGGCAGAGGCTGGCGCAAGCGCGAGGTTAAGCTGGACGGTGCCGAAGCGCTGGCTGCAGACGGTCCTATGGATCTGGCGCTGCTGCAGCTCGTAATGGCACTGCCATTGAAGTATAAGACAGTGATCCACCTCTACTACTACGAGGATTATTCGGTCCAGAAAATCAGCAGTATTCTGCAAATTAGTGAATCTGCTGTGAAGATGCGGCTTCAGCGGGGACGGCAGCAATTAAAACTGGAGCTGGAAGGAGCGGAAAACGAGTGAATGACGAAAAGTTTCGCCAACAATACAAGAAAGCGGTGGATTCAATGAAACCAACTGAACATATGAAAAACGGATTGATCAGCAAAATGGAACAGCAGCAGGAGCGCAAACGCCCGCGTAAAACAATGTACATCGCAGCAAGCCTGGTAATTGCCGCAGGCATCGGTATCGCCGGACCGAATATCTGGCAGCAAATCAATGGCCCGGCGGCTCCGGCGCAGGTCGCTCAGGTGGACCCGGGAAGCAGCGTCACGATCCCTAAGGTAGAGCTGCCCGATCCGAACGCTCCGGTTAAAGCAAGCATGGTTCCCCTGTTTGTGTATCACGGCAATGTTTACACCCAGTCCGCAACACGCATGGAAGTTGCAGACGCCGTAGCCCTGCGCGGCGACAAGCTCGGAACCACCTCAGGCGGTATCGATGAATGGAGCGGCAAAGACTCTTACACGGAGCTGTCCTCCAACATCGGCGAGGCCGACCTCTACAGCGTAAAAGGCTACGATTCCGATTTCCTGATCATGTCCTATATAGAAGTCGACGGCCAGGCATTCGCTGACCTGTATGAGCATACGAACGGCATCACCGTAAGCAGCGGAGCCGACCTGATTGGCAAGCTGAACCTCGAAGGCCGGATCACCTCGGCCCAGTGGGAGAGCTTCGACAGCTGGAACAACGGTCTGCAGCAGCAAGCACCGCTTGCTGACGGTTCGGCGCTGGATAACTTCGTAACGGCGCTTCAGGCCGCTAAACCGCTCGCAGCCGAGCCGCTGATGGAGGAAGGCATCTATGAGAGCGAAGACCGCAAGATTATCTACCTGGAGCTGGAAGATAAAGCCCAGGTTCAGCTGGTACTCTTCGGCCAGGGGCTTGTCCGTTACGGCAACGCACCGGTATTCTTCGAAGTGGAATCCGGCGCATTCCAGGCGCTGTGGGACAGCATGACTTCATAAAAATGGCTATGCCCCGCGGCAACGGGCTGAGCCTAATTAAGAAAAGCAGCCCTGCCTTTTTAGGCGGGCTGCTTTCTTGTTTTTGGGTTTATTTTTAAACGATTACGCTACTGAAGTCATAGCAACCTTTTTACCATCACAAAATTCTCCAGCTGCACTCCTCTGCGTTCCACCGTCTGCCGCCTGACCACCCGGTAACCCGACTGTTCAAAAAAGGGCTTTGCCGTTATGCTCGCTTCCGTATCGATCTCAACTAAACCCAGTCTGCGCGCCTCCGCCTCCAGTGTACTCACCAGTGCCGACGCAACTCCCTGCCGCTGATAATCCTTATGTACAAAAAGCCTGTCCAAATGCCCCGCCTGCGTCATATCGGCAAACCCGGCAATCTCAGTATTTATCTCCGCAACATAGCTGAGATTTTGGCTTAGAGCTACCTTCCATGTGTTAAGCCGCAGACTCTCATCCTCATACGCCGCCCAGGCGTTAAGTTGTTCCTGAGAGTAATCCCGTTTGTTTATCGAATGTACTGTCCCGTAGAAAAGAGCGACAATCTGTGTGGTGTCCTGCTCGGTGAAGGTTCTGATTATCATCGTTTAGACTCCTTTTCAAGAAACTTAATTACTGAACTAAACGTATACAATTAAAATACTTCTTGCGGGGTGGATATCATGAACCAAGCACAAACAGCTTGTAAAGCATGCGGGAGGACTGAATTTGTCAAAGGCAAGTTAAATAACGGGTATGCCCGGGTCATGCCGATTAATAAGCCTTTTTCATGGGGCTCGGGCGTTATTTATACATTTTGTAAAAGATGCGGCGAAATCGCTTCGATGAAAATTGAGAATCCGGAGAAGTTTTGAGCCCTGCGGGGCTTTTTTTAATATGCTCTGCCAGCTTCCAACGCAATAAACCAAGCAGGAATAAAAATCATCAGGTAGAGTCCTATTGAAGCGAATATAATGTTTCGGATGGACAGATTCTTGCCCTCGTGGATCTTTTTGAACAAGGCAAAACAGTTATAAAGGAACAGTACACAGGATAGTGGCAGAATAAAATACAGCCAAATAAGCAAACCATCACCCCTTTATTCAGAATCATCAATAGATTCTGGTCTTATACCAGGTCTTTATCATCGGCTCCTGATAGATTGTGGAGACAAATTAGTAAGGATCGCAAGGGTAACCAAAAGCTGAATTTTCTTTACTATCCTCACATAGACTCCCTCCTTATTTCAAAAAACATAATAAATTAAAGACTCATTTCAGCAGCAAAATCAAAACTTAATCCCCCAGGTAGAAATACCTATGATGGGGCTGTCACAACAACTACTGATGGAAATGTATCTACGTACTGGGACTTGGTTAAAGCGAATGATCCCAATGCAGGTGCTCCCGGTTATAGATCGGGTTTAGCTTATTTACAACCTAGCTCAAAAGATCGGATGACGGTTAATAGCTACCGTTTGAATGGTACAGGGACTTTTGTCCTCTATTTGTATGACAGCAGCTGGAAAGAATTAAGTAAACAGACAATAACTGCAGATGACAAAATACATACGATTACAACAGTTTCAGGCGTATTTCAGGCTTCTATTTTTAACACATCGAACACAGCTGTTGCAAGAGTTTATGAATTCGACATGTTTGGCACTGTACAAGATTATACACCTCCAGGCATACCGTCAGGACTTACAGGAAGTGCAAATGATGGTCAGGTCATTTTGAATTGGAATGCCAATAGCGAAAGCGATATCGCGGGTTACAAGGTCTATAACAATGGAGTACTTTACACTACTGTTACAACCACAACGTCAACGGTAACTGGTCTGAACAATGGTACGGATTATACTTTTGCCGTATCGGCCATAGATAAAGCAGGAAATGAGTCGGGCAAGGCTAATTTAGTTTTGGCCCCCACTCCGTTAGCCTCGCCAACACCGGCAGCCACACCGGAACCGACACCATTACCAACACCGGTAGCGACAGCTTCACCATCACCAGAACCAACAGCTACGCCAGCACCGACAGCCACACCGGAACCCACACCATCATCAACACCCATAGGGACAGCTACGCCAGCACCATCAGAAGCGCCTACTCTTGACGTAACCATCATGCCTGAAAAAATCGGTTTGGGTAAAGAATTTACAGCTGACATTTCCCTCAAAAATGTGAACAATATTTATGCTGAAGACCTCGAATTGAAGTATGATAAAGAGCATCTGCAATATCTGGGTTTTGAAGAAGTAACCGGCTATAAAGTCTACAATAAGCCAATGGATCAAAACGGAACCATACGCTTTATCGTAGCCAGCCAAGGGGAAGCATACGGCATCAACGAGGATACAGTTATTTTAAAACTAAGGTTTAAAGCAAAAGCACCGGGTACTGCAGTCGTCGATTCTACAAAGGCAAGGATTGCTGATACCGAAGAGGAATATGATTTAGAAGCAATGAATTGTTTGGAAGATAACATCATTATAGAAGCAACTGACGTCAACAAATCAGGCAAATTCACTCTTGTGGATCTTGCCATAGATGCAAGATATTTTAAGTATTTTGCTGCAGATGTTGACCCGGTAAAGTACAACGCGCAGCAGGCCGGCGATGAATACGTGAATGATGATGATTTGCTGTATATTGTAGAGCAAATCCTAGACAATCCGGATTACCTGCCCAACACATAGTATTTGAATTGAATGACCCGTCAGGCGAGAGCCGGCGGGTTATTTTATATATACTTCAAAGACTCATGCTTCTTATAATATTTTCTGATATGTGTTATAGGGATGTGTACACTTCCATAGGAACTTTCATACAAATTAAATACCATTTCGCCTAATCTCAAAATTATTCCGTCTCATAATTTAAGATGAGAAGGTGATTTCTAATGATGCGCGGTGAACATTATATTAAGCCCATCGAATCAGGATACACCCGCCCACATTTAATACGTTGTGAGGACGGCCAAATGTACGTGGTTAAACTCAGCTCCAATCCTCAAGGCAGCATGGTTCTGATTAATGAATACATTAGCTACAGATTAGCCCTTCTGCTTGATCTTCCAGTACCACAAGGAGAGGTCATACTTCTGGATAAGGAGATTATTTCACGTAATTCTGAACTTCAAAGAGAATATGCACAAGCAGGTCCGCATTTCGGGAGCCTCTACATCGAGAATGCTGTAAATGTGACTCCGGACTCTGATTTTTCCAAGGCAGATAATATTGATAAAGCTGCTGATATCATTTTATTTGATTACTGGCTGAACAACAATGACCGGCATAGGTTTCATGATGCAAGTACCAATCTTTTAATGACCCCTTCCCGAATATCCCATCTGTGGATGATCGACCAGGCTAACATTCTGAGAGGACCAGGATGGAATGAACGTTCCATTTTGATCCATCAGCCTTATATTTCTACTTACTGGGGTGAGTTGTATCAGAAATTCGTGCCTTTTCTGGATAGTAAATCTCCTTTTGAAGCTGCGTTGCAGAAGTTTGAGTCTCTTATGCTTCTTGAGCTTAGGCAAGCAGTAGCCGGTTTACCCGTTGAATGGGGGTTCACGGACAGTCAAGATCGTGCAATCGTTCGTTACCTGCACACGAGATTAGCCCTATTACGTGAGGCGATAGAAGCAGTCCGGCTTCATTTCCCTGTATGGAGTAAGGATTTTAACAATAAAGATTTTTCCCGGAATCCAGTATCCAGGATCAAATTACAAGGTGGCTTTTCATAACCCTACATCTCTATCCTTTATTGGAGCCGGTGCGCAAGGCGCTGTATTTCTATTGGATTCCGGCAAATGCGTTAAGATCTATGCGTTTCCCGATGATGCTAAGCTGGAGTCCACTGTGCTTACGCATGTGCAATCTTCTTCATTCTTCCCAAAATTATTTGAAGCCGGAGTGAATTATAATGTAATGGAGTTTATACAGGGGCAGGGGCTAGATGAATACCTTCTTCATAATCCAAGCATTGATGATGCCATAGCCGAAAAAATAATTGATTTGCTGGAGGAAATGAAGCGCCTAGGCCTGCACAGAATCGATGCGGCATTGAGGCACATTCTGCTAACCCCATCACAAAATCTCATTGCCATTGATCTTGTGCACTCATTCGTATGTCACTCCCCAAAGCCTAACATACTTTTGAATGAACTTAATAACCTAAACCTGTTATCCCGTTTCATGGACTTCGTTAGATTTCAAAGACCTGAGCTTTATGAGGATTGGTTATAAACAAAGCAAAAACCCCTTGCTAGGCAAGGGGTTTAGTGAAGTGGGCCCTACAGGACTCGAACCTGTGACCAATCGGTTATGAGCCGACCGCTCTAACCAACTGAGCTAAGGGCCCGGACTAGGTATCCGAATGTACAATGGCTGTAAAAGAATAATTGGTTGCGGGGGCAGGATTTGAACCTGCGGCCTTCGGGTTATGAGCCCGACGAGCTACCGGGCTGCTCCACCCCGCGTCAGTAAACTTATTCAAACAGCGACAATAGTTAATATACATTAAATAAGGCCTTAAAGTCAAGGATGAATTTGTTAATTCCTCAGGGTAAAAACCGAACCCCGTACCGCCCCTTCCGCGAACGGTAAATTTCCACGAATTGCGGGTCATGATAGCCGTAAATCCAGCCGTCCTGCTCCAGTCTTTTGGCCAGACAGCCTGCCTGAAATCTCGTCCTGAACAGCTTAGCAAAGTATATCCAGTTCATGATGGGTGTCTCCTTTGAAGTTGGTTCAGCGCTGCAGTTATAGCATACCCCATCATGGCAGATAAATATGCGGGACCCACGGCTCCCCAACCGGAAAGCCGCAAGTCCCGCAATTAAAATATTTTGAATCAGCTTACACTCCGAATGAAGCCGGATCTTTGCGCCACGATTGCAGCAGGGCTACATCGCTCTCAGCGATCTTACCCTGGCTCAGGGCTACATCAATCAGGGTTGTGTAATTGGACAGGCTCTGCAGCGGCACACCGGCTGCTGCGAACGCCTCGGTCGCCCGGTCCAGCTCATAGCTGAAGATTGCGAGAACAGCCAGCACCTCTCCACCTGCCTCTTCCACAGCCTGCGCTGCTTTGATCGAGCTGCCGCCCGTAGAGATCAGGTCCTCGATGACGATGACTTTTTGGCCCGGAGAGATACTGCCCTCGATCTGGTTCTGTTTGCCGTGGCCTTTAGCCTTATCGCGGATATAAGCCATTGGCAAATTCAGCTTGTCGGACACCCAGGCTGCATGCGGAATACCGGCGGTCGCTGTACCTGCAATAACCTGCGCTTCGGGATAGCTGGCTTTAATCAGCTCGGCAAAGCCGCCTGCAATATAGTTCCGGACTTCCGGGAAGGACATCGTAAGACGGTTATCGCAATAGATCGGCGACTTAATGCCGGAGGTCCAGGTGAACGGGTCCTGCGGACGCAGGGCAACGGCCCCGATCTCCAGCAGATAGGCTGCAACTTGCTTGCTTGTATTAGACAATGTACTCATGCTTGTGTCATCTCCTCAATAATGGATAGTGCTGCTGCGCGCGGGTCGGCTGCTGCGGTAATCGGCCGGCCTATAACCAGGAAGTGGCTGCCTTGACGGATGGCTTGTCCAGGCGTCATTACACGCGACTGGTCGTCCAGAGAAGAACCTGCCGGACGAATACCCGGGGTTACCGTGACGAATTCCGGACCGCAGGCTGCTGCGATCGCTGCCGACTCCTGCGGAGAAGCAACTACGCCGTGCAAACCGGCTTCAGCTGTAAGCTTGGCATAACGCACTACAGTATCCTCTACGTTCCCGGCAATGCCGATCTCTTCATTCATGACTTCCTGGCTCGTACTTGTAAGCTGTGTAACCGCAATGATCAGCGGGATATGCAGCGAAGGATTCAGGCTGACCGCCTTGGCGGCTCCCTCCAGCGCTGCGGCCATCATCGTCTTGCCGCCGGAGGCATGCACGTTGAACATGTCTACACCAAGTCTGGTGATGCTCTCAGCACCGCCCCGGACAGTATTCGGGATATCATGCATTTTAACGTCTAGGAAGACGGAGTAACCGCGTTCCTTGAGCTCTCTGATAAAATCCGGTCCTGCTGCATAGAAAAGCTGCATGCCGACCTTCAAATAGCAAGGGATGCCTTCCAGCTTATCAATCAGGACTCTCGCCGAATCTGCATCCGGATAATCGAGCGGAATCATCAGCCTGCCGGCCATTTCATCCCGTTTTGTAATCTGACCAATCGTCTCATGCTCTGTCTGCTCTGGGATTTGCTGTTCCATGGGTCGTTCTTCCTCTCCTTCAATCATCATCTGCTTGCCCGGGCACAGTTGAACGGTCTGCGCTAACGCAAACCGTCCTCTGTGTGGAACCGTCCGCAGACGGCTCCTGGTATTCTATATTATTGTCCGACAAAAGCAGGCATCGACTGTGACGAGAAGTTGATTGTCTGCAGCATTTTCAGCAGTGCTGCTACGGTATCGAGCGAGGTCATACATACCACGCCGTTCTCAACCGCTTCGCGGCGGATGCGGAAGCCGTCACGCTCAGGTGTTTTACCCTTGGTCAGGGTATTGAACACGAAGTTTGCTTGACCGCTGCGGATCAGGTCGAGGATCGTAGGCTCGCCTTCGTCCAGCTTGTTGACGTTCATCACGTTCAGGCCGGACTGCTCCAGCGCCTGCGCCGTGCCGCCTGTGGCGATGATTTTGTAGCCCAGAGCATGGAAGCCCTTCATTAGTTCAACTGCTTCGGCTTTGTCTTTATCCGCTACTGTAACGATGATCGCGCCGGTTGCCGGGATTTTCATACCTGCTCCGATCAGACCTTTGTACAGCGCCTTGGCATACAGCTTGTCGCGGCCCATAACCTCACCGGTCGATTTCATCTCAGGTCCGAGGGTAGGCTCAACTCTGCGCAGCTTGGCAAAAGAGAATACCGGCACTTTAACCGATACATAGTCGCTCTCCGGCCAGAGACCTTCTGTGTAACCCTCTTCCTTCAGGTTGCCGCCGAGGATGATTTTGGTCGCCAGATTGGCCATTGGAATGCCGGTTACCTTGCTCAGGAACGGAACCGTACGCGAGGAGCGCGGATTCACTTCGATTACGTACACTTCGTTCTGGTAGATAACGAACTGGATGTTCACCAGACCGATCGTCTTCAGCTCTTTGGCAATTTTGATCGTGATGTCGGTGATCTTCTGCTTCAGGCCTTCATCCAGGTACTGCGGAGGATATACGGCGATGGAGTCGCCGGAGTGGACGCCTGCGCGCTCCACATGCTCCATGATACCCGGGATAACCACAGTCTCACCGTCGCAGATTGCGTCAACCTCAACCTCTTTGCCGAGCATATAACGGTCGATCAGGACCGGATGCTCCGGATTGATTTTGACCGCTTCAACCATATAGCTCATCAGTTCAGCGTCGTTATACACGATTTCCATCGCACGGCCGCCCAGCACGTAGGAAGGACGCACCAGCACCGGATAGCCGAGGGATTGGGCTGTTTCTACTGCCTGGCTTGTATCGGTTACTGTCTTGCCTTTCGGCTGTGCAATATCCAGACGGGCCAGCAGCGCTTCGAACCGCTTGCGGTCTTCGGCTTCGTCGATGCTCGACAGGCTGGTTCCGAGGATGTTCACGCCGGCAGCCGCCAGTGGCGCAGCAAGGTTGATGGCCGTCTGGCCGCCAAACTGCACGATAACCCCAATCGGATTCTCCTGGGCAATGACGTTCATTACATCTTCAAAGAACAGCGGTTCAAAATACAACCGGTCCGAGGTATTGAAATCCGTAGACACTGTCTCCGGGTTGTTGTTGATAATAACGGCCTCATAGCCGGCGTTCTGAATCGCCCATACCGCATGTACAGTGGAGTAGTCGAACTCAATCCCCTGACCGATACGGATCGGGCCCGAGCCGAGTACTACAACCTTCTGCTTGTCAGAATGAGTCACTTCGTTTTCGGTTTCATAAGTCGAGTAGTAGTAAGGTGTCGATGCTTCGAATTCAGCTGCACAGGTATCTACCATCTTGAAGACCGGAGTCAGACCTTGGGCCAGGCGCAGGCTGCGGACATCCGCTTCCTTCGTCTGTGCGCCGCCAGGACGGCCTTCAGCGCGGATCTCGGCGATAGCACGGTCAGTAAAGCCTTTGCGCTTCGCCTGGTACAATGTTTCAGCGCTCAGCGTTTCTTCGCTGCGCAGCACATCCTCGAATTGCACCAGTCCTTCAATCTTGGACAGGAACCACCAGTCTACCTTGGTAATATCCTGGATTTCCTGCAATTGATAACCGCGGCGGTAGGCTTCGGCGATCAGGAACAGGCGCTCGTCATCCGCTTTTGCCAGACGGTTACGCAGGACACTGTCTTCCAGCAGCTCTGCACCCGGCAGACGGAAGCGGTGAACTCCGATTTCCAGGGAACGGACAGCCTTGTGGATCGACTCTTCAAAAGTACGGCCAATCGCCATAACTTCGCCCGTCGCTTTCATTTGTGTACCAAGCTTGCGGTTCGCCGAGGTGAACTTGTCAAACGGCCAGCGCGGGATTTTGCTGACGATATAATCCAGTGTCGGTTCGAAGCAGGCATACGTCTGACCGGTAACCGGGTTGACGATTTCGTCGAGCGTGTAGCCGAGGGCGATTTTGGCTGCCATCTTGGCGATTGGATAGCCGGTTGCTTTGGAAGCAAGCGCCGAAGAGCGGCTGACACGCGGATTTACTTCAATTACATAATATTGATAGCTGTACGGATCAAGTGCGAACTGTACGTTACAGCCGCCTTCGATGTTCAGCGCACGGATGATCTTCAGTGAAGCACTGCGCAGCATCTGGTATTCACGGTCGGAGAGCGTCTGGCTCGGTGCCACAACGATACTGTCGCCAGTGTGCACACCTACAGGGTCAAAGTTCTCCATGTTGCAGACTACGATACAGTTATCATTCGCGTCACGCATAACTTCATATTCTACTTCCTTCATGCCGGCGATGCTCTTCTCAACCAGACACTGGCCGATCGGGCTGTAGCGGATACCCGCTTTGACAGTCTCACGCAGCTCTTCCGCAGTGTCGCAGATTCCGCCGCCAGTTCCGCCCAGTGTATAAGCCGGGCGTACGATCAGCGGAAAGCCGATTTCTTCGGCGAAGCTCATCGCTTCATCTACGGTAGTAATAATGATACTTTCCGGAACCGGCTGATCCAGCTCGCGCATCAATTCGCGGAACAGGTCACGGTCTTCTGCCTTCTCGATTGAATGCAGCTGAGTACCCAGCAGCTTCACGTTCTCTGCTTCCAATACGCCGGCACGCGCCAGTTCAACCGCCATATTCAGACCGGTCTGGCCGCCCAGTGTCGGCAGCAGTCCATCCGGACGCTCCTGCCGGATGATGCCTGTTACGAACTCCAGGGTGATTGGCTCGATATAGACTTTATCAGCCATGTTAGTATCGGTCATGATGGTGGCCGGGTTGCTGTTGATCAGTACAACCTCGACGCCTTCTTCTTTCAGAGCCTGGCAGGCCTGTGTGCCTGCATAGTCGAACTCGGCGGCCTGGCCGATGACGATCGGACCAGAGCCGATGACGAGGATTTTTTTAAGTTTATCATTCTTAGGCATGATTATAGAGCTCCTTTCACGGCTTCAAGCTTCGTTGTTAGTTTAGGTGCCGTGATTCTGGCATTGGCAGCAAGCTGTGCCTGGCGTGAACCGGCAGGCGTCTTCGCTTTGTGATCGGCAATCATCTGCAGGAAACGGTCGAACAGATAGCTGCTGTCATGCGGTCCCGGCGCTGCTTCCGGATGGTATTGCACCGAAAAGGCAGGGTACCGGCTATGCTTCAGCCCTTCAATGGTCTTGTCATTATTGTTGATGTGCGTCACTTCAAGCTCGGTGCTCTGCACAGATTCTTCATTAACGGTGTAGCCGTGGTTCTGCGAGGTGATGAAGCAGCGTCCGCTTTCAAGCTCCTTAACCGGGTGGTTACCGCCGCGGTGGCCGAATTTCAGCTTCTCGGTGTCTGCGCCGCAGGCAAGTGCGAACAATTGGTGGCCCAGGCAGATGCCGAAGATCGGATATTCGCCAAGCAGCTCGGAAATGGTGTTCACAGCATAAGGTACATCTTTCGGGTCCCCAGGGCCGTTGGACAGCTGGATGCCGTCAGGGTTCAAGCGGCGGATTTCGTCCGCAGTTACATCATGAGGCACAACCACTACATCACAGCCGCGGTTGTTCAGTTCACGGAGGATACCCGTCTTCGCGCCGTAATCAACCAGCACGATCCGCTCCTTTGTTCCAGGGCTGCTATAGCTTGTAGTAGTAGAAGTGCGGGCAACCTGGTTGCGCAGCTCTTCAATAGTCGTGTCGCCCATCATTTCCATCAGTTCTTCTACACGCTTGTTAGAAGTAGTCAGAATGGCTTTCATCGTTCCGTAGTGGCGGATAATGCGGGTCAGCATCCGGGTATCGATCTCGCTGATCCCTGGAATGCCGTATTCCTTCAACAGGTCATCCACACTGTATTCAGCGCGCCAGTTGCTTGGCACATCTTCATGGCGGCGTACAACAAAGCCGTGTACAAAAGGACGCACGGATTCAAAATCATCACGGGTAATACCGTAGTTCCCGATCAGCGGATATGTCATGGTTACGATCTGTCCGCAGTAGGATGGGTCCGACAGCACCTCCTGATAACCTGTAATCCCTGTGTTAAAAACAACCTCGCCTGTCATTTCGCCCTCAGCGCCAAATGCGGTCCCTGTAAACAGCGTTCCGTCCTGAAGCAGCAATCTTGCCTGCATTTCCTTCCACTCCTTCTTGTTTCTGTAGTCTGATTCTATTGTCTCTATCCTGATCCAGTCAGGATCGTTAGTTAGCTTTCGTCCAGACGGCCTTGCCGTCTACCCAGGTTGCTACCGGCCAGCCTTTCAGCTTCCATCCGGTGAACGGTGTATTGCGTCCCTTAGTAGCAAAAGTGGCCGGGTCTACCACCTGCTCTTCATTCAGGTCAATCAGTGTCAAGTCAGCCGGCGCACCTACTGCCAGACTGCCTGTGTTCAGCCGGAACACGCGGGCCGGATCAGCGGTCATCCGCTGTACCAGCAGGGACAGATCCCATTTGCCTGTCGCTACAAAAGCGGTATACAGCAGCGGGAAGGCTGTCTCGAAGCCGACGATGCCAAACGGCGCAAGCTGCATGCCCTTGGCTTTTTCTTCTTCGCTGTGCGGCGCATGGTCCGTTACGATGATGTCAATCGTTCCGTCCAGCAGCCCCTCGATGCAGGCTTCCACATCGCGGCGGGAGCGCAGCGGCGGGTTCATTTTCCAGTTGGCATCCATTCCCGGGATATCCTCTTCAGAGAGCAGCAGATGGTGCGGACATACCTCAGCGGTTACTTTAATGCCGATTTGCTTGGCCTGGCGGATCAGCCGAACCGACTGCTCTGTGCTGACATGGCAGACATGGTAGTGTACGCCTGTCGCTTCAGCGAGCAGAATGTCGCGTCCGACATGAATGGCTTCCGACTCGTTCGGGATCCCCTTCAGACCATGCTTCGTGGCAAAAGTACCTTCATTCACCGCACAGCCCTCGACCAGCGAATCATCCTCACAGTGAGCGATGACCGGCATATCCAGGCTTGCTGCCAGCTTCATCGCATCCTTCATCATCTGAGCAGTCTGTACACCCACACCGTCATCCGTAAAGCCGATCGCTCCGGCTTCCTTCAAGGCGGCAAAGTCCGTCAGCTCGCGGCCAAGCTCATTTTTGGTGATTGCCGCATATGGCAGTACTTTAACGAGTCCGGCTTCACGTGCTTTTTCCTTTACCAGCTCGACGATTTCGGGAGTGTCAGTCACCGGCCGGGTGTTCGGCATGCAGGCGATGGTGGTGAATCCGCCCTTGGCCGCAGACCGTGCGCCGGTTTCAATCGTTTCTTTATGCTCAAAGCCCGGCTCGCGCAGATGCACGTGCATATCGATCAGGCCCGGTACCAGCAGCTTGCCTTCCGCATCTACAATCTCACCGGATTCTTCTGCCGGAAGCTCACTTTCAACCGCTGTAATGATTCCGTCCTGAACCACGATGTGCTTGACTTCCAGTTCGCCGTCTTTGTTCAATATGCTGGCGTTTCTAATGATCACGATGATGATTCTCCTTTTGCCTGCAAGCCGCAGCTCCAAGCTCTGTTTGTATTATATAATAAAAATTCATCTTTGTGTATATTTATTAATCCATTTATGTCAGGTTTTTTTGGTGCCAATCTCTTCTACTGAAGTGCACGCTCCATGACAGCCATTCTTACCGGTACACCGTTCGCCATCTGCGGGAAAATCCGTGACTGGCCGCTCTCGACCACCGCATCATCGATCTCCACATTGCGGTTCACCGGTGCCGGATGCATGATGATTGTGTTCTTATCCAGCTTAGCCGCCCGCTCTTCTGTGAGTCCGTACTGCTTGCGGTACTCATCAGCTGACTGTAGAATGCCCGTTGCGTGGCGCTCCAGCTGCACTCTCAGCATCATAACCACGTCCGCCTTCAGTGCTTCTTCTATACTAACGTAGGGTGCATACTGTGCCAGTTCAGGTGCCTTCATACTGTCCGGTGCGCAGAACTGCACGCTTGCTCCCAGCTTCGTCAGTCCCCAGAGGTTCGAGCGGGCCACCCGGCTATGCATAATGTCCCCTATAATCGAAACTTTGAGGCCCTTCAGCTCGCCAAAATTTTTGGTCATCGTATACATGTCCAGCAGCGCCTGGGTCGGATGCTCGTTGTTTCCGTCTCCGGCATTGATCAGCGGGATGGATACCTTCTCCGCCAGCTGCTGCAGCACGCCTGCAGGCTTCAAACGCACAACTCCGGCGTCGATCCCCATCGATTCCAGTGTGCGCACTGTATCGTAGATCGACTCGCCTTTTTCTACACTGGAAGCTGCCGCCGTAAAATTCAGCACTTGCACCCCAAGGCGTTTCTCAGCCATTTCAAAGGAAAAGCGGGTCCGTGTGCTGTTTTCAAAAAACATATTAGCTACAAACTGTGATCTCAGCACCGGTGTCAGCTTCTCAGCCTGATTATCCCAATACGCGGTTCTGTTCAAAAGCTGCAGAAGCTCTGTCCGGTCCAGCTCTTTAATCCCCAGCAGACTGCGTTCCTTCACCTTGGTTGCTGTCATCATTGTTATCTTTCCTCCCGGTTGGAAATAATGTAAACCTCGTCTTTGCCGTCGTATTCCGTAAGCGAAACTTCAATTTCTTCATGCCTGGAGGTCGGCACGTTTTTGCCGATGTAGTCCGGCCGGATCGGCAGCTCGCGGTGTCCGCGGTCGGCCAGTACAGCCAGCTGAATCATCCGCGGCCGTCCGCAGTCCATCAGGGCATCCATCGCTGCGCGGATCGTCCGTCCGGTGTACAGCACATCGTCGAACAAGATCACTTTCTTGTCGCGGATGCCGCCGCTGCCTTCCGGAAGCTTCAGCATGCTCTCGGCTGCCTCCCGGTTGTCTCCGCCTTCGCGGTCATCCCGGTAGTGCGTGATGTCGAGCTCACCCCAGGCGATTTCTACGCCCTCAATTTCTTTGATCCGCTCTGCGATCCGTTGTGCCAGATACACCCCGCGGGTGCGGATGCCGACCAGCAGACAATTCTCGATACCTTTGTTTTTCTCCAAAATCTCGTGCGCAATGCGCGACAGCGCCCGGCGGATTGCCGTTTCATCCATAATTACGTTTTTCTCGGTAGCCATTTATCCAGCCATCCTTTCGCTTGTACGCCCGTTCAAGCCCCCGGAAAACAAAAAACTCCTTGCCCAAAGCAGGCAAGGAGTGAAATCCGCAGATTAAAAAAGATGGCGTGTCCGCGCGCATAAAGAGGCTATCCGTACTCATACGGATCCCATCCATTTGTCGCGAACCTCGATTCACGTTACCTTGCCAGCCTCACGGGACTGAATTAAAGGCGCATATTCAACTAAAGGGAATTATGACAGAAGTTTGTCTTGGTGTCAAACCGGGAAATATTTACAGGTGATGGGAGCGAACAGGTAAAGGTGAGTGACGCTATTGAGTGAGAGGTATGCTGGTAGCTTATACTGTTTGGTGCCGGGCGCTGCTGGAGGGGAGTGGACTTCCGGCCGCTGTTATGTTTGGATTTCCTGATTTAAACCGCTGGCCGCGGCAGAAATCCAAACTTTGCTCATGCTTACGAAGCGAGCTTTCCTGCGGAAAGCTTTCAGGCGGACGCTCCGCTCCTCCAGTTCCAAAATCCCCTCCGCGCTTCCACCTGAACAGTAGACTTTCCCAGTTCGGGGAGGAAGAGCAGCAAAGTGATGACGGCTGGGGCTGTGCCCCCAGCGTCACCAGGCAAATACTATAGGCGAGGCGTCCCGGATCTCACTTTGTTAACAAATAAGTCTATCTAAGTGGAAATTTGCCATCTAATTTACCGGTGAAACCCTCTTCCCAGAGACTAGTTGGAAAAACGACACTTAATTATGCTGAAATACCCTATCGCGCGATAAATAGCCCGATCTAGATGCCTTTTTTCCAACTAATGGCCGCAGATAGCGGAAAATACCGGATTTAAGTGGCAAAAATCCAACTAGATTGGTTGGGACCTTAAACACAAACGGTAGGAGACATCAGCGGCAAAAAACGCCGGCTTACTTTAAAAGACTAATGAGGATTAGAGCTACGACGATCAGGGGGATGCCATACACAACAGCATAGCCCATGTAGCGAATTGGTGTAGGGAAGCTGCTTAAGCTAACCCGCTGCAGCGGGCCACCGGCCTCAATCCGCTGCTGGAGCAGCAGCTGTTCGTCAATATAAGCTCCTGTATGACGTTGCATAACAGGGAGGGAAGCCAGCTGCCCGGCGGGTTCAACGTCGTCATTTTCAAGCTGTCTGGATTCTGAATGCTTCACGCACATCACTCCTCCGGTTTACACTGCACAGGCTCACTCTGTACTTACCCAATCCCCGATCCCATTACCTGCCGAGCTCAAATTTAACAGTATTAATCAGCCTTCCGCACAGGATGCCGCACAATCGTTTTCAGCTTTGCTATATCCGACTTGCGCGGGTCGGACAGATAAATCTCATGATGCTTCCGGATGTCCGACAGGTCACACAGCAGCCCGTTAGCAGCAATGTAGCTGTTCATTTTCTCCACTGTCGCCGGTTCATCATCATAGCTGCCGATATGCATGCACTGGACACACAGTCCCTCCGTAAAGGTTACAAGCCGCGCTTTAACAACATCGACCTGCGGTTTTTTACGGCTTACCGTCTCCACAGCAGCAGCATACACCTGCTCATTCACAAACTCAGGCTGACGGATCATCGCGGTCCAGCAGAACTTGTCCTTTCGTGTGTAATCCACCCCGTGAATGCCCTCCTGCCACCACTGGCCCTCCAGCGGAGGCACGACGTACTCGAAGTATCCCTCTGGCGCCGGACCGCTTTTAGGAGCCATTTTAATCGCATACGACAGCGCATAGAGGATTTCTACAGCCCGCTGGTATTCTCCCGCCGGCTCATTTGGATCACCCTGTCCGTCCACCTGGATGAAAGTCATTTCCGGCACATCAATAACACCAGGCACAGTTTTGGGCTGGTATAGCTCCTTATTTGCTTTTTTAAAATCCAGCTTCTCCATATGTACACCTCTTCATTTAGGCTTATACCAGCATTCTACCCCATTGAAGTAGACATCTATATGTCATATTCCGTGTCAGCCGGTAAAATAAATGATCACTCAGCGGCTTTTTCCTATCCCCTCTGCCTTGCCTTTTTTTACTATCCCCCTCCTCGTCTGTTATGATCATTCCGGAGGCGACTTGACGATGAACATGGAGCTAATAACGATTGCAGAGTGGAATGATGAGCTGTGGAAAGCCGTAGAGCCGGTATACCGAGAAGCTTTTCCCAGCGGAGCCAAGCCGGAAAAGATCCTGCACAGCATGCTGGACCGGGGAATCGCTTATCTGCACACAGGGATGATAGATGAACAAGCAGCCTCGATGGCTGTTACAGGTGTCATTAATGGAAAAGAGGGCTGGCGGCTCATCATTGATTATCTGGCAGTCAGCCGGGAAGTGCGCGGACAGGGAGCCGGTACGCTACTGCTGAATAAGATCGTGGAATGGGCGCAGAAGGAGCATGGCGTGCAGGGCGTCATTATCGAGGCGGAATCCGGAACGTCAGAGGAGCATCAGGAGCGGATTCATTTTTGGGAAAAGAACGGCTTCATCCTTACTCCTTACGTGCATCAGTACATCTGGGTACCGGAGCCGTACCAGGCCATGCTTAAGCCGCTTGCACCGGAAGTTACAGTAAATGATAACGGAGAATCTTTGTTCAAATACATCAACGCTTTTCACAAAAAGGCGTACCGTCCGCCGGCAAAATAATCCTGCAACATCTGCTTCCACTATGACCTTACACTACCTTAGTCAAAAAAAGCCGCCGCAGTCTGTTAAGACCGCAGCGGCTTTATCATTAAAATTCGAATTCAACGTCGCTCAGACGTCTTTGAATTTCGGAGATTACACGTTTCTCTTCTTCCTCACCCTTAGCTACAAAGGTAACGGAGAAACGCACGAACGGGCCGGCATCATCCCAAGGCACGGTGGAGATCAGCTTTTCGCGGATCAGGAACTGGGAGAAATCTTCACCGGATTCGAAGCGGCGTCCGCCTTTGACACCCTTAGGTGCGGCTACATACAGGAAGAACGATCCCTTCGGTTTCTCGGCTTTGAAGCCCAGGCTGTTCAGTGCATCCACCAGCATGTTGTGGCGGCGGGAATACTTGTCAGCAATCGCTTCAGTAATCTGCGGGTTAGCCAGACCGTAAGCGGCAGCCTTCTGGATCGCGATGAACTGGCCGGAGTCGTTGTTGTCCTTAACGTCACTGAACGCTTTTACGATCAGCGGGTTACCGGCAACAAAACCAATTCTCCAGCCGGTCATGTTATAGGACTTGGACAGGGAGTGCAGCTCCACGCCGACATCCTTGGCACCAGGTACGGACAGGAAGCTCAGCGGCTTCACGCCGTCATAAGTTAATGCTGCGTAAGGAGCATCGTGAACGACTACAACATCATACTTCTTAGCCCAGACTACTACCTCAGCGAAGAACTCAGGAGTTGCACTTGCGCCGGTAGGGTTGTTCGGATAGTTCAGGTAGAGCAGCTTCGCTTTGCGGGCAATGTCCTCCGGAATGGAGTTCAGGTCAGGCAGGAAGTTGTTCTCCTTCTTAAGCTCGACAGTATAGACTTGTCCGCCCAGGTATTTGGTGTGGGTACCAAGTACAGGATAACCCGGAATGGTCATGATCGTGATGTCGCCCGGATTGATAAAAGCGGATGGCAGCATAGCCAGGGCCGGCTTCGAACCGATGGAGTGAACCACTTCTGTTACTGGATCGATGCCTTCAACCTGGAATACTTCCTTCAGGTAAGCAGCTGCTGCCGCTTTGAATTCAGGAATCCCGTTATCGGAGTATCCGCGGTTTTCTTCTTTCGCTGCTTCTTCAGCCAGCTTGGCAACAATGCCTGCGTCTGCCATTTCGTCCGGCTCGCCTACGCCCATGTCGATCAGTTCGATATCAGGAAAGTCCTGTTTTGCCGATGCTTTGGCGCGTTTGATTTTTTCAAATTTATAGATGTTGGTATCCTTGCCGTAGTTAGCGCCGCCGATGCGGTCAGCAAAATTACTCTGAATAAAAGTGTTCTGGTATTGTTCAATACTCATATCCTTGTTCTCATCTCCTGGCATTATTTATATCCATGAAACCCATGAAGGACTATTCTACATCCTATAATATAAATATGAACCAAAACTGCCGGCAAAACCATGGATTTATCATCACTTGATTTGTACTTATCTGCTTCTCAGCTGGAGCAGCAAATCTTCCATATCTGCAGGGATCGGCCGGCTGTACTCCATATATTCACCGGTTGAAGGATGCACAAAGCCGAGTATAGCCGCATGTAGTGCCTGTCCGTTCATAGTAATGCCTTTGCTGCGGCCGTACACCGGATCTCCTACCAGCGGATGACCGATAAATTTCATATGCACACGGATCTGATGCGTACGGCCAGTCTCCAGCTGCAGCTCCAGCAGGGTACAATCTCCCAGTCGTTCCAGCACGGTAAAATGAGTCACCGACTTCTTGCTGTTCTTCTCGGTTACGGTATACAGCTTGCGGTCGTGGGGATCGCGGCCGATCGGCGCATCCACTGTTCCCTTGTCGTGCGACACGTTACCGTGTACAACAGCGATATAACGGCGGGTCACGCTATGCTCTTTCAGCTGGGCAGCGAGCGAGGCGTGGCTGGCATCGTTTTTGGCGGACATAATCAGTCCTGAGGTGTCTTTGTCAATACGGTGCACAATACCCGGGCGGATCTCGCCGTTGATGCCGGACAGATCCTTGCAATGATACATCAGCGCATTGACCAAGGTACCTGAAGGATGCCCGACAGCCGGATGCACAACCATGCCGCGCGGCTTGTTAATTACGATAACATCGCTGTCTTCGTAGACAACATCAAGCGGAATATCCTCCGGCACCAGGTCAGCCACTTCCGGTTCCGGTACGGATACAGCAACCAGGTCGCCCGCTGACAGCTTATAATTCGCTTTTACAGGAGCGCCGTTTACCGTAACATGTCCATTTGTAATCCATAGCTGTACCTGTGAGCGGGAAATGTCCTCTTCCCAGGATTCGGTGATGTATTTATCAATCCGTTCCTTGGCGTTTTCTGCTGCAACCGTCCACGCGGTGACGTCCTTATCCTCCTCAGAGGCTCCTCCAGCCGCCAATTCGCCAAAGTCCTTGTTCAAATCATTCATTCCCTTCTTTTACTTCCTTCGACTCTTTCACTTCGGTAATTTCCTCTCCGCCCTTCACATCACGCAGCGTGTCCAGAATAATCAGCGCTACCCCGATTACAATACAGGAGTCGGCCACGTTAAAGATCGGGAAGGTGTAGCTGCCGAAATTGAACATGAGAAAATCTACGACCTCTCCGTTCAGCAGCCGGTCCAAAAAGTTGCCGATTGCTCCGCCAAGCACCAATGCCAGCGCTGTAGGCAGCAGCTTGCGGGTCTTCCGGGCTTTGTTCAGGTACCAGATGATGCCGATCACAACAACAGTTGTAATTAGAATAAAGAACCACTGCTGACCCTGAAGAATGCCGAAAGCGGCTCCACGATTGCGGTGTGAGGTAATAATGAAGAAATCATTAATAACCGGAATCTGCTCACCGAGCTCCAGCCGGGTAGCAATCACATATTTGGTACCCTGGTCAATCAAAAACACAATTAGCGCAATCAGAAAGTACACCACAGAAGTTGTCACTCCGTTCTTATTTTTCCCGCAGCAGCGGTACGAATACTGAATAAAGACTTGTATATTGTAGCACAGGCCTCAAGAACCCGTCTATTAATGGCTTAGGCAATCTGCACCAGGCTAAAAACATTTTCCAGCGGTAAAATGGCGCCTCTCCGGTCAAGCTATCCTTGAAGGAAGGGTTTCGATAAAAGCAATTGAGAGGAGCAAAAGTCCCATGAGTCACCTGACATCAGAGCAGCTGGCCCACCTGCACCAGGAACTGCTTCAGCAGCAGGAGGACATAAGCCACCGTCTGCAAAATAATGAGCACTACGGACTGCAGGAGTCGCTGCGTGATCATACCGGCGAGCTGTCCGTTATCGACAATCATCCCGGTGATGCGGCAACAGAGCTGTACCACCGCTCAATGGATATCTCGCTTGTAGAGCGGGATGAACATGAGCTGGAGGAAATTGATGATGCCCTGGGCGCAATGGAAGAAGGCAGTTACGGGAGCTGTGCTGTCTGCGGCGGGGATATCCCGTATGAACGGCTGTCCGTTGTTCCCTCGACCCGGTTCTGCAAAGAGCATAACCCGCGCCAGTTCTCGCCTTTTACCCGGCCTGCGGAGGAAGAGTTCCTGTCTCCGCCATTCGGGCGGACAAGCCTGGATGAACGCGAAGAACAGAACGGGTTCGACGGCGAAGATGCCTGGCAGATTGTTGAAAGCTGGGGCAGCTCGAACTCTCCGGCCATGGCCGAAGATAATGAAATCCGCTCCTATAATGACATGGAGATTGAGGCGGACGAAACCGAGGGCTTCGTCGAGCCGTGGGAGAACTTTGTTGCAACCGACATCGCCGGCAATCATCTGACCATCATCAAGGGCAACAGCTACCGTCACTACATGGACACAGAGGAAGGCGATTACCTGCTTGACCCGAACGGAAAAAGATCAAAGGAGTAGCTGCGGCTGCTCCTTTTTCTATTTTGAAAGCATGCTAAAACGTCTTCAGCTCCAGCTGATGCTGCACGATCCGCACAATATCAGCGATGTAATCCCCGATAATCGGCAGATTAAGCGCACCCAGCACCTGCAGAACATAAATGATTGTCGCTGCAAAAAAGGTGAACCCAAGCGCAATCCCCACCCCGCGTGCCGTCCCCGATAAAACATTCAGCCAGATCAGGCGGAACGGGGAGTGCAGCAGCTCGGTATACTCGGCAATCCGCGCCTTCTCCATCTGCTGGGCCAGTCCGGTTGTCAGCCGGTAGACGGCATTCAGCTTTTCCTCCGGGCTAATGGCGGGTTCCTGTCCCTGTCCTGCTCCAGAATGCTCCCGTCCCGTCTCCTGCGGGTTCTGCCCGGACGTTCCGCCGCCATCCCCGGTTGTCTTAACCGTGATTCTCCCGCCTTGTACAGATTGCCTGCTCTCCTCATGCCTGTCCTTCAACCTTACCAGCTCCCTTACCCAGCATAACTGCATTCCCTGACAAGTAGAAACGGCTATGCCGTCCTTCAGAGAAGGCGGTAACCGTTTCTGCGAGAAATATAAGGATTATTGATAGCGTACAACATATAAATTCTTATATTCACATAAAAAGCCCGCCCCCCCGGAGAAAAGCTCTCCAGGGACACGGACTGCTCATGCGGCGCATACCCAAGAAAGTACATGTCCCTGAAGTCAGGGCTATCTGGACTTTTCTTCTTATGCCGCTAGTATATGCCAATTCGGGACAGGTAATGCACCTGCTGCCGGGGGGCTTAGCCTTTGATAAAAATGCCGATTGTTTTACCGCTGACATCCACGGTTTCGAAGCTATGGTCACCGTCAAAAGCAAGCTCAGCAACCAGTACGTTGTCACGCAGCACATGCTCAAAAGCAGTTACTGCCGCTTTCAGCTCCTCGTCCAGCTGCAGGGTCAGGTCGATTCGCTTCTCGATCGCAAGATCCAGGCGTTTGCGGTAATCCTGCACCGCACGGATGATCTCACGCACCCAGCCCTCCTGCTCCAGCTCAGGCGTGATCTCGGTGTTCAGCGCTACAGTCAGACCGTAGCCGGAAGCTGCAGCAAAGCCGGATTTGGCCTGCTTCTCAACCAGCAGCTCTTCCGCTGTAATCTGCAGCTCTTCGCCTTCCGGTGAAACAACATTTACAACACCATCAGTAACCACTTTGCGGGTAGCATCGCTATCCATGCCTTTCAGGAAGCCTTGGATGAAGCCGACGTTTTTGCCGTATTTTTTACCGGCTACTTTGAGGTTCAGCTTCAGGGTGAAGTCAACAAAGCCGCTGTCGCTGTTCTCCAGGACAATAGATTTTACATTGATCTCATCCTTGATGATCTCTTCGTAGTCGGCGATATCAAAGTCACGGTCCAGCGACACGATCAGCTCGGACAGCGGCTGGCGGTTCTTGATCCCGGTCTCGTTACGCACGTTGCGGGCCAGCTCGACAATGCCTCTGGCGCTTTCCATATCGCGTTCCAGCTCAAGGTCGATCAGGCTTTCGTCCGCTTTTGGATAGTCAGCCAGATGCACGCTTTCCCCGCCGCCCAGGTTCGTAAAGATATCCTCGGACAGCATCGGTGTGAACGGAGCCATCAGCGTAGCTGTCTTGAGCAGAACGTGAGTCAGGGTGCGGTAAGCATCCAGCTTCTCTTCGCCCAGTCCGCTGCCCCAGAAACGGTCACGGGAACGGCGGATGTACCAGTTGCTCAGCTCATCGACGAAGTTCTCAACCGCTTTGGACGTGTTAACAAAATCGTTAACGGCCAGGCCTTTATCCACGAGCAGGATCAGGCTGTTCAGGCGGGAAAGAATCCAGCGGTCCAGCTTGTGCCCGGATACCTTGAACGGATGCTCCGCAGGATCATAGCCGTCGATGCCGGCATACAGCGTCAGGAACGCATGCGTATTAACAAGCGTATCCACTACCTTGGATTTGGTCTCACCGACCAGGCCCCGCGAAAAGCGTTTGTTATTCCAAGGCGCACTGTCGGACAGGATCGCCCAGCGGAACGCGTCAGTACCGTATTCGTTCATGATTTCCCACGGGTCGATTACGTTGCCTTTGGATTTGGACATTTTTTGGCCGTTCTCGTCGAAGATGTGGCCGTGAGCGATAACTGCCTTGTAAGGCGCTTTGCCCTTGAACAGCGTCGATACCGCCAGCAGGCTGTAGAACCAGCCGCGCGTCTGGTCGATCCCTTCACAGATCATATCCGCCGGATACTGGTCTTCAAAGGTCTCATTATTTTCGAACGGATAGTGGCTCTGGGCGAACGGCATCGAGCCGCTGTCGAACCATACGTCAATTACTTCCGGTGTGCGTACCATCACGCCGCCTTCACTGAACGGGCTGCGCAGCTGGATGTTATCCACATAAGGCTTATGCAGCTCTATGTCCTCAGGCACCTCGCCGATGGCCATTGAACGCAGCTCCGCGATGCTGTGCGGCGCAAATTCCTTGCCCGTATCCTGACAGACCCACACGTTCAGCGGAGTTCCCCAGTAGCGGTTACGGCTGATGTTCCAGTCAACCAGCTCTTCCAGGAACTTGCCGAAGCGGCCTTCACGCACATGGTCAGGGTACCAGTCTACCGTGTTATTGTTAGCGATCAGCTGATCCTTGATCGCTGTTGTCTGAATGAACCAGCTGTCTGTTGCATAATAGAGCAGCGGTGTATCGCAGCGCCAGCAGAACGGATAGCTGTGCTCGTATTTTTCTTTATTGTAGAGCAGTCCTTTTTCGGACAGCACCTTGATGATATCCAGATCAACATCCTTCACGAACCGACCGGCAAAATCACTCACCACAGCGGTATACTTACCGGAAGTGTCTACTACATTCACGAAGCTGATACCGTTCTCGCGGCAGCTCTTGTAGTCATCCTCACCATGCGCAGGAGCCATGTGTACGATCCCTGTACCGCTTGAATTCGTAACAAAGGATGCGCCTACGATTACATTGTGCTTCTCAGCCTTGATGTAGCTGAACGGCGGAGTATAGCTCTGGCCGATAAAGTCCGCACCTGTGTGAGTGGACAGGATCGTGTATTCGCCCTTCAGCACTTCATCCACCAGGTTCTTCGCCAGGATATACACACCGTCTTCCTGCTCTGCACGTACATATTCCATCTCAGGGTTCATAGCCAGCGCCATATGCGCCGGAAGCGTCCAAGGTGTAGTCGTCCAGGCCAGCACATAATCTCCACTGCCTTCGAGCTTGAACTTGGCTGTAGCACTCAGATCCTTAACGGTCTTGTAACCCTGCGCCACCTCATGGGAGCTCAGCGTCGTCTGACAGCTAGGGCAATACGGGCTGACGCGGTGTCCGCGGTACATCAGGCCTTTGTCATGAACAGTCGCCAGGATGTTCCACACGCTCTCGATGTACGTGTTATCCAGTGTTACATACGGATTATCCAGGTCAGTCCAGTACCCGATCGCTTCCGTAAATTCACGCCACTGCTTCTCGTAGCCGAAGACACTGTCCTTACATTCCTTGATGAATTTCTCAATGCCGTACTCTTCGATCTCCTGCTTGCCGGAGATGCCGAGCTTCTTCTGTACGCCGAGCTCAACCGGCAGGCCGTGGGTATCCCAGCCTGCTTTACGCACGACGCGGAAGCCCTTCATTGTCTGGTAACGGCCGATGAAGTCCTTGATAACGCGGCCCAGCACGTGCCCGATATGCGGCACTCCGTTCGCTGTCGGCGGTCCTTCATAGAACACATAGTTCGGGCGGCCCGCCCGGTTCTCCATCGATTTGCGGAACGTATCCTCGTCGCTCCATTTCTTCAAGATGCGGACATCTCTCGCCCGCGCCTTTTCTTTGACGTCTACTTTTTGCATTTGAGGGTCAATCCTTTCAATGGTGTAATCTGAAACCCAGTTTCAACAGCTTTTTCGATCCCCCTAAATCCCCCTTAGCCAAGGGGGACCCCGAGGGCCCCGGCCCTCTGGACACCCGGAAAGTTGTCTAGTTCCGGGACAGAGCCGGTATGGTTGTTAATTTGGTTGTAAGCCCCGCTTACCGCCGCAAGCGGCCCGCTCTACCTCAGGCACGCTAGTCGCGCCGCTTGCTTGTGCCTTTGCTCTTGTAGGGGCACCCGCCCCGCGATCCCGTAGGGCAGCGCCGGGCGGGTCGCCTTGGGCGGCGGGGCGCAGCCGCCGCTTGCTTGTGCCTTTGCTCTTGTAGGGGCACCCGCCCCGCGATCCCGTAGGGCAGCGCTGGGCGGGTCGCCTTGGGCGGCGGGGCGCAGCCGCCGCTTGCTTGTGCCTTTGCTCTTGTAGGGGCACCCGCCCCGCGATCCCGTAGGGCAGCGCTGGGCGGGTCGCCTTGGCGGCGGGGCGCAGCCGCCGCTTGCTTGTGCCCTTGCTCTTGTTGGGGCACCCGCCCCGCGATCCCGTAGGGCAGCGCTGGGCGGGTCGCCTTGGGCGGCGGGGCGCAGCCGCCGCAATCCCTAAGGGCAAGGCCCCGCAGGCGTCCCCGCCAGGGGAGCCTAAGAAGGGCCGCTCCCCCGCCGCAATAATCCTTCCCGTCTGCCACCGTAAACTCCACACTCGGAGCCCTTGTTGCGGGTGTCCAGAGGGCGGCCAGCCCTTGGGGTCCCCCTTCGGAAGGGGGATTTAGGGGGATCGCGTCCCGCAACGACAAACAAGCGTCCCCCCGCCCCCAAAGGGGCGAGACGACGCTCGCGATACCACCCTAATTCTGTGCCTGACGCACTTCCTTAGGGGGAGTGAATGCAGCACAATCTCAGTTCCGCACAAATACTGCTATGCGGGTCCGGGATAACGTCCGGCAGACGGCATAAACCTACGCACGATTAAATCGCTTCGGCTCAGCTTCTAGGGGAAGATCTTCCGTTAAGGCTTGAACAACCGGCTCGCAGCACCGCCGGCTCTCTGGAGAACATAACCTTATCGTACTTGGTCCCGTCATCGAATACATATAAACTTTACACAGATATGTTCTAGTTATAGACGTTTTAAGAAAAAATGTCAACACCGCAAACGTCTAGTCATCTTATCATTCCATGCATACTGGCTCATCTTAACGCCGGCAGTCCTGATCAGAGTAGGTTGTCGCTGGTCTCACGGCCCTCAAGCGCGCTCCAGTCATCCTGGGAGAGCAGTTCCAGCTGCGCTTCCACCAGCGTCCGGAACCGGGTGCGGTAGATGGAAGCCTGCTTGCGCAGCTCTTCGGTTTCAATCGAAATCTTGCGGGACTTGGACAAGGCCTCATTGATGATCCGGTCAGCGTTTTTCTCGGCTTCCTTGATAATCAGCTGGGATTCCTTCTTGGAATTGTTCTTTACATCATCGGCTGCTTCCTGGGCGACAATAATCGTTTTGGATAAGCTTTCCTCAATGTTCACAAAATGATCGAGACGATCCTGAATGGACAGAAGCTGGTTCTGCAATTCTTTATTTTCGCGAATGACGCTTTCGTAATCCTTGATAACCTGATCAAGGAATTCATTGACCTCATCTTCATCATAACCACGGAGTCTCCGGGAGAACTCCTTGTTATGTATATCGAGTGGCGTTAATGGCATGCTGTGCACCTCCTAGAAATTTCGGACCTTGTGCGACTCTGGACGTTATTGTGTCCCGATGACGCAGAAGAAAGACTAAACTGCAAAAAGAATCGAATGCTTCGTCCCGTTTGAAGGAGGCAGCCGGTTCTCCTGCCAGAATCCCATTCCGGATGAAGCTCTAGGAGCGCCTTGGTTACAAATAATGGCGTCCGACTTTCAAAACATTTGCATCCCCTGAGGATAATGAATTTCGACAAGCGCCTGCAGATTCCTGCTGGACGCTCAGACAAATTTACCGACCCGGACCCGGTAACGGCCTTTTTTGGTCAGACTGCCAACCTCCAGAACCTTAAACCGGCCAAATCCCTGAATAGACACCATATCCCCGTCTTTCAATCCACAGGAAGGATCTTCCTCTACTTTCCAGTTGACCCGGACGCGCCCGGCTTTAATCGGAACCAATATTTTGCTCCGGCTAAGCCGGGTCACATCCGCAGCAATTCCATCAAGCCGTAAAGAAGCGACCGTAAGCTCCACCGTTTCCAGCTTGGCCGCCATTGTGCGTAAGCCGGAAACGGGCAGAATCTCTGTCGAAACATTAACCCGGTGCACACCGGTCAGATTCATGGACAGGTAATCAGCGATGTCCGAGGCTACGACAACATGACATCCGTCCTCCAGCACATGAATATCACCGATCTTGCCTCTTTTGATCCCAAGTCCCAGAATAGCCCCCATGTAGTCGCCATGCTCCAGGGTTAGAAACTTCTGCTCTCCGGAGGAAATGCTGAGAACCTTCAGCTCCATGTCTTCATCCGTTAGATCACGGTAATCGGGAGCAACCAGCGCCCGCTTCCGTTCAGCATCTTCAGATCCGCCTTCCCAGCGCACTTCCACATCAGGATGGCGGTTCACCAGTGTCTGCAGAATATAGCCCTGCCGGGGGTCCAGAAACTCTGTCAGCTTCATCTCATGATATTCTCCGGCATGGCTGACCCATTCCCAGGCTTTATCCACAAATTGCCGTTCATCAGGATGAAAATGCCCGTAAACTTCATTTCTCATCATTTTAGCCGAAAATCATTGCCACGATGGAGTGAAGTCCGACAACAGCAAAACGCAGCACGAACAATGCAACAATCGGGGAAATATCCAGCGTCCCGAACAACGGGGGAATGATCCGCCGGAACGGGCTCAAATAAGGTTCAACAAGCTTGCCGAGCAGTTCGCCGATGAAATTTTCCCGAAGATTCGGCAACCAGGACATGAGAATGTATATAATAATCATGAAATAGTAAATCTGAAATAGAATGTTAATAATGGAAGATATTTCGTTCAAAGCCTGTTCACCTCATTTTATTGTAATCTTGATCGTCTCCCAGAATTTCCGTTATGGAGCCTTGAATTTCAACGGTATCCGGTGTGCACATAAATATATTGCCCCCAATCTTGGATATTCCTCCACCCAGGGCATAAACAGTTCCGCTAAGAAAATCGATAATCCGCATCGCCTGGTCATTGCGCACACGCTGCAGATTGATTACAACGGTGCGGTGCGAACGCAGATGATCGGCAATTTCCTGTGCTTCCTCATAAGAACGGGGCTCATACAGTACGACCTTCACATTTTTTTGTGAATGGATACTGACGACATTCGCCCGCTGATTTTTGCGGGTTTCTACAGGGGCCGGTTCGTACTCTTCCTCATCACGGGCAATCTGCTCCCGTTCCACAACTTCCTCTTCCTCCTGCAAGCCCAAAAAATTCATAAACCGGTTCATCACGCGCATCAAGCTCCCTCCTCGTGACCTACTAATACCGTACCCAGGCGCACCCAGGTGGCTCCTTCCTCTATCGCCACTTCAAAATCATTCGACATTCCCATCGACAGCTCTTGTATAGGCTCAGGTGTCAAAGCCAGCAGATTCAGCTCATCACGCAGCTGGCGCAGTCCGCGGAATACCGGACGTGTAAGCTCCGGATCCTCCTCATGCGGTGCCATTGTCATCAATCCGATTACCTTGATCCGCTGCAGCGGGGCAATTTGCCGCAGGAATTCCGGCACAGCTTCCGGCGGCAGTCCAAACTTCGAATCTTCTCCGGAAATATTCACCTGGAGAAATACCTTTACATCAATACCGGCGGCATCGGCTTTCTTCTGTAGTTCCTGTGCCAATGATAACCGGTCCAACGAATGTATATATTCAAATTTGCCGATAACGTCTTTAACCTTATTGGTCTGCAGATGACCGATGAAGTGCCAGGTCCCTTTGTCTCCCAGTACATTCCACTTATGCTCTGCATTCTGCCAGCGGCTCTCGGCAATATCCTCAAGACCTGCCTCCAAAACTTCCGCCACCGTCTTCAGCGATACATATTTCGTCACTGCGATTACCTTGACGTCATTTACATCCCGGCCGCTTGCCGCGCAGGCCCGTGCCACACGTTCTTCTACAGCGGCGATTCTTTCCTGCAGTGTCAACACAGCCAACTTCAACTCTCCTTTATTCCGATCCAGCTCGTCATTCTTCCTGTTACTCCCTGTTCCTTACGGTATGAAAAGAACACATCGGGATTACAGCTTGTACACCATGTTGTACATTCGATATGAGTCGGCAAAATTCCTGCTTTAATCATAATGCGTCGGTTCATTTCTTTCAAGTTCAGCATCCTTTTGTCCTTAGCACTCTGCGATAAGCTGTACAATAGCGGTGCAGCCTCCGCTGAAGCCGGCTCAGGCAGCGTATCTTCCAGCGCACGGACAGGATTCATCACGAAGTCATCGACCTCATAGCAGCAATCACCGATTGACGGGCCTATAGCAGCTAAAATATCCCCGGGACGGCTCCCATAGGATTCAGCCATTTGTTCTACCATTGCCCCGGCAATTTCCGCCACGGTCCCCTTCCAGCCTGCATGTGCCAGGCCTGCCGCCCGCTGTACAGGATCATAAAAGTACAGCGGCACACAATCCGCATAAAAGGAAGTAAGCAGCACACCCGGTACATTGGTCAGCAGTCCGTCCGTAGACTGGAACGCTGAAGCCCTGTCCCGGCTGCCGCGCCCGCGGCCGGCTGCCGTCACGACCGCTATATGTTTTCCGTGGGTCTGCTCCCCACAGGTCCAGTCCTCCAGGCTAAAGCCCAGACTCTCCGCAAGCAGCCGCCGGTTGCTGAGCACATCTTCCGGATCGTCACCAACATGAAAAGCACAGTTAAAGCTGTCATACGGCGCCTTCCCGGCTCCGCCCTGTCTTCCTGTAAACCCGGCAGTAATCTCTGTATACTCCTGCCAGGGCTCCAGCTGCAGCCGCACAGGCAGCCCCTTAGTTTGAATAAACGGTTCCATTCTCTCACCTCCGCTTAAGTGTACCCTACAATATGAGGCCAGGTCTACGAGGCCTGCTTGAGCGCCTGGTACGGAAGCATCCTTTCCCAAGCTCTTTACCACAAAGAGATAAAAAAGACGCACCTCATTAATAAGTGCGCCGTTCACTGCGGTCCCCCCGCTCCAGGTACATCGTTTCACGCTCATCCTGACCCTGCGGCATCCTGGCCTCTTCAATTTTGACAAGCACAACATCCGCACCAATCTTGACGATATTCCGCCATGGGATAATCAGGTCGGTCCCGCCTCCAAACAGCCCCATAAAGCGGCTGTAGCCGGGAACAATGACTGCATCAATCACACCCCGGCGCAGGTCCAGCTCGAGATCGCTGATCTGTCCCAGCCGTTTTCCATCCACAATATTGATGACATCCTTCGTCTGGAAATCAGAGATTTTCATTTTTTTGCCTGAATTAAAGGAATCCTCGTTCATCCCACCACTCCTGTACAATCAGACCTATAGCTGAGTATATGTCCTTCAGGCTTGGCAACATGCAGAATGAATTGCGGAAGATGCTGTGCCGCATTACAAAAGGGTATCCACCGGCTTGAACACGCCTTATGCGGATACCCCTGTTTTTTTATCGTCAGCTTTAAGACTTTACATGCTTCTGCATCTGCTGGATGGCCGACTTCTCAAGCCGTGATACCTGGGCCTGTGAAATACCGATTTCATCCGCCACTTCCATCTGGGTTTTGCCTTCGAAGAAGCGCATGGACAAGATCCGTTTCTCCCGCTGGCCCAGCTTCCGCATAGCTTCACGCAGGGCAATTTCCTCGATCCATGAGACATCCTTGTTCTTGTCGTCACTGATCTGATCCATAACATAAATCGGATCTCCGCCGTCATGATAGATCGGCTCGAACAAAGAAACCGGGTCCTGGATAGCATCCAGTGCGAATACAACATCCTCTTTCGGTACGCCCAGCGCCTGGGAGATTTCAAAGATCGTCGGCTCCCGCGAATTCTGGTTGGTCAGGCTGTCACGGACCTGAAGCGCTTTGTAGGCAATATCCCGCAGCGAACGCGAGACCCTGATCGGATTGTTGTCCCTGAGATACCTGCGGATTTCACCGATAATCATCGGTACCGCATAGGTGGAGAACTTCACATTTTGCGATAAATCAAAATTATCGATGGCTTTCATCAGACCGATGCAGCCTACCTGGAACAGATCGTCCACGAACTCTCCCCGGTTGTTGAACCTCTGAATAACGCTAAGAACGAGTCTAAGGTTACCATTTACTAATTTCTCTCTGGCGGATCGCTCGCCCTGCTGCTGTAGCGAAGTGAACAGCTCCCGCATTTCCACGTTCGTCAGAACGGGCAGCTTGGAAGTATCCACACCGCAAATCTCGACTTTATTTCGGGTCATGATGATTTACCTCCCAAGGAGAAACATTACTGTACATTATCTCCCCGGCCCGGCATTTTATTCCTTGGTTTTTTGCTCACACCATCTTGTTGAATTCCTTGCGTAGCCGCTTGATAATTCTCTTTTCCAGCCGCGAGATATAAGATTGCGAGATTCCCAGCAGGTCGGCAACATCCTTTTGGGTCTTCTCCTCACCACCGCGCAGCCCAAACCGCAGCTCCATAATCAGCCGTTCCCGCTCGCTCAGCTTTTCCAGCGCCTTCTGCAGCAGCTTGCGGTCCACCTGCTCCTCAATATTGCGGTAAATCGTGTCATTTTCCGTCCCCAGCACATCCGACAGCAGCAGCTCATTACCATCCCAGTCGATATTCAGCGGCTCATCAAAAGACACCTCACTGCGTGTCTTGCTGTTACGGCGCAGATACATCAGGATCTCATTCTCAATACAGCGTGAGGCATAGGTGGCAAGCTTGATTTTCTTGTCCGGATCAAAGGTGTTCACAGCCTTGATCAGCCCTATGGCGCCAATGGAGACCAGATCCTCAATGTTGATGCCTGTATTTTCGAATTTGCGGGCAATGTACACTACCAGCCGCAGATTGCGTTCAATCAGCATGGCCCTCACCGCCGCGTCACCTGTAGACAGCCGCTGCAGGAGGTACTCCTCTTCTTCCCTTGTCAAAGGCGGAGGCAGCGCCTCGCTTCCCCCGATATAATAAATTTCCTGGCTTTTCAGCCCCAGCAGAAACAGCATCCGATAGTACTGCAGCTGCAGCGCAAGCTTCCATTTAACCATTATTGTTCCTCCTCCAAGAAGTGCACAGTTACCCCGGACGACCTCAGCCATCCTCGTGGGGTAAAATCAACAAGGCACTGCAGCTTCAGCCGCGTGCTCTCTTTGGGTCAGGTCAGGATGTATGACCGCCCGGTACGCGCCGTCTCCCGACAGTGTCCCGCCATCCAGCCCGATGAGCACTCTTTTGCTGCAGAAGATTTCCTCACCAAGCTTTATCTTCACCAGATCCGGCTTCATAGCGAGCATAAAGGCTGCCCCGCGGTTAATGCCCCTGTAAGGTACAAGCCGCATCCGGTCCTGCCATGCAAAAGACTGCCCGTCCGTTTCCAGTAAAAGCTGGTCCGCGCCCATTTGTGTCAGCTTCCCTTTCCAGGCGGCCGGCAAATGACCCTCCCATAGCGATGCTTCCATCACCATAACCGGAATGCGGGTCAGAGGATCATTCAGCCGGTTGCCTGTATCCAGCAGTCCGGGACAGACAACGCTTACGCCCTCAATTTCCACTGTTACCTCACCGATGTAGGATTCCAGCTGTTCTCTGCGTATCCGCGAAGAATGGATTAGCTTAAACAGCAGCAGGACGACAGGAAGCACTGCGAGCACGAACCAGAATCCGATTTTCAGCCGGTGGGCTTGGCCTCCGGTACTGGTAAACAGAATGCCGTTCCAGATGTCCCCTGAGCTCTGCAGCAGATAGTGAATGCCGAGAATACCGCCGGCCGCCGCGAAGTTAATGACATAGAAAGATCCCAGCGCGCGTAAATATCCCTGCAGGCTCTTGTATCTAAAGGCAATCAGCAGCATCATCACCGACAATCCGAACTTGATCAGAAAGGTGTAGAGAAAGGAAAGCTCCGGCACAAACATCATCACGACATACAATGCGCCGACCAGAGCAGAGAGCCCCAGCCTCCACCAGGAGACCTTAATCTTTACCAGCCAGGCGGTCAGCCATATGAGCACTCCGTCGATCAGCAGATTGGCGGCGAAAATCAGATCAATATAAACTACCAGTATTCTCACCTGCCTAAGAGCTGCTGTCTTCCAGGATGGAAGCAGGCTCTCTTTTTGGACGATAAGATTAGTATAGAAACTCCCGCTTTCAAAGTCTGTCTAAACATGGGGGGCGCTCAGGCGGTTTTTTTGTCGAGTTATAGGCGGGGGTGGGAAAATCAACGCAGAAAAAAAACAGCCCGGAAGGCTGGTTCATATACGCTGATATTCAAATTAATGACTTTATTTCTTCCTCCGTCAGTCCCGTGGCGGCCTTAATGGCCTGTAAATCCATTCCCATCTGGAGCAGATTTTTTGCAATCTCCAGCTTGGCTTCCCTCATACCTGCTTGCAGCCCTTCTTTCATTCCTTCTTTCATTCCTTCTTTCATTCCTTCTTTCATTCCTTCTTCCAGTCCCTTTTTAATGCCTGCTTCTTTGCCTTCTTCCAGCCCCTTGGCAAAGCCTTCCCTTTGCGCACCATCCCTTTGCGAGGCCTCATCGTGCAGGAACTTCTGACGGTCTTCATATCTGCGCCGGGCTTCGGGATTCTGACTCAGGTATTCCAGCGTTTCCATTGCTTTTTGCAGTGCCGGTTCATTCATCTTCAGTACCTCCCAATTATCAGTGTCGTTCCCCTTTAAAAACAGCAGCCAGTTGACCAGCCCTTTCTCGCCGGGAACAGCAGCCTTCTTCAGCTTCGGCAATTCCAGAAAATGAATTTCTATATCATCAATAAGCGGCGCACCGCTGCTGTCCTCCCGCAGATGAAATACACTATGGGTGTATTCATTAGGCAGCACATTATAATTTAATATATTAATGGTTATACATTTCTTGAGCTCTATATACCGGCCGCCGGTCTGCAGCTGGCTGGAATAACGTTTACTCCAGTAGTATAGTGTCCGCTTTTCCATATCGTACTGGTTGAACAGCTGCATTTCAATATTAATCAGCCTGCCGTCAACCGTCCTAGCCCAGATATCAAAGATGGACTGCTTGTCCTGCGGATCCTCTTTATCCGTGTAAGGATTCAGCAGCACAACTTCTTCAAGCGGCGGTGTGCCCGCATCCTGCAGGACACGGTTCAAAAAAGCCTGCAGAACATCCTTATTGCTTTCACTGGCAAAAATCCTTTTGAATACAAAGTCCACCCGGGGGTCAAGCAGCTCCATTTGTTCATCCGCTCCCGTTATCCGTATTATATCAGCTAAAAGACAAAAAAACACCGCATCCTTCCCGGCCTTCCGGCCAGGGGATACGGTGCTTCCGTAAAGTAATTAGATGATCTAGTCGTTATTACCGCGTGTACGGTTGCGCAGGAATGTCGGTATGTCAAGCTGGTCAGAAGCCGTCTGATTACCGAACGGGCGCAGGTTACTGCTGCTGCTTTTGTCTGGTGCAGCAGGTTCACTGCTGACAGCCGGACGGCGGGTCTGATTAACCGGTGATGGCTTATGTTCGAAGCCGGTAGCGATAACCGTGACCTTGATTTCGTCCTTCATGCTTTCCTCAATGATGGCACCAAAAATCATATTAACTTCAGGATCGGAAGCAGCGGTAACAATCTCAGCCGCTTCATTCACCTCATACAATGAGAGGTTGGACCCGCCTGTAATATTCATAATTACACCGCGCGCACCTTCGATTGAAGTCTCAAGCAGCGGGCTCATAATCGCTTTGCGGGCTGCTTCAGAAGCACGGTTCTCACCGGTGGCGATACCGATCCCCATTAGTGCAGAACCACGTTCTGTCATGATTGTCTTCACATCAGCAAAGTCAAGGTTAATCAGGCCGGGAACCTGAATAAGGTCAGAAATACCTTGTACAGCCTGACGGAGCACGTTATCCGCTTCACGGAATGCCTCCAGCATCGGCGTTTTCTTGTCTACAATTTCCAGGAGCCGGTCATTTGGAATAACAATCAGCGTATCGACCTTTTCCTTAAGTGCTTCGATTCCGAGTTCTGCCTGATTAGCACGCTTTCTGCCTTCAAACGTAAACGGACGGGTTACAACCCCCACTGTCAGGGCTCCGCATTCTCTGGCGATTTCGGCAATCACAGGTGCTGCGCCGGTACCTGTACCGCCGCCCATTCCTGCGGTGACGAAGACCATATCTGCACCCTTAAGCGTATTTGAAATCAGATCGCGGGACTCCTCGGCCGCTTTCTTGCCTACTTCAGGATTGGCACCTGCGCCAAGACCCCGGGTAAGCTTGTCCCCGATTTGCAGTTTATGCTCCGATTTGGCCATATGCAGCGCTTGGGCATCTGTATTAACCGTGATGAACTCAACACCCTGAACGCCATTTTCAATCATCCGGTTGACAGCATTGCTTCCGCCGCCGCCTACGCCGATGACCTTTATTTGCGCCAAGCTCTCCATTTCAAAATCAAATTCCAACATATTGATTCCATCTCCCCCTTGAGTAGTGCTTGGATGGCCGGTCCAAGTATATCTGGACTTACTCTTATATGAACTCGCTGAACATATTTTTTATACGCTCCATCAGACCCGGCTTCTTATCCATCTCCTGGCTTGGAGCAGCGCTTTGCTTGCTTCGGTTGACCGTCTTCTTATTCGCGCTTCCGCCCGTATTGCTGCGTACGCGGAAACGGCGGACGACATTATGCAGAATGCCCACACCGCCGGTAAAACCCGGGTCGCGGACTCCGATATAGTCAGGAACAGCAATGCGCACAGAAGCCGCTAATTCAGTCTGGGCCGCCTTCAGGACGCCCGGCATAGATACAGTACCACCCGTAAGTATATAACCTCCGGGGAGCTCATTGTAACCCAGCCGCTTAACTTCCTGGCGGATCAGATGGAAGATTTCCTGGACTCTCGGCTCGATAATGGCTGCCAGATCCTCCTGGTTAAATTCCTTTTCCACATTGCTGCCGATACGGAGCACTTTGAACACAACGTCTGAAGCAGCATCATCGATCCAGGCGCAGCCGTATTTCAGCTTTACCTTCTCCGCCTGATCCGTAAGTGTTCGGAGTCCATAGGCAATATCATTGGTTACAAATTCTCCGCCGATTGGGATCGTGGAAGTGGCACAAAGAGAACCCTCTTCATATACGGCTACTGTCGTGGAGCCTGCACCGATATCAACCAGTACTGCACCCATCGATTTTTCATCTTTGGACAGCGCCAATCCGCCGGCTCCAAGAGACATCAGCACAAGATCCTTCACCTTCAGCCCTGATTTCTCTACACAACGAAGCAGATTATGTATTGGCGTCTTTGCCCCGGTTATAATCGTCGCCTCAACCTCAAGGCGGACTCCGATCATACCGCGGGGGTCCTGAATTCCTTCCAGACCGTCGACGATATACTGCTTGGCGACAACATCGATGACTTCTCGCTCTGGCGGCATTGCAATAACCTCGGCCGCTTTGATGACGCGATCAATGTCCTCTTCGCCAATCTCCCGATCTTCATTCTGGACGGCTACGACGCCATGACTGGACTGCAGACCGATATGATTGCCGGAAATCCCGACATAGACCTCGGATATTTGAATACCGACCATCTGCTCCGCATGCTCCACAGCGCTTCTGATCGATTGCACAGTCTGATCAATATCTACAATCGCACCCTTGCGTATCCCTTCCGAATCAGCAGATCCAACGCCAATAATATTAAAGGTTCCATTAGTAACTTCCCCAATAATTGCCCGCACTTTGGATGTACCGATGTCCAAACTAACAATGATGTCATTGTTGCTCAAGCCCTATGGCACCTCCTGTTATAATCATGATAAAAAAGGATGCTGAAAAAACACACGATTCCCATAGCCGGGAAGCTTCTCTGTACATATTCAACATCACTATTCCTTTCCCTCTTTTTTCTACAATTTTTTTGAATGGGATAATATGGAGTACCGGGTTTGAATAGGGAGTATCTTTTAACAGTCCGGGATATGCAGCTGCTCTGCAAGAAACAAATGGGATAATAAGAAAAAAGCAATCATATCCGGATATATTTCAAAAAATCCGCAGAAAAAAGAGGGATACACCTTATTGCCCGTAAATCCGATTGTAGCATTTTTTCCGCATTATTAGTAGGGACTATTTACTCTTGTGTGTCACCTGCGTCCTCATCATCAGCTACGAAGGGCACATACGTATCAGCCTCCAGCATTTTGATTAGTCCGGGCTCCTCGGTCTCTATTACCTGATTCAGGTATTCTACCTTATCTTTAAGCAGAGAGATTGCGGTAATCACCTCGAAATGCGAACGGGTGTACAGCTTAATCCGGTCCGGAAAGGATAAAGTCGGCGAAGGCACGATCTCGGAGATATCGCTGGTCAATTCATTGGGAATCTCCGCTAATGCCTGGCTCAGCTTGGTCTTATATGGGTCTTCTTCCTTCCAGCCGGTCAAAATAGGCTTCTCCACCGCAATCCCGGTCTCATTTACCTTAACTGCAGCTCCGCTGGACAGTATGGCCTCTAAGGTCCCCTGTTGATCCAGTTCGTAGGCTACAGCCGGATACTCTTCAATAGTAACATTAACAATTCCGGGGAATTTCTTAACCACTGTGGCCTCCTGGACGGTTTTTAGCCCCTTCAGCGATTCTTCCACAGAACCAGCCGAGGCTGCGAAGAACTGTCCGCCGATTACGAGGCCGCTTCTCTCCAGCAGTTCTTCCCTGGATGCATATTTGTTACCCTGAAAATTGATTTCCGTGATGCGGCTGACGGATGAGCGGAAAAAGATAACGGCCAGCAGCGCCAAAAACAGCAGCAGCAGGACAGCCGTAATTTTACGGCTCATTTTTTTAACAGGCTTGTCCTCTTTTAGACGAGGAAGTCGGGTTTTAGGCATTCTCATATCTCCGTAATAAGGCCCTGTCTCCTTCCCGGGCAAAAGCCGAAGGAGACAGGGAGCTTTAATTGGCCAAATCAAAGGGACCCGGTACAGGTACTTTGCGGCTGATGCGTGCACCCAGCTTCTGAAACAGCAGCTCAATGCCGTCATATCCGCGGTCAATGTGGTGGGCCTGCTCAACGACAGTAGTTCCCTGGGCAGCGAGACCGGCGATCACCAGAGCAGCCCCCGCCCGCAGGTCAGTTGCCTCCACCGTAGCCCCGTACAGCCGCTGCACACCGCGGATAAATGCCCGGTTCAGGTCGGTGGAAATATCCGCCCCCATGCGGGCCATCTCCTCCACATGCTTGAAGCGTCCCTCAAATACCGTCTCTTTGATAACACTGAAACCGTCGGCCAGCGACAGCAGCACCATCACCTGAGACTGTAAATCTGTTGGAAAAGAGGGGTATGGTGAAGTCACAATCCGTTCTACCGCACGTGGACGCCCCATGCAGCTGACATTAATTATATCATTGCAGACTGTGATTTGAACACCTGCACGCCTCAGCACGTGGATGAGCGAGGATAAATGACCGGCATTGGTATGCGTCAGTGTAACACTTCCGCGCGTCGCTGCAGCGGCAATCATAACCGTTCCGGCGACAATCCGGTCAGGAATCACCTCATACGTACAAGAATAGAGCTTTTCGACGCCGCGGATTGTAATGGTATCAGTGCCTGCGCCGATAATCTGGGCACCCATCGCATTCAGGAAATTCTGCAGATCCTGGATTTCCGGCTCTCTGGCCGCACCCGATATTGTAGTCGTTCCCTCAGCCATTGCCGCCGCCATCATAATATTCTCTGTGGCCCCGACACTGGGATAATCAAGATGAATGTCGCTCCCCTTCAGCCGGCCGGCCCGGCAGGAAATCCTCCCGTTGCTCTCCTCAATCTCGGCCCCCAGCAGCTTCAGTCCCTGCAGGTGAAGGTCAATCTTGCGTTCCCCGATTGCACAGCCGCCCGGCTGATAAATCGTCACCTCACCGAATCTGGCCAATAAGGGTCCCATCAGAAAAATGGAAGAACGCATCTGCCGCATCAAATCCTCCGGTACATGGGAAGTGCTTAAGGTTGACGTATCCATTGTTACTGTCTCTTCCTCATGCACAGCCCTGCAGCCCAGCCGTCCCAAAATATTCAGCATCGTCTCGATGTCCAGCAGCTTCGGCACATTATGCAGTGAGTGAACTCCTTCGGCCAGCAGGCTTGCCGCCAGGATCGGCAGTGCCGCATTTTTTGCTCCATGGATACGTATGGTGCCTGACAGGGGACTTCCACCCTCAATCACCAATTTGTCCAATGTATCACCTCCGAGATTACCGCTCACCCACCACCGGCCTTCCCTTTAACAATCAGTGAAATGCCCGGAAGCAAAATATCCGTTTCAGCATCTCGCCTTGCAGGAAGACCATGGGTGATTGTCACGATTATAGGATTATCCTATGTTCATAACCCCGGGTGTGTGACAGCAGGAGGATAACAAGCGCCTATGGTACAGCAGCCTTTTCTTTATAGCCGCCGGCAGCAGCTCACATTTTACTTTTTCTGTTTGGCGGCAAGCCGCCGCAGCTCGCTGACGACCAGCGCAGCGGAATCTCTTTTGCCCAGACGTCTGGAAGATTCCGCCATGCTGCTCCGCAGTGATTCTGCCCCGATAATCCGCTGTACCGCTTCATACAGGGCCTTACCGTTCAAATCCTTCTCCAGCAGCACGACAGCCGCCCCTTCGCGTTCCAGCTGTCTTGCATTCGCTTCCTGATGATTGTTCGTTACATTAGGGGACGGAATGAGGACGGAAGGAATGCCCAAAGCCGTAATCTCGGCCAGAAAGGAAGCGCCCGCCCGGTTCACAATCAGCGAGGTGCATGCCAGCACCTCAGGCATATTGTGGACATAAGGGAGCACATGCAGCCAGCTTGGCTCTCCCCCGAGCTTCTGACGCAGAGCCTTGCGGGTTTCTTCAAAGTAAGACTCACCTGTTACATACACGTAATGAACCCCATTACCCTTACCCACAAATGGTACCATTTCAATCATTGCCTGATTGATCGCCCTGGCCCCGCCGCTGCCTCCCACCACAAGCACCACTGTACTTCCTTCCGGAATTCCCAACGAGGCATAACCGCGCTGCGGGCTGGCAGCAGTTACGGTTGTAGCACGGGGATTCCCGGTATAGATCACGTTTTTGCTGCCCGGAAAAGCAGGTTCTGTGCCTTCAAAGCTTACGGCCACCGTATCGGCATACCGGCTGAGAAACTTGTTCGTCAGTCCGGGAATCGCATTCTGTTCATGGATCAGCGTCGGAATTCCCAGACGGGAAGCTGCATAAACAACAGGTCCGCACACGTACCCTCCGGTGCCGATAACGACATCCGGTTTGAACTCGCGCAGCATTTCCTTGGAGGCCTTGACCCCTTTCAGAAACCGCATGATTGTCTTTACGTTGTCCATGGAAATCTTCCGGCGGAAGCCGGTAATATCAATAGCTTTAAATGGAAGATTCTCCTGGGGAACCAGCCTGCTCTCCAGACCGCGTTTGCCGCCGATATAAAGAAAGGCCGATCCGCTCTCTTCCGCTTCAATCTGTCTGGCGACGGCAACGGCGGGATAAATATGCCCGCCCGTGCCTCCGCCGCTTAATACGATACGCATTTCTTTCACCTCGCATAACGGGATAGATTCAGTAAGATGCCGAGTGCTGTGAGCATCAGGGTCAGTGAAGAACCCCCATAGCTGATCAGCGGGAGGGTAATGCCAGTAACAGGCATCAGACCGATAACCACGCCAATATTAATAATGACCTGCACAGCCACCATGCTGACAATACCTACAGCCAGATAACTGCCGAACCGGTCCGGCAGGCTCATAGCTACCTTCATTCCCCGCCAGATCAGGATCAGGAACAGGATCAGAACGGCAATGCCCCCGATGAAGCCCAGCTCCTCAGCAAGAATGGAAAAAATAAAATCAGTCTGCGGCTCCGGTACGTAGCTGTATTTCTGCCGGCTCATTCCGAGCCCGAGACCGCCGAGGCCGCCGGGACCGATCGCATACAGCGACTGGATGATCTGATATCCCGCGCCAAGCGGATCAGACCACGGATCCAGGAAGGCTGTAATCCGCTTCAGCCGGTAAGGCGCAGCGGCAATCAGTCCGGCAAAGCCCAGCACGCCAACCGCCCCCAGCGAGAGCAGATGCTTCATCCGGGCGCCCGCTGTAAAGACCATCATCAGAGCCGCACCGAACATAACGGTGCCGGTGCCAAGGTCCGGCTGAAGCATAATCAGCGCGAACGCCGAGCCGATCAGGGCGAGCGGCGGCAACAGGCCGCGCGTGAAGGTGGAGATGTCATAATCATCCTTGCCCAGCCAGTTGGCCAGGAACAGAATCATCCCCATCTTCATAAACTCAGAAGGCTGAATACCGAAGCTGCTGATCCCCAGCCAGCTCCGTGCACCGCCGCGGACCACTCCAATGCCCGGAATTAATACCAGGACGAGCAGGATAAAACAGAGGATCAGGGCCGGCCGGGCAAATTTTTTCAGCACCAGGTAGTCCGTATTGGCGGTTACGAACATCGCGACGAGGCCAAGTCCGGCAAACAGCAGCTGTCTTTTGACAAAATAAAACGAATCGCCATAATTGCGGAAGCCCAGCACGGACCCGGCGCTGTAGACCATTACCATGCCGATGACCAGCAGGACAAGGATCGGAACCAGCAGCCAGATGTCAGGCGCATGACGCGATTTGTTCATCAGGAGCACACCTCTTGCATCCGTAGTAGGGGCTTATCCACCCCCCTACTTAAAGGTTATGCACCGCCTCTTTAAAAATACGCCCGCGCTCCTCATAGGATGTAAACATATCCCAGCTGGCACAGGCAGGAGACAGGAGAACAACTTCTCCAGGTTCCGTAAGAAGGGAAGCCTCCCGCACAGCCTGCTGCAGCACGTCGGCGGCGCTCTCCCCATTATCGACGGAGATGATATGCTTTACTCCTGCCATAGCGGCAACTTTGGCCAGCTTGTCCCTGGTTTCACCCAGGACGACAATCCCCTTCAGTCCGCCGAGGACAGGCAGCAGCTCCATATAATCGGAGCCGCGGTCAAGGCCCCCGGCGATCAGCACAAGCGGCTGCTTGAAGGAGCCCAGCGCCATTGTGGTCGCTTTGGAATTGGTAGCTTTGGAGTTGTTATAGTAGGCGGTCCCCACTTTCTCTGCGACATACTCCAGGCGGTGCTCAACGCCGCGGAATGAAGCCAGAACCCCGGCCAGCACCGCAGGATCAGCGCCTGCGGCAATGGCAATGCCGCAGGCTGCCAGCGCATTCTCTACATTGAAGCGGCCAGGCAGGCCGATCGAGCTGACCTTGGCAATTTCCGTCTCATGCTCGCTGTAATCGCGGTAGATGATGACCCGCTCCAGGTCATCTTCGGTATCCGGTACATAAGAAGGCCGGACAAAGATCCCCTGGACCAGCTTCTCACTCATGGAGAAAGGCAGGATACTCGCTTTGATGTAAGGAACCAGCTCGCGGCAAACCGGGTCATCCCAGTTCAGCACCGCCGTATCTTCCGGACCCTGGTTGGCAAACAGCTTCGCTTTGGAGGCTACGTAATCCTCCATGCCGCCGTGATAGTCCAGATGAGTCTCGGCTAAGTTCAGCAGGGCGCCTACTTTCGGACGGAACGTCTCAGTTCCTTTCAGCTGGAAGCTGCTTAGCTCCACAACCATCCAGTTATCCTCACCGGCCTCTTGCGCGGCCTGGCAAAGCGGGGTACCGATATTGCCGGCAACAATCGGATTCATTCCGGCGGCGTCCAACATTTTGCCTACCCAGGTAGTCGTGGTTGTCTTCCCGTTGGAGCCGGTAATCCCGATCATCGGCGCTGCGCAGATACGGTAGGCTACCTCCACCTCGGTGACAATTTCAATGCCGAGCTCCAGTGCCTGTTGCACCGGAGGCACCGAATACGGGATTCCCGGATTCTTCACCACCAGGCTAACACCTTCATGAATCAGCCCTTCCGGATGCCCTCCGCATATAACAGAAATTCCCAAAGTTTCCAGTTCGGAAGCTTCGGGACTTTGATCTCTTTCCTTTTTGTCATTGACCGTTACAACCGCACCGCGCTCATGCAGCACTTTGGCCACCTGGACGCCGCTTTTCGCGAGCCCCAGGACGACCACTTGTTTGCCTTTGTATTCATCTGGATGCTTCATTCCTTACAACCCCTTGCTCAAGATTAGTCCTACAGCAGCCAGTACCAGACCTACCGCCCAAAAGGTAGTGACAACCCGCCATTCCGACCAGCCGCCCAGTTCAAAGTGGTGATGAATCGGGCTCATGCGGAAGATACGCTTGCCGCGGGTTTTAAAAGACGCTACCTGCAGCACAACCGACAACATCTCGATTACAAACACGCCGCCGATAACGACGAAAAGCAGCTCACTTTTGGTAACAATGGCAATGGCTCCGATAGCGCCGCCAATCCCGAAGGAACCGAAGTCGCCCATGAACACTTTAGCCGGGTGGGCATTGAATACGAGAAAGCCGAGTACGGCACCAATCATCGCTGCGGCGCAGACACCTGCGGCAATCGAGGTTGCCTGCATGGCAATAACGGCAAAAGCGGCAAGTGCAATAGCACTGACCCCGGACAAGAGTCCGTCAACACCGTCCGTAAAGTTTACCGCATTGGTGACTGCCATCATCATGATGATAATGAACGGATAGTAGAACCAGGCGCCCCAGTCAAAGCTGATATCGGTGCCGGGAATGCTGATTCCGGTATTATGACCGGCATTGATCAGCAGCACGCTCAGTACGATGCCTACCAGAAGCTGGCCGGCCAGCTTTTGGCGTGCTGTAAGCCCCAGCGAACGCTTAAAGGCAATTTTAATATAGTCATCCAGGAACCCGATCAGCCCGTAGCCGAGCGTAGCCACCAAAAGAACATAAAAATCCGAATTTACTACAGAAAATTTCAAAAAGGACAGCGTAAACGCCACCATGATAATAATACCGCCCATAGTCGGCGTTCCCGCTTTTTTCAAGTGGGATTGCGGTCCGTCGTCCCGTACCTGCTGCCCGAATTTCATTCTGCGCAGCAGCGGAATGAATAGCGGAGCGGCAATGACCGCAAGGATAAAGGATACAGCACTAGTCAGCAGCAGAAGTTGATAATCCATGGGTACACCCCCTCCATTATTTATGTCTGTTTAAAATAATCATTAAGACTGTTCAGTGTTTCCTCCAGACGCATGCCTCTGGATGCTTTGAACAGCACGATATCTTTAACGGCGGCTTTGCTGTTCAGGGCAGCTGACAGCTCTGCCTTGTCGGTAAAGGCAAACACCCGCTCAGGCCCAAATTGCTTGACTGCAGCTTCTGCCAGGAGGGCTGAGAGCGGTCCATAGGCAAAGACCAGATCCGTCAAAGCCGGATCCAGATACTCGCCGATTTCCCGGTGAAAATCAGCTTCCTCCGGACCAAGTTCCAGCATGTCCCCCAGCACAGCGATCCGTTTGCCGGCTGTTTTCATAGACTGAAGCACATCAATAGCCGCCTTCATCGAGGTCGGACTGGCGTTATAGGCATCATTCAGCAGTGTCAGTCCCGAGGCGGTCAGCATCACTTCGATCCGCATACCGGTCAGCTTGAGCCGTTTCAGCCCTTCCTCAATGTTCGCCTCGGTAATGCCGTAATGACGGGCAACCGCAAATGCGGCCAGTGCATTACTGACATTGTGACGGCCCGGAAGCGGCAGTGTAAAAGCACGCTCCTCATTCAGGTAGGCAGTTGTAAACGTCATTCCGCCGATATGCGTCATCATCCCTGTAGGATAAGAATCGTTACCGGCAGTGAATCCGAAACGGAGGGTTTGCATCCCTTCCGGCGCACGGAAGGCAGACTCGGCCATCACTTCGGCAAGAAGCGGCTCATCCCCATTATAAATAAGCAGGCCGCCAGGCTTCAGCCCTTCAGCAATTTCCAGCTTGGCCCGGGCAATCTCCTTACGGGAGCCGAGCTGCAGCAGATGCGATTCACCTATATTTGTAATGACCGCAACATCAGGAGCAGCCAGCGAAGCCAGCAGGGCGATTTCCCCCCGCGCGCTCATCCCCATCTCCAGTACGGCAATCTCTGCATCCTCGCTCATGGAGAGCACCGTCAGCGGCAGCCCGATATGATTGTTGAAATTCCCCTGGGTTTTATGAACCTTATATTGGCCTTCCAGCAGGGAAGTAACCATATCCTTGGTTGTCGTTTTGCCGTTACTGCCCGTTATAGCCACAACCTGACAGCCTGTTTCGCTTAAATAAGCAGCAGCCAGCGTCTGCAGTGCAGTAAGGGTATCGTCAACCAGAATAACGGCGCCCTCCGGTGCAACACCTTTATCCCGTTGCCACAGCGTAGCCGCAGCCCCGGCAGTTAGTGCTGCCGCACTGTAATCATGACCGTCAAAATTGTCCCCGGTAAGGGGAACAAACAGACAGCCTGATGTAATTTTGCGGGAGTCAGTAACGACTCCTGCTATTTCCAAATCCGGATCTGCAGCGGAACCCGTTGCTCCTCCGCACATGTCAGCGATTTTTTGCAGCGTTCTTGTAATCAATAGCTTCGGCCCCTTATAACTTCTTTAGCGACAAGGCGGTCATCGAAATCATGAACCACTCCGCCGATCAGCTGGTAGGTCTCATGACCTTTCCCCGCAATCAATACTACATCGCCGGGGCTTGCCATTTCAATAGCATTTCTGATTGCCTCGCGGCGGTCCGGAATCATCTCATACTTCTCCTGCAGAACCCCGTCTTCCCTGAGGCCGGCTTCAATATCCTGCAGAATCAGCAGCGGATCCTCTGTCCGCGGGTTATCTGAAGTGACAAACACATGATCGCTGTATTTTGCAGCAATTTTGCCCATAAGCGGGCGTTTCGTCTTATCCCGGTCCCCGCCGCATCCGAACACAGTCAGCACCCTGCCGCCGGCGAACTCGCAAACGGCTTTCAGTACATTCTCCAGTCCATCCGGTGTATGAGCGTAGTCCACAATGACTGCGAAATCCTGACCTGCGTCAACCGACTCTACCCGTCCGGCCACTCCTGCCACCGACTCCAGAGATGCTTTGATCTCCTCCAGCGGTATATCTTCGAGCATTGCAGCAGTTATGGCAGCCAGCGCATTGTACACATTGAATTTGCCGACCATACGCAGCGAAATGTCTGCTTCTCCCTTAAACGTCTCTACATGGAAAAAGGTTCCTTTTGACGTAATCGAAATTTGCGATGCCCTCACGTTGGCGCTGTTGTCAATGCCGTATGTAATCACTTCTGCTGCAGTCTGTGCGGCAAAATAAACACTCGCCTCATCATCGGCATTCAGCACTGCATATTTGCGTTCTTCCTTCCAGGGTGAAATCACGTTGCCCAGACGCGAGAAGAACAGCCCTTTGGCCGCACGATACTCCTCCATCGTATGATGATAATCCAGATGATCCTGGGTTAAATTTGTAAAAATTGCTGTGCGGTAATCCGTGCCCTTTACCCGTCCCTGCTCAAGCGCATGGGAGGATACTTCCATTACACAGCATTCCACACCTTTCAGCGCCATATCGTTCAGGGTACGCTGCAGCTCAAGCGACTCCTGCGTCGTGCCGGAGGCCGGATAGATCTGGCCGTCATATTGCAGCTGGATCGTGCCGATCAGCCCGGTTTTCAGCCCGTGATCAGACATAATCCGCTCAATCAGATAGGTGGTGGTTGTTTTGCCGTTTGTTCCGGTCACACCGATCATTTTCATCCGGCTGCTTGGCGACCCGAAGAAGGCATTCCCGAGCACGGACATAGCAAACCGGCAGTCATCGACGATCAGCTGCGGCAGGTCCAGATCCAGCTTGCGTTCAACAACCAATGCTGCTGCACCGCCGGCTGCCGCCTGCGGTGCATAATCGTGGCCGTCTACCGTAAAACCAGGCAGGCAGATAAACAAATCCCCGGGCTTTACCTTCCGGGAATCTGCCTGAAGATTCGCAATTTCAGTTTCCCCGTCCCCGTGCAAGCGCGATGCCGCAAGACAGGAAGATAATTCTTTCAATTTCATAACTAATCCCTCACTCTGCAATTTCGGATAAGAAGACTGGCCTTACCTCTATCATTGACTTGAAGTACCCATATAAATCCTGATTGTTGAACCTTGTTCAACCCTTGCTCCCGCTTTTGGCGCCTGATTAATAACCGTGTCTCCGGTACCTGAGCGGGCGAGCGTAAAGTTCATATTCAGATCCTCATAAATGTCCTGCACGGTCGCCCCTGTAAGATCGGGAACCGTAACAATCGGAGTTTCACCATATTTGTAGGTTTTGGGAAGCTGATCCTTACGTTCTGGAACCTTCAGATAATGCAGCGAATCCTCCAGGATATTCTGGACGATCGGAGCAGCTACTACGCCCCCGAACTGTATCCCTTTCGGATTATCAACTGCTGTGTATACTACAATCTGCGGATCATCTGCAGGGGCAAACCCGATAAAGGAAACGATATGCTCTGTCGGAGAATAGCGCCCGTTAATAACCTTTTGTGCCGTCCCTGTCTTGCCTCCTACCCGGTAGCCGTCAATAAAAGCCGGCCGGCCCGTGCCTTTGGCAACTACGCTCTCAAGGGCAGCGCGCACCTTCTTAGATGTCTCTTCGGAAATAACCTGCCGCACTTCCTTGGGCTCAACCTCGGATACCGTCTCGCCCGTTTCCGGATTGATCCAGGCCTTGGCCACATGCGGGGTGAACAGCTTGCCGCCGTTAATAGCTGCCGATACAGCGGCAATCTGCTGAATCGGCGTAACCGAGACACCCTGGCCGAAAGCAGTGGTAGCGAGCTCCACCGGACCCACCTGGGACAGCTTGAACAGGATACCGCTCGCTTCCCCGTTCAAATCGATGCCCGTTTTCGCCCCGAAGCCGAAATTACGGATGTATTGAAACAGGGTCTCCTTGCCGAGCCGCTGCCCCAGTGCAACAAACCCGGGGTTGCAGGAATTCTCAACCACTTCAAGGAAGGTCTGGCTGCCGTGGCCGCCTTTTTTCCAGCAGCGCAGCCTGGCGCCCCCGACCTCTACATAGCCAGGATCGAAAAACTGCTCATTCTGCAGATCAACCTTATTCTCTTCCAGCGCAGCTGCAAGTGTAATGATTTTGAAAGTGGAACCCGGTTCGTAGGTCATCCAGATGGGCAGGTTGCGGTTATACACCTCAGCATCGTACTCCTTGTACGAGCCCGGCTCATACCCCGGCCGGCTGGCCATGGCCAGAATCTCACCGTTCTTCGGGTTCATGGCAATGGACCATGCGCCCTGCGCCTGATACTTCACCATAGCCTGATCCAGCTCACGTTCCATAATCGACTGGATTTGCTTATCGATGGTCAGCTGCAGGCTTAGACCTTCCTGCGGCTCGGAATATTTCTCCGAAGAACCCGGCATCAGCCGTCCGCCCGCATCAGACAGATAGGAGACGTTTCCCCCGATCCCCCTGAGCAGCTTGTCATATATGCTCTCAATACCAGTAATGCCCTGATTATCGATTCCGGTAAACCCGAGAATATGCGCAGCCAGATCGCCATAAGGATAATAACGTTTGTTATCCTCAGCCACAACGATGCCCGGCAGCTGCAAATCACGGATGCTCGCGGCAAGCTCCATCGTAATTTTGCGGCCGCCGGGCTGTAGCTTAACCGATGACTCACGTTTGGACATCAAAGTGACCAGCTTCTCCTCAGTCATGCCGAGGAGCGGAGCCAGCTGCTGAGCTGCCTTTTGCTTATCTTTCACCTGCACGGGAACGGCATAAACCGTTGGCGAGCTGACATTATAAGCCAGTGCAACACCTTCACGGTCCAATATTTCACCGCGCTTGGCAGTATAAGGAATATTGCGGCGCCACGACTCCTCCGCCTTGGCACTCAGCTTTTCGCCCTGATAAAGCTGTACATAAGCAAGACGCACAGTCAGTGAACCGAACACCACAGCCAGTCCGAGCAGTGTCCACAGCATTCTCCGCCGGGTTACAACCTTCGAAACCTTCATTCCGCTTTCCCCCGCTTTCCCTCGTAATAGACATGATCTCTTATCTTCATGACTATTCGGGACAAACAGGGGTTAGAACAAGCCCCGCTGGCGGTACAGCGGAATCCGTAAAGATCTTTTTACCCGGATATGCTGGGCATTAACCTCCGCTATCCCCGGTATCCTCTGCCTCGTCCTTAGCCGCAGCTACCGGGATGTTTTCGCCGTACTCATTAAGCGGATTAAGCTTCAGCTGCACCAGCTTCTTGCCGTTCTCGGTTGATACCGTCTGCTCGGTGACATATCCTTCGCCCTCGACGGAAATCTTAACCTTCAGCAAATTAAGCACCTCCAGCGCATCCCTCAGCGATTGTCCCTTAAGATCAGGGATCGCTGCCTGTTCACCCTGCTGGCTTAACAGATATATCCGCTGTCCCGAGGCGAGTAAAGTGTTTGCCTCCGGATACTGGCTGACTACGCTGGTTCCGCTGCCGACTGTTTCGAAATCATAACCCTGATCCAGCAGCAGTTCTCTGGCTTCTTTGACCGACTTGCCGGTCAGCGCCGGTGTAGAGCGCTGTACTACTGCAGTTTTGGTAACCTTTGTGCTCGCCGCTGAACCAACGACCGTTTTCGGCACACCCATGTACTGCAGTGACTGCGACACAATTTCCTTAAATACAGGAGCTGCAGCTGTTCCGCCGCCGACTTCAACATTGGGTTCATCGATAATAACGATAACTGCAATCTTCGGATCATTCACCGGAGCATAGCCGATAAAGGATACCAGCACCTTGGATTTGACGTAATCCTGGCCTTCTACCTTTATCGCTGTTCCCGTCTTCCCTGCTACCCGGTAACCTTCAATATAAGCATGTCTACCGGTACCGATATTCTGGTCTGATACAACCTGCTCCAGATAGCTGCCGGTTTCCCGGGCGCTTTCCTCCGTAATGACCTGGCGGACAACCTCTGGCTCGGTAACCGTTATCTCTCCGGTATTCGGGTTGCTGATCTCCTTGATCACATGGGGAACCAGCAGCTTGCCACCGTTAGCTATAGCTGCAACAGCCGTAAGCTGTTCAATCGGGGTGACCTGCACTTTACCGTGTCCGTAAGCCAGTGTTGCGTACTCAACAGAATACTGCGGCGTAACCCGGCCTGAGACCTCTCCGGGAAGATCAATACCTGTCTTCTCTTCAAAGCCAAAATCATGAATATACTTCATCAGCCTATCCTGCCCGAGCATTTCGAAGCCCAGCTTTACAAAGGCAACGTTGCTGGAGCGCTTCACCCCTTCAAGAAAGGAGATTTCCCCCCATCCCGCACGGTTAATGTCATGAAGCGGCTGGCTGTAGCCCTTAATCCGGATGGATCCTGATTTAAAGGTAGCATCTGCATTAAACAAATCCTCCTGCACCGCTCCGGCCAGTGTGACAATTTTGAAGGTCGAGCCCGGTTCATAAATGGACTTGATTGCATGGTTCAGGAAATTCTCCTGATCACCTGCATACTTCCAGAATTCATTGGGATTAAAGGTTGGCATGTTGGCCAAACCGAGAATCTCCATCGTATTCGGGTCGGCGGCAATGACGGTCATACTCTTAGGCTTGTACTGGTCATAGGCCTTCTGCATGGCTTCTTCAATATAACGCTGAATCGTACTGTCAATGGTCAGCTTGATATCGCTGCCGTTCACAGCAGGCTGGTAGGTGTCCTGGGAGTCCGGAAGCTTAATTCCCTTACCATCACTCTGATAGTAAAGCTTGCCGTTCGTGCCCTGAAGCTGTTTGTCAAAATAGCTTTCCAGCCCCATGATGGCTTCGCCGTCCCGGTTTGTGTAACCCAAAATATGCGCAGCTAAAGAGTCCTTAGGATAATAGCGCTTCTGCTCCGTGATCAGTCCGATTCCGGTTTCGAGCGTATTATGCTTTTCCTCCAGCTCTTTATTGAACGCCCTCACTTTATCCGCGAGCTCTTTATCTATTTTCCAGCCTTCGTTACGGATTTCACGGTTCTTCAAGAAGTTGCCTTCATCATCCTTGGCTTCAACCAGCTTCTTCAGTTCCGCTTCCGGCTTGCCGAGCAGCTTATTAAGCCCCTTGATCACTTCTTCGCCAATTCCCTTTTCAGCAATGACCTGAGGGTTTACAACGACTGTATACGCTGGAACATCACTGGCCAGTACACTGCCGTTACGGTCTTCAATGGTACCCCGCTTCGCCTTGATAATCGAGGTATGCGCCCATTGGGAGACTGCCTCCTTATGCCAGAAATCATTCTGTACAACCTGAATCCAAAATACCCGGATGACCAAAACAAGAAAAAAGAGGGTAATACACCCTCCTATAAACAGCGTGCGAAGTTTTATTCTCTTGACCATAAGGTAACCTCACAAACTCTATTATTGCGGCTTCTGCCAGCCGCTAATTGTCGTTTCCGTCAGCTGCCTTACCGTTTGCGGACACATAGATTGCAGAGTCTTCAGACGGCTGGACATATCCCAGCTTTTTGGCCTTTTCGGCTACCAGCTGCTCCAGTGTCTGCTTCTCCATCTGATAAGTGGCAATTTGCTTCTGTGTTTCAGCAATGTTGCTGTCCAGCTTTTGTGCCTGCATGTTCAAATCATAAATATGGACGTAACGCCAAATCAGGGCGACAGCCACCAGCACAAATGCTCCCAGGGTCAGCATATAACTCAGCTTCTCCTGTGTCGGCAGTACATTTCGTCTGGTGACGACTTTCGTCTTCTCGCGGTAAAGCGGGTTTACCTCTTGTTTTCTTTTAGGTTGAACTGCTAAATTGCCGCGGGTGTAGGCCATCTCTCTGACTCTCCTTTATCGTCGTTTTCTATAATTTCTCTGCAACGCGCAGTTTTGCTGAACGGGCACGCGGGTTATGTTCCAGCTCTTCCTCAGAAGGAACCAGCGGCTTACGGTTAACCAGCTTTAGCTTGCCTTCAGCGCCGCATACACAAAACGGAAAGTCAGGTGGACAAGTACATCTGCTCAAATAACTGCTGAAAATCTGTTTGCAGATTCTGTCCTCCAGCGAATGAAACGTAATAACGGATACTCTTCCTTCAGGCGCCAGACAGCGTACAGCTGCGTGCAGCCCTTCTTCAAAAGCTCCCAGTTCGTCATTCACGGCAATTCTTAGTGCCTGAAAGCTGCGTTTTGCCGGATGTCCTCCAGTTCTGCGCGCAGCTGCCGGAATGCCTTCCTTGATCAGCTCCGCCAGCTCACCAGTGTTCGTAACCGGCCGTTCCTCGCGTCTTTCCACAATTTTGCGGGCAATCCGCCGCGAGAATTTTTCTTCTCCATACTGGAAAAGCACGCGGGCGATTTCCTGCTCAGGCCAGGTGTTGATCACTTCGGCTGCAGTCAGCTCAGCGGACTGATCCATCCGCATATCCAGCGGGGCATCGTGATTGTAGCTGAATCCCCGCTCCCCTTCATCAAACTGGGGAGAAGATACGCCAAGGTCGAACAGTATGCCGTCTACCTGCGGAACTCCATCCTTTTGCGGAACAAACGGCAGTGTCTTCAGAACCTGTTCCAGGTCACGGAAGTTGGTTTTAACCATTACCACCTTGTCGCCGTATTCAGCCAGCCGTTCTTTGGCATTATTCAGAGCCCAGTCATCCTGATCCAGACAGATCAGCCGGCCGTTGCCGCTGAGTTTGGACGCAATCAAAGAGCTGTGTCCGGCTCCGCCAAGCGTACAGTCGACATATATGCCATCCTCTTTGATGTGCAGCCCCTCTGTCGCTTCTTCTTTAAGCACCGTGATGTGGTGAAACAAGCTGCATCCCTCCAGGGCAGTATTCGAATTGTGTATGTGTTATAGATCAAAATTGAAATCTACCAATTTCTCGGCAATCTCGTTGAACGATTCCTCTGACTGTTCGAAGTACTGTTCCCATAGCTCTTTGTTCCAGATTTCCACCCGGTTCGAAACGCCCAGAATAACACAGTCCTTATCCAGCTTAGCATATTGCCGTAAATTAACCGGCAAATTAACCCTGCCTTGCTTGTCCCATACACATTCTGTCGCTCCCGAGAAAAAGAAGCGGCTGAAGGCACGGGCATCCGATTTCATCAGTGAAAGGCTTTTGAGCTTTTGCTCCATGATTCCCCATTCTTCCATGGGATAAACAAATATGCAGGAATCGAGGCCGCGGGTGGCAACGAAAGAGGCTCCGAGCAATTCACGGAATTTAACCGGAATGATGATCCGGCCTTTGTCGTCAATGCTATGCTGGAACTCCCCCATAAACATCGATTTTCCCACTCCCTGCTACCGATTCCCCACTTTGCCCCACTTTACACCACCTAAGCATAATAGATTCGCCATTAAAAATCAAAAACCTTTTTCATATCCGAGGTAATTTTTTCTTGTTTGTCAAGTCTTCATTTCTACAAATCTTTGCAGTATTCTTCAGCCCTTTTACACATTTTAATTTTCCCCAATCAAAATATTGAGCGTTAAGCTTCAGAAAACGGGGTATATAATATCTTGAATCCTAGTAACCCTAGACTAAAGTCGGATACCCGCAGGAGGGCAGTATGGGCATATATATCGAAGTTAATCCGTTCATTAATTTACCTGAGACAGCAAAATGCCCGGGCCATTTGCATGGCTACCGGGCATTTGCTGATCCATACACTTTAATTAATCATTCAGATTCCAGCTGTCAAGATATTCAACTTGAGCCGGAGTCAGGCTGTCAATTGAAATTCCCAGGCTTTCCAGCTTGTAGCGTGCTACCTGCTCATCCAGCTCGTAAGGAACATTTTCCACTTTGACACCGATGTTTTTGTAATTGTCGTTTACATATTTGAGCGACAGCGCCTGCAGGGCAAAGGTTGTATCCATGATTTCTGCAGGATGGCCATCCGCCGCTCCCAGGTTGACCAGTCTGCCTTCAGCCAGCAGGTATAGCTTGCGTCCGTCCTTCAGCAGATATTCTTCGATATTCTTACGGACTGTGCGCTGGGATACGGAACGCTCGGACAGCTCTGGTTTGTTCACTTCCACATCGAAGTGCCCGGCGTTGCAGAGAATTGCCCCGTCCTTCATCACATCGTAATGTTCACCGCGGATTACATAACGGTTACCTGTTACGGTTACGAAGAAATCACCATGCTTGGCTGCTTCCTTCATCGGCATCACCTGGAATCCGTCCATATGGGCTTCAACCGCTTTAATCGCATCTACTTCGGTCACGATTACGTTGGCACCAAGGCCCTTTGCACGCATCGCTACACCCTTGCCGCACCAGCCGTAACCGACTACAACGACTGTTTTGCCGGCTACAATCAGATTGGTAGTCCGGACGATGCCGTCCCAGGCCGACTGGCCAGTGCCGTAACGGTTATCGAACAGGTACTTGCAGTAAGCATCATTGACAGCAACCATAGGGAACTTCAGGATGCCTTGCTTCTGCAGCGCTTTTAAGCGAATAATACCGGTAGTTGTCTCTTCCGCACCGCCGCGGATATTCTCCATCAGGTCCGGCCGCTCCGAGTGCAGCAGTGTTGCAAAATCGCCGCCGTCATCAATAATCAGATCCGGCTTGTTTTCCAGCGCTCTGATATTCAGAGCCTTGAACTCCTCAGGAGTCGGGTTATATTTGGCGAATACTGTAATTCCGTCTTCGACAAGCGCCGCACACACATCGTCCTGCGTGGAAAGGGGGTTGGAACCGGTAATGGTCACTTCGGCACCGCCGGCTTGAACCACTTTTGCCAGGTATGCTGTTTTGGCTTCCAGATGCAGTGTAATCGACACCTTCAGTCCCTTGAACGGCTGCTCCGCTTCAAACTGCTCACGGATGCGGTTCAATACCGGCATATGCTGGCGGACCCAGTCGATTTTGAGATGCCCTTCCGGGGCAAGCGACATATCTGCAACGATACTGTTTTGTTTCGACAATGAACTCATAAAAATACCTCCTATTAATTTGGATTAAACCGTGTTCCTACATATATATAATGCGATGTGTTCCGCTGAAGTCAGCGGGCATCGTAAGCAGCTCATCCAGCCAGGAGAGACCGTAGCGGTTCAAATAGTACATGACGTTATAGGCTCTTTCCTGCAGCTTGCCTGCAGGCATGAGCGACAGCTCAATCCGTTCCCACTGGCGCAGGGCGGCTTCATTCTGCTTCTCCATAGCATCCTGGGCTTTTGCCTGCAGGAAGGAGATCTGATCCATAATCTTGTCTTTGTTGTTGTTCCCCAGCTTGAGCAATCCGGCCTGGATGCTGCCGAGCTGTTCAATCAGCGGCTCATACATTGCTGTAAAAGCTCGCTTGGTCTCCTCGAACCGGCGTCCAAGCTCCAGCTCGTCCTGGGCAGACAGCCATTCCTTGCGCTTTGCATCAAGACCATTACGGACATCGCTAAAGGAAAGACCATACTTATCCATATGTTTATGGAGCGTGCCTTCAATAATCGTAAAGGACATACGCGGCATAATCAGCGGCATCTTGTCGTTCACCACACTGAATGCCTCACGCGGTATCGCCCAGTAGGCAATTTCCCCTTGTCCCAGCACAGTGGCCAGTACCGGCAGAACATAATTCTGCATCAGCGGACGGGTTAGCACATTGTTGCTGAACCGCTCAGGGTGTTCTTCCAGCTCAGCCAGCAGCCCGCTCTGTGAAAAGGACACGATTCCTTTGCGGTCGCTGAATCCGTCTTTTGTCTTATGCAGGAGGAGCCGTGCACCTTCATGTATATAGAAGATATTAGCATTGCCAGGTGTTACATCAGCCTGCAGCTCATAGCCGGCTGCTGTAATATCCCCTGCCGACTGCTTGTAAGCAGCCTCAAGCTCATCGTTCCGTTCGATGAGGGTAGCAAAGAACGGGCGCTCCAGGCTGCGCAGTGCAGGATCTGCAGAATCCAGCAGAACAAGCCCGAATTTGCCGAACAGTGAGCCTATCAGCTTGGCAAAAGCATCGCTCATGCTGCAGCCTCCCGCTGATGATTCGCGGATAAACTGCATAATCTCCGGTTTAAATTCACTTTCTTGCAGCATCCCGTCCAGCAGCTCAGTTACCTGCTGCCAGCTCTCCTGTCCTACTGAAATGGCGCTGACCGAAGCCCGAGGCCCTTCCGGCTTGTCCATTTTGATTTTGGCAAGCTCGCCGGTTCTGCTTAATACGTAGGTATGATTGACTTCATCCCAGTCATGATCCTCACCGGCAATCCAGAACAACGGAACGACAGACCGCCCAAGCTGGGCCGCAGCTTCTTTGGCCGCCAGAATTGCCGTAGCCGCTTTGTAAACAACAAAAAGAGGTCCTGTGAACAGGCCGCTTTGCTGTCCACCGGTAATGACCAGTGTTCCCGGCTGCTCCAGCAGGGATAACGAGTCCATTACTTCAGGATGATTGTTATGCTGCTGATTATAACCGCGCAGAACAGCAGCCACTTCAGTACGCCCGGCGCGCTGATCCTCTGTACTGTCCAGCCAGTCCGCCCGTTCCCTCCGGCTTGTCTCGTTTCTAAAATCCCCGCCGTACAGCTTGTCCACTGTTTCATAACGTTCTATATAGTCGCGGGCAAGCTTAGAGCCGCCCGTTAACGGTTCCGGTACTACATTCATCTGCAATTGCCTCCTGTTCTACTTCCTGCTGTATGTAAACATCTAGTCTGTAAACTCTATATGATTGTATCCAAAGTAACGGCGCGCGTCAAAGAATTCCGGCTGACGCATAACAGGCGGGAGCTTAACGCTCCCGCCTGCATCTGTAATACTGTATCCATTAAGCAAATTTTTTGGCAACAAAGTGACCTTTTGAAACTTCTACAAGCTCAAAGTCACTGTCATTGGATTTATCGCCAGCCGCGAAAATCGGGCTGCCAAGCTCATCATGCAGATGAATCCGCTTTTTGTTCGCTTCCACTTCCGGGTCCGGTTCAGGGATCGCCGACAGCAGCGATCTGGTGTACGGATGGAGCGGGTTGGCATACAGCTCTTCACTCTCTGCCAGTTCCACCATTCTGCCCAGGTACATAACCGCTACGCGGTCACTGATATGCTTAACCATGGACAGGTCATGCGCGATAAAGAGATAAGTAAGACCAAGACGTTCCTGCAATTCCTTGAGCAGATTGACAACCTGTGCCTGGATCGAAACGTCAAGCGCCGAAATCGGCTCATCACAGACGATAAATTTAGGATTTACCGCTAGCGAGCGGGCAATCCCGATACGCTGGCGTTGTCCGCCGGAGAACTCATGCGCATAACGGCTGGCATGGTCATGGTTAAGACCAACCATATCCAGCAGCTCTTCAATCCGCTTTTTGCGTTCAGCGCGGCTTCCGGCCATACCGTGAATATCCAGCGCTTCACCGATAATATCAGAAACCGTAAACCGGGGGTTCAGCGATGCGTACGGATCCTGGAAGATCATCTGCATATCGCGGCGCATTGTCTTCATTTTACCTGGAGACAATTTGTAAATATCGGTACCATTGTACTTCACGCTTCCGGCAGTCGGTTCATATAGACGGAGAACCGTACGGCCAGCAGTAGTTTTACCACAGCCGGATTCACCTACCATCCCGAGGGTTTCACCCTCACGGATAGAGAAACTGATATTATCAACAGCCTTAAGAACTTTACCTTTGCCTACATTAAAATATTTCTTAAGACCTTCAACTTCAATAAGGTTCTTACTCAAACGTACTGCACCTCCTTGGCCATCGAATGCAGCATTCAGCTGTGCGCATTATGCGTTTGCTGAATGCTGTGACTCTATAAACTTGCGCCTGAATAGTCACATCAAGCGCCGGATTCGTGGAGATATTGGTTAAAGCGAGCCTCAGCATTTTTGATGCCCGCTAATTGAAGCATCTCAATACCTTGCTGTTTCGCTTCGGCCGCTGACATTTCTGATGTGTGATCAAAACTTCGGTTATCTGTCTGCCCACTTTGATCGTAGGGTTCAAAGAAGTCATCGGGTCTTGAAAAACAAGCCAATATCTTTACCGCGAATACGTTACATTTGTTACATGCTATTGCTTATTTTTTCAGTTTAGGATCCAGTGCATCACGAAGACCGTCACCAAAAATGTTAAAGGACAGCATGATCAAGCTTACCAGAATAGCCGGGAACAGGAAGCGCCATGGATAGTACAACCATCCGGTCAATGAGTCATTGATCATCGATCCGAGGGATGCGACAGGTGCTTGTACACCAAGTCCCAGGAAGCTCAGGAATGCTTCAGCGAAGATCGCATTCGGAACGGACAGGGTAATCGTTACAATAATAGGACCAACCGCATTAGGAAGCAGGTGGCGGAACAACAGTCTCTTGGAGCCTGCACCCATGGAGCGGGAAGCAAGGACAAATTCACGGTTCTTAAGCTGCATGATCTCACCGCGTACAATCCACGACATGTTAATCCAGCCGGTAATGGTTAAAGCCAGGATAATGGTACCAAGGCTTGGCTCCATTACAACCAGCAGCAGGATAACTACCAGCAGGTAAGGGATGGCATACAAAATTTCTGAAAACTTATTCATAATGTTATCAACACGTCCGCCGAAATAACCCATGATGCCGCCATAAATAACACCGATCAGAAGGTCAATTGCTGCTGCAGCCAGACCTACGATCAGCGAGATACGGGCTCCATACCATGTACGGACAAAGATATCGCGTCCCAGATCATCAGTGCCGAAAAAGTGTTTGTTAGCGAATGAAGGGGGCTTATTCGTATTGAGCAAGTCATTAGAATAATAGTTGAACTTTGATAAATATGGTGCAAAAATAGCAGCCAGTACGATCAGGCCCAAAACACCAAGTGCGGTCATTGCCATTTTGTTCTGGCGCAGACGCTCCCAGGAATCTCTCCAGGACGAAAGACTTTCGCGCTGGATTACTTCAGCCTGCTTTTCATCAATTCCAATTTGTTTGAAATCTTCAGGTTTCAGGTTCGCGTCAAACGATGTCAAATTATTATTAGATGCCAATTCTTAGCCCTCCTTTCCTCCACTTAATTTGATCCGAGGATCTACAAAGACATACGCGATATCCGTCAGGAAGCGTGCAACCATCAGCAGTACGCCGTAGAAAATGGTAATCCCCATAATTACGGTATAGTCACGTGTACTAATGGCTTCCACAAACTGTTTGCCGATACCGCCGATACCGAAAATCTGCTCAATAACTACCGAACCGGTTACAATGTTAGCAGTCATTGGTCCAAGATAGGTAACAACCGGCAAAATCCCGTTACGCAGCACGTGGCGGCTCAGAATTGCTGGCCAGCTCAGACCTTTGGCTTTGGCTGTCTTAATGTACTCCGAATGAAGCACTTCAAGCATACTGGAGCGGGTCAAACGGGCTATAAAGGCTATAGGCTGCGCTGAGAGCGCCGCTACAGGCAGAATGTAATATATTGGTCCTTTAAATCCGGAAACCGGTACCCAGTGGAATTTATAGGCTAGTACATATTGTAATACAGAAGCGACTACAAAGCTCGGAACCGCAATCCCCAGCACCGCGATAACCATGGCGGCACTATCTATAAACTTACGGTGATAGAGTGCGGCTATCATACCGAGGAATACCCCGATAATAACCGACACGATAATTGCGACAATTCCCAGCTTCAAGGACGCCGAAAACGTCTGTCCGATCAAGTGGGTTACATCCTGGTTCAAACGCTTCATGGATACACCCAGATCACCTTGGGCAATATCACCCAAATACTTAAAATACTGATGATAGAGCGGCTTGTCCAGACCGTACTGCTCATATAAACGCGCTTTTATTTCCGGCGGAACTTTTTTCTCAGAAGTAAACGGGTCCCCCGGAATAGCTTTCATTAAGAAAAAGGTTGCTGAAATGAGCACAAACAGCGACACGAGCATGTAAAACAGCTTATTGGCAATATAACGAACCATCCCCATCAACACCTCCTTCGACATTTTTTTTAGGCACACTAATTGATTTTATGCAAAAAACGGCAGTTTGTCTATTTTCTAATTTTGTAATCAAAAGAAATCATTAACAAAAAGCCTGAAATGCAAAAAAAAGGGATATATATGGAATTCCACATATATATCCCGAAGTGTAACGCAACCTTCAGAACTAACTATTCAGTTTAGCTAACTGAAGTTTCTAATCTTAGTGCTCGAGCAGGTAGCCGCGAGTCAGGTCGATTGCACCGCTGAAGTCAAGAGTAACACCTTTGAGGTACTCTTTAGTCAGGGAGTTATTAGTGTAGTAGTACAGCGGAATCAGAACTTGATCATCACCGATCAGCATCTGCTCAGCTTTAGCAAACATTTCTTGGCGTGCAGCCAGGTCGGAGCTTGCTTTAGCATCGTTGATCAGTTTGTCGTATTCTGGGTTAGCGTAACCTGTATCATTGTTACCGCCGCCAGTTACCCACATGTCAAGGAAGGTCATTGGATCATTGTAGTCCGCAGTCCAGCCTGCACGTGCAACCTGATAGTTCAGGTTTTGACGGTTTTCGATGAACACAGCCCACTCTTGGTTAACTGTTTGTACATCGATACCCAGGTTGTTTTTCCACATATCAGCAATAGCCAGGGCAATTTTCTTGTGGCCTTCACTTGTGTTGTAAGTCAGTTCGAAAGTAGGAAGAGCTGTAAGTCCTTCTTCTTTCAGACCTTCAGCCAGCAGTGTTTTAGCTTGTTCTACATCTTCAGTGAAGTAGCTGTCTTTAACTGCAGTACGGTATTCACCGTCAGCACCTGCGATACCCGGAGGTACGAAACCGAATGCTGGAAGCTGTCCGCCCAGTGTTACGTTGTCAATCAGAACCTGACGGTCAATAGCCATCGACAGGGCTTTACGGATTTTAGCGTTTGTGAAAGGTTTTTCAGTGATATTGAATTCATAGTAGTAAACAGATGCGATTCCTTTTCTTACGAACTCGTTAGGAAGCTCTTTGGACACGATAGGAATCTGGTCTGTAGGAATTTCGCCTGTAGGACCGCCGGCGCGGTCAAGCTCGCCGTTCTTGTAGCTCAGCAGTTCAGTCGCACCGCTGTTAACAAGGGTGAAATCGATCTTGCTGAGTTTGATGTTTGCAGCATCCCAGTACTTGTCGTTCTTAGTTACTTGCAGGGATTGTCCAGTAGTCCACTCAGTCAGTGTGAACGCACCATTAGTGATCATGGTGTCTTTGCTGGTTGCCCATTTAGCATTATCCTCAACAGTTTTGTGTACAGGATAATAAGTATAGAAGGACAGCAATCCAAGGAAGTATGGAGTTGGAGCTTTCAGCGTAACTTCAAGAGTTTTCGCATCAACGGCTTTAACGCCTACTTCGTTGAAGTCTGTAACTTTCTTAGTAAAGTATTCTTCACCATTTTTCAGGTAGTACAATTGGTAAGCATATGGTGCAGCTGTTTCAGCATTAGGATCAAGCACGCGTTTCCAAGCGCGGACAAAATCACCAGATTCTACAGCGTCGCCGTTGCTCCATACTGCATCACGCAGGTGGAAGGTATATACCAGACCGTCAGCGGAAACATCCCAGCTTTCAGCAATACCTGGCTCAGCTTGGCCAGTCTCGTCATTCATACGAGTCAGACCTTCGTACATTGTTTTGAGGACAGTGTTTGCTTGGCTGTCTTGAGCCAATGCAGGGTCAAATGTTGGTGGCTCTGCGCTCAGGTTAATTCTAAGCGTCTGGTCAGCAGCCAGTTTCTCATCACCGGTGTTACCTGTGTTCGTTCCAGCATTGTCACTCGGCGCATTAGTCGCCGCTGCGTTGCCGCTGTTTGCATTGTTGTTACTTCCGCAGCCGGCAAGCACTGTGCCGATTACGAGAACCAATGCAATCATGAGCAAAAGACTTTTACTCTTTTTCATCTAGCAGTTCCCCCTAAATAGAATGTGGTATATGGTTTATGATTATACAACCAGTGGTCAAAAAAATCTAGAGCAATATTTTCTGAAAACACATTTTTTTTAAAACTTAAAAGTTTTGTGACATTGACGCTTTACCGGAGCAATGGAACATTACATCGCTTGTAATATGTATTGAATAAGGACTATGAACAAAAAAAGAATGTACAGGACACCTAAAAAAAAGAATGACATCCGCCAAACTACCCGGAATAACCGCCTCCCGTCGACCTTTCCCTTGATCCGGTTCTGGGCTCCGCCAATCAGTCCGGCGGATATTAATACAATAAGTAGTATAAAATAAAACCCCGATTTCGCATTAAAAAGAATATTGAACAAAGCTGAAACAGAAAGCAGTAAAAATAAAGTTGTCACATCCATTGCCAGCAGCAAAGTCTTTTTTCTATCCCGTTTGAACCCGGTTCCGATGAAATAGACTATTAAAAAAGGAACAACCGGAATGACACCCAATGTGACAAACGAGTTTTGCAGCAGCTCCAAACAGCGTCACCTCTCTCTCGCACTCATGCCTTCGACAAGCTGGCAAATCCAGCGGTGCAGTGGAACCTCAATTCCCCGGCGCTCAGCCATTTCCACAATACTGCCGTTAATCCAGCGGATTTCCGTACTCCTTCCGGCGAGTACATCGGCCAGCATGGATGAGATATTGCCTGCAGTTGCCCGGCATACCTCGGTAATATGCTCCCAGGCATCCATCTCATAGGCAATTCCGCAGGCATCATATACGGAAACCGCTTCAGCATACAGTTCCTTCATTAGCTGCACCCGCTGCCCGGAGGCCAGCAGCTCGCCATTCTGTATGCGCCATATCGCAGTAAGCGGATTGATCACAGCATTGATTAAGAGCTTCCGGTAAATCAGGGTATTCACTTTTTTCGACATAGAGGCGGAAAATCCTGCTGTTAAAAGTGCATCCGTGAAACTTCTTGCTGCCGCATGATGCGTCAGTTCTTCCGTTTCAAAGGTAGTATGACCCTTCTCTTCCTGTCCTATGTAAATTTCGCCTCTTCCGGTATGAATAACTTCTGTCGATGTTTTTCTTTTTGCCCCTTCTGTAGTCACTGCAGCCCAGATTGAAGCATGCGGCAGCAGCAGCCGGAGCTTCTCCAGGTGTCCGTACCCGTTTTGAAAGCAGACGGCTTTTACGCTGCTGCTGCTAAGGGGGCCCAGTATGTCCGGCAGTTCATGATGAAAAGCCTGCTGTTTAAGGGTAATGGCTACCCAATCAGCGGGCTCACACAGATAAGTTTCAGCAAATGCATCTGCACTTGAGGCAAAAAATGCTGTCCCCGGGATAACGGTCGGGGCGGCTCCATCCTCATAGCTGACCGTCAGCCCCTCTCTTATGAGAGCATCGGACTGCTCTTTGCTCCGGCACCATATCCTGATGTCCTGGCCGGCCTGGATCAGCTTGCCTGCCAGTAACAGCCCTATGGATCCGGCTCCGATAATGTCTATTTTCATACCCTTTTACGCATCCTCCCAATAATTTCCCCCATTATAGCCTGCTGCTGCCTGGAAATGCAAAGTACTCCCCGCTCACCTTTAACAAAAAATAAAAGCCGCATAACGCTTGCCTTCCGGCACTCGTCAGCAGCTTTTAACGAAAGAGATGGCTATTCCATCCGTTCCAGGTTACCGTTTGCATCCATTTTGAACCTTGTTTTCATCTCTTCTTCCTCTTCATTCAGAAACGCCAGTCTGCGCGCCCGGTCCATAATCTGGATTAGAGCCTTGTAATCATCATTTACCACGCGGTAATCACTTTGCGCAAGGTTAACCTCTTTGGAGAGCCGCTCATTCTCCGCCCGCAGCTCCGTCAGTTCATCTTCCTTATCCCGGAGATCACGCTCCAGCATTTTCAGCTGACGCCCTGCTTCCTGGAATGTCCCTTTCCACTGTCTGAGAAACCGGATGACTGCGTCGATAGATAAGGAGCTTTCATTCAGGTTGTCACTTCGCCCGTAATCCTCTTCAATGTCACCAAGAACCAGGCCGGCTACCTGCGCTCCCCTGTTCACCGGCTGCTTTTTCAGATAACTGCGCTTTTGGCGCTGTCCTTTCGCGATCCCGATTGCATCCTCATAGCTTTTACGGACACAGCTGTTCCAGCGGAACCCGCAGGCTGCCGAGGTTCTTCCGATTTTTTCGCCCACCTCTTCAAAAGCGGCAAGCTGGGTACTGCCTTCCCGGATATGACGCAGCGTTATTTCGGCCAAAATCAAATCATCTTCCGCACTCCAAGCATCCTGTCTAACGGCTGTCATAAAGCCTAACCCTCCTAACAACATCTCAAAGTAACCATCTTCATAACCGGCAGCTCCGCCGGATAGTGAATAGGATAAAAGCTGCTTACTCCATTTCTATGCCTCTGCTAGAGTTCATAGAATCTATTTGATACTAAATTGTATTTCCATTTTGCTTAGACATCATACGCCTGACGCTATATTTTCCCATCCAGAGAATATGTCAACAGCAAAAATCATATTTATTATAAAATCGCACATTTTTTTTCAATGAATTCGTTTACAGTTTTTTGACAAACAGGTATAATAGATCCAAAGAAGCGTTTTTCGGGAATCATTTCTAAGAAGGGGGATACTCTCTTGGACCGTATGTTCCGCGTATTGGGATTCTTCACATTAGTCATCGGGCTTATGGCCTTTGCCGGCAATCTGACTGAAATGGCTTTACTCTTCTTTTTACAGACCGCCTTTTTTGTTGTACTGGGCTATATGAAGTTTACGGAAAAAACATATATTCTGCTCTTCTGGGGCTATATGATCGTGACATTCACGGGATTCAGCTACTGGACGGTCTTTCAGATGGGGCTACCGTTGTAACATTAACTTTAAACTAATGGAGGTGCTCCTTGATTCAAGGAACACCTCCTTTTTTTGTGTGCTCCCTTAAGAAAAGAGGGTATGATATTTTAACAGGACAAAACATATTAATAGTACATAACCGTTCATTCTGCAAAAGGTGGTGATGTGGTGCTCTCCCGCAGCAAAATAATCCGAAGTTCCGCCTTCCTGATCATTCTCATTCTGCTTACTGTACTGCCGCTTGCGTCAACGGCTTATCTGTCAGCAGGCAGCGGCTCCACAGCCGTACCTCCGCCTGCCTTCGAGGATAATGAAGAAACGCGCAGACTGTTGGAGCAGACTCTGTCTTCCGCAGAAATCGAAAAAGAAATTGCCAGAATTACCGCCGAACAAGCCGCTCTTGAGCAAAAAGCAGCAAAACTGAAGGATCAGGCAGCAGACCAGCAAACCGCGATAGCTGACCAGCAGGAACGCGCAGGTGCCGTTGTCCGTTCTTATTATACGGGTGAGCGGGACGGGCTGCTTGCCGCCGTATTGTCTGCCAAAAGCATCAGCCGGGTGCTTGCGCTGTACGATTATTACGAGATTATTATCAGGCGGGATCATGATATCCTGAGGCAATATGAAGGGAATTATAAAGAGCTAAAAGCAACGCTGACAGCTGCAGAACGCAGTTCAAGGGAGCTCGAGGAGCTTAAAACCGCACTTTTGGAGCAGAAACAGCGGGTAGCTGTTTTGAACGAGGAGATTGAGGGCGGCATCAGGGCAAGCAGTGATCCGGAGAGTATGAGTGCTCTTTTGAATGAATTCACCAGGTATTGGGAGAACATCGGGCTGCACGAGGTTAAAACCTACTTTAAGGCGCTTTCCTCAGCCATGAACCGGCTTCCGCAGTTTGTCCAGGGGCGCGAGGGGATTCTGACCCGTAAGGGGATGACCTATAATCTTGCACTAAAAGAAGAGGATTTGAACGAGTTTCTGGTGTCGGAAAATAAGCTATTTAAAGATTTCGGCTTTGCGTTCAGTAACGGCAGCGTTATTGCCACAGGCTCAAGCGGTGGTTTGACCCTGACCTTATCGGGCCACTACTCCATTCAGGAGGAACCGGTGAATGGCCTGATGTTCCATATCGACAATGTGGTGTTCAACGGGCTGGAGCTGCCGGAATCCACCCGCCAGGATCTGGAGGATGAATTCGATCTCGGGTTCTATCCGGGCAAGATCGTCTCCTTCCTGCATGCGACTGAGGTGGAAAGCAAAGACGGCGTGCTGTATGTGAAGCTCTCTATTTCATTCTGATTCCAGACCTATAGACGCCTTGTATTCGGCTGCACCCTGCTTACCGGTCAGCAGCAGGGTGACCGCTTCCGAAACGGCATCCCAGCTGCTTCCTCCCGGAAGCGCAGTGATATCTTCTTCCGTTAACAACAGGCTTCCGTCAAACGGAAGAGCAGAAATTTCCGGCTGTGCTGAACGGTACAGCTCCTCCAGCGCCGGCAGCCGCCGCGTATTCTCCAGCCATTCGAGCTGTGCAGTGGGGGAAGTGACATATGCCAGCCAGTTCACCGCCGTTTCCGGATTGGAAGAGCCCGCAGGAAGAGCAAAAAAACGGCTTTGCATCGCTTCATATCCACTCTTTCCAGACACTCCTGCCGGCGCCTCCGCGGACAGTGAAGCATTGCCGTGCAGCTTCCACTCGGACAACGGAAGTGCAGCCAGTGCAAGCTTGCCGCTCTGCAGCATGTCCCACACATCCGTATTAAAGCGGCTGCTCAGATAGAAGTAACTCCGGGCAATTTCTACCCACTCCAGTGCAGCTGTATAATCACCGGCCATACTAAATCCCATGCTTTCCAGCAGCGCAGAGAAGCCATATGGATTGCGGCTGTCCATAGCCAGCAGGTACTGCTCTTTATCAGGCTCCCTCTGCTGCTGTTCCCTCAATCCGTTCAGGAGCCCGCTCCACTCCTCCAGGCTAACCGGTGCTGCAGTAAACCCCAGCTCAGCCAGCCGCTGAGGAGAGTAGACCAGTACATAAGGATCTATATCCAGCGGAACCCCCCAGTCATAGCCGTTCCACTGCATCTGCGGAATAAGCGCGGTAAGCGGCGCACTGCCCGGCACACTCTGATAGACGTCCACCGGGAGCAGATATCCGCGTGTGGCGAGATCCGGAATATTCCGGCCGTCGGTCATGATAATATCAGGACTTTCTCTTGTCGCCAGCTCCTGTTTGAGCATCACGGCATTTTCCTCATTGTCTACATTGCTGATCGATACCTGGATTCCGGTCGACAGGGTGTAATTGCTGCTGATCCGCTGCAGCGCCTTCAGCTCAGCGCCGCTCATGGACACACGGATGTTGAGACTGGTCACATTGTTCTTGTCTTTGGCATCCGGCAGCTCAGACAGGCTCAGCGGCTGTCTCGGCGGATTTGTCCCTTCTGTGGTATCGAGCTCCATGCTTGGCGACAAGCTTGTCAGCGCCAGCAGCAGTACCGCAAACAGCAGCCAGTAGTTCTTGCGTTTCAGCATGGTTCCGTCCCTCCTGTTTAAATACCTTTCCCTATTTTACCAGAGATCAGCGCTAATGTCTTTGGGTTGTGAAACCGTTCTCTTTCTATTATATATGTAATGGGGCAGGATGCTGAAAAGATTGCTGCCGCGATAGTAAGATTCATTCCAAGAAAGCTTTGGGCTTCCGGCCGCTGTTGTCTGCAGATTTTATGATTGTATGTATACCGCTGTTCGCGGGGGAAATCCGCAGACAAAGGCGGACGCTATCGCTCCTACAGCTCCAAACCTTCTTTCCACTCCTCTTATCGCAAAAACAATCTTAAAACCTCCCGCCCCGCTGGGGCGGGCAGGCAAAAAGCCGGGAAGGTGATCTCCCGGCTTTTTGAGGATACAGACTTGCGGTTATGCAGCCCGGGCTCTGCCCGGGAGCTGCATGTATTTACAGCAGATCGGCAGCCAACTGGGCCAGGCGCGAACGCTCGCCCTTTTCTAAAGTGATATGGCCGCTGATGCCCTCCTGCTTGAACTTTTCAACAATGTAACTGAGACCGTTGCTCGCCGCATCCAGATAAGGATGGTCAATCTGCTCAGGGTCGCCCATCAGGATGACCTTACTACCTTCACCGGCGCGGGAGACGATGGTCTTCACCTCATGGCGGGACAGGTTCTGCGCCTCGTCGATGATAATGAACTGCGACGGAATGGAGCGTCCGCGGATATAGGTGAGTGCCTCGACCTGGATGCTGCCCAGGCCCATCAATATTTTATCGATATCTCCGGCCTTCTTGGTATCAAACAGGAACTCCAGGTTGTCGTAAATCGGCTGCATCCACGGGCGGAGCTTCTCGTCCTTCTCGCCGGGCAGGTAGCCGATATCCTTACCCATCGGTACGACGGGCCGGGCGATCAGCAGCTTTTTGTAGCGATGCTCATCCTCAACCTTAAACAGCCCGGCGGCAAGCGCCAGCAGCGTCTTGCCTGTTCCCGCTTTACCGGTAATGGTCACGAGCGGGATATCCTCATTCAGCAGCAGCTCAAGCGCCATCCGCTGCTGTGCGTTGCGGGCGCTGATGCCCCAGACGGCGTCATTTCCGAGATACAGCGGCTCAAGTCTGGACGCATCACTGTTCACTTTGAGCAGAGCCGACTTCCCGCTGCCGATTTCATCCTTCAGAATGACGAATTCATGCGGATACAGCTTAAAGGACAGGTTCAGCTGCTTCACGGACAAGGAACGGTTGCTGTAATATTCATCAATCAGCGACGGATGAACCAGCAGTGACTGATAGCCTGTATACAGCTCATTCAGGTCACCGGTGCGGTCGGACAGATAATCCTCCGGCGTTATTCCAAGCACATCCGCTTTAATGCGGACGAGTACATCTTTACTTACGAGTACCACAGGGCGCGGTTCAGCTTTTTCGTTCTCCTCAAGGAGATAATTAAGCGCTACAGCCAATATCCGGTTGTCATTGGTGATTTCCCCGAACATCTCCTGTACCTTTACGAAGCTGCGGTGGTTAAGCTCCACCTTCAGCGTACCTCCATGCTCCAGCTCCACCCCGCTATGCAGGTGGCCCAGCTCACGGAGTCCGTCTAACAAGCGTGACACGGTGCGGGCGTTGCGGCCGATTTCATCGGCGTTGCGCTTCTTGGAGTCGATTTCTTCCAGAACTACAGCCGGAATGACTACTTCATTCTCCTTAAACGCAAAGATCGAATTGGGGTCGTGCAAAAGCACGTTAGTGTCTAGTACAAATATCTTTTTCATGATATCCCCTCCACAGCGCCTGGTTTGATTGATCATACATAACTCTTTTCAGCAAGGGCAACATAAGGTAAAGTACTGATTTTTGACTGAAAGGAGTATTTCATATGAGAAAATCAATGTGTCTGTTGCTGGTACTGCTGCTGCTGACAAGCTGCGGTATCGCTAATAAAGAGTCATCACCCTCTCCTCAGAGTAAACAATCGCCTGAAGCGTTAAGCAGCCAGGGGGATTACGGGGTGCAGCAGCTGTCTGACGACAACGCCAACGTCCGCGGGAGTAACATGGAGTCCGGAACCGGACAACCTTATAACGCTCAGGATAACAGCGATGTTGCATTGAAGGACCATTTTGAGCAGTTGGCCAAAAGAGTACCGGGAGTAAACGGAGCCCACTGTGTCGTCATGAACAATGTGGCTGTAGTCGGCCTTGATGTCGACGGGTCACTTGAGCGTTCCCGGGTCGGAAGCATTAAATATTCGGTAGCCGAGGCAATCCGCAAGGATCCCCGCGGTGTAAAGGCACTGGTCACAGCCGATATGGATCTTTCAGGCCGGCTGGATGACATGGGCCGCCATATTTCGCAGGGTAACCCGGTTTCCGGCTTTGCCTCCGAATTGGCAGATATTATCGGCCGGATCATCCCTCAGCTGCCCGGGGATACGAAGCCGCAAGGTAACAATCAATAATAGGTCCGCCGCTGAATCACTCCCTTATATTGGTATAACAAGTAGACAAAAAAAGCCTAGTGAGATAATCACTGGGCTTTTTGCATGGCGGCAAACACTTGTCCGTCCAGCTTCTCAGCTGCACGGGCATCATATACCTTGGCATATTTCGGGGCGGACTCAAGCGCAGCGCCATAAAACAACGCATTACGGACCGCTTCAATTTCAACATCAAAACAGCACAACTTAAAAGGCACATCCGGAAGCGGATCCTGCTTCACCGCAGCACGGCCGTTAATGGCGTGAACAGTTCCCTCGCCAAATACCGTAATCGTCACAAGCGGGTTAACCTTCATGTTGTTCACCAGCCGTGACCGGTGATCGACTGCCAGACGCAGAACAGAAGGGGAAACGGCGTAAATCCAGGAAATAGCTGTAGACGTAGGTCCTCCCGTTTCGGCATCCACCGTGTTAAGAAGAACAAAGGTCTCAGATTGCAGCATCGAAAGCAGGGATTCATTAAGCTGAGCAACGGCTTCGGACATAAGTACAGGCCCCCTATGCGGCAAATGTGCATTCAATTTATTATATTATAGCATACGCGTAAACTTGCATTCAATTTAGAGATGTTTCCATACAGCTGCTCAATGTGCCTTGGAATCAGTTACTGGAGCCTGTTGCTGCAGCACCGGCTAACGTAGCCTGGAGGCTCTGTTTGGCGTTATCCAGCTCTGTATCGTTAATATATACATACGGGCTGCGCCAGGTACCTGTTACCGGGACAAAAGAGATATTCTCTTTGGAAATCTTCCAGTAGGTAGCAATCATGCTCTTAATCTGCTCATTCTCAATATCAGTTTCCAGATTATTGCCGACTGCGTCCATAACCTTGCCGATTTTGAGTACACCGCCCAGCGACTGCATCTGTCCGACCAGCGCGTTCAGCACCTCATTCTGGCGCTTGTTGCGGTCAAAGTCATCCGATGCTGCTGTTTTCGGGCTGCAGTTGGACTTGCGGTACCGTACATAATCAAGCGCGTCATCCCCGCCCAGCTGTGCCGGACCCTTTTTGAGATTAATATCGGTTCCGTCCACACTGTCGGTATAGCACATATCAGCGCTGATGTTCACATCTACCCCGCCCAGCTCATCCACAATGTCCCGGAAGCCCTGGAAATCGAGTACAGTAACATAATCAATATCAATCCCCAGATATTTGCCCATCATCGTCTTCATCTCATCCTCGGCGGATAGGCCGGATGTATCTTCTTTACCCTTGAATCTTGCGTAGTAGGCATTAATCTTGTTCTTCTTATAACCGCTGAGCTCCACGTACGTATCACGGGGCAAGGAAACGACCGTTGCCGACTCTGTATCCGGATTCAGTGCAGCCACCATAATAACATCCGTCAGATTGGAGGGATGCTTAGGACGGTTGTCCGTGCCGAGCAGCAGCATGGTCAGCGGCTTGGCCGAGGCCAGCTGTCCGCTGTCTACAGCCTGGTCTGTACCGAAGCCGCCCTTATCGAACTTATAGTACAAATACCCTGCATATCCCAGTCCGCCCACCACGGCAATCAGTACCAGCGTCAGCAGCATTCTGGTCAGCCTTGCAAAAAAGCTGCGCTTTTTAACTTTTTTCTTAATTGTTTTGGTTTGCGGGGCAGTCCGGTTCTGTTGTCCCCTGCCCCCCTGCGGTCCGTTTGATCTTGGAGGCAGGCTTCCTTTTCTGGTATTCATAATGGAATAAAGTCCTTTTCAATTCACATGGATTTTGGTTCAAGCTACAGACTTAGACGAAATCCGCAGGCAAAAGTTGCGGTTACCGTTGTTTGTCCGGCGCTGCAGCCTTCCGTTTCTGCCGGGCCTCCACCATATAGCGGACCCTTACCAGCAGCATAAGACCTACTGCTACAAGCAGGCACTGGATAATCGGCAGCTTGTCATGCTGAAAGATCAGCAGCATACCGGAGCCGAGCGCCATCATCAGGTACAGTACAATCTCCTTGCCTAGCGGAAGCTTTTGATTCACACGGAAGACACGGTTATACACATAAGTCAGTAAAACAAAAATAACGATATAAGCGATTATCGGATGATCAGCGAACCAGCTCTGCACAGCCGTCACTCCTCCCGGAAATAAGGTCGCTTACATTATAGCATTCCTGCTCTTATTAATCCTTAAATTTAAGCAACCGCCATAAGACGCAGAAAAGCCGCCGGATTACTAATCCGGCGGCTTATGGCTGTCAGCTTAAGCCTGGCTAGCTTGAGCCTGCTTACGCTGCTTCTCTGCACGCTCGCGCTCACCCTTGTTAAGGATCTTCTTGCGCAGACGTACGGATTTAGGCGTGATTTCACAATATTCATCATCATTCAGGTACTCAAGTGCACCTTCCAGTGAGAACATACGCGGAGTTTTCATTTTTACCGTTTCATCCTTGGTAGCAGAACGCACGTTAGTCAGTGCTTTCTCCTTACAGATGTTAACGATAATGTCGTTATCACGGGTGTGTTCACCAACGATCATACCTTCGTAGATGTCAGTACCCGGCTCCAGGAACAGAATACCGCGGTCTTCAACACCCATCATGCCGTAGAATGTAGTTGTTCCGGTTTCGCTGGATACAAGTACGCCCTGATGACGTCCGCCAACCTGGCCGCCAATCAATGGAGCATAGCTGTCGAACGCATGGTTCATTACGCCATAACCGCGTGTCAGCGTCAGGAAGTGTGTATTATAACCGATCAGTCCGCGTGCCGGAATCAGGAATTCCAGACGTACCTGGCCGGTACCGTTATTGATCATGTTAACCATTTCAGCTTTGCGAGTTCCAAGGCTCTCCATAACGGAGCCCATGCTCTCTTCCGGAATATCGATGAGCAGGCGCTCAAGCGGCTCCATCTTGGCTCCGTCGATTTCCTTCACGATAACCTCAGGCTTGGAAACCTGCATTTCATAGCCTTCACGGCGCATATTCTCGATCAGGATACCCAGGTGAAGCTCACCGCGGCCGGATACGACAAATGCGTCAGGACTGTCTGTTTCATCTACACGCAAGCTGACATCTGTTTCAAGCTCTTTGAACAGACGCTCACGCAGTTTACGGGAAGTTACCCATTTACCTTCTTTACCTGCAAACGGGCTGTTGTTCACGAGGAACGTCATTTGCATAGTAGGCTCATCAATTTTCAGAACCGGCAGCGCTTCAGGGTTAGCCGGATCAGCAATCGTTTCACCAATGTTGATATCCTTGATTCCGGCAATTGCGACGATATCGCCTGCACCGGCCTCTTCGGTTTCAACACGCTTCAGGCCCTGGAAGCCGAACAGCTTCTCGATACGGGCAGTTTTACTCTTGCCGTCACGCATAATAACTGTTACGGACTGGCCTTGCTTGATAATACCGCGGTTAACACGTCCAACAGCGATACGTCCCAGATATTCGTTGTAATCCATCAGGGTTACCAGGAACTGCAGCGGCTCGTCAACTTTTTCGGTTGGAGACGGGATGTACTTGGTGATGGTGTCATAAAGTGCCTGCATGTTATCGTCCTGTTTCTCAGGATCAAGGCTCGATGTTCCGTTAAGCGCGGAAGCATATACAACCGGGAATTCCAGCTGGTCATCGTTTGCTTCAAGCTCAATGAACAGATCCAGTACTTCGTCGATAACTTCCTTCGGACGGGCAGCCGGACGGTCAATCTTGTTTACAACAACAATTGGTGTCAGGTTCTGCTCCAGCGCTTTGCGCAGAACGAACTTCGTCTGCGGCATGCAGCCTTCATAAGCATCAACAACGAGCAGTACGCCGTCAACCATCTTCATAATCCGTTCCACTTCGCCGCCGAAGTCAGCATGGCCCGGTGTATCTACGATGTTGATCAGGAACTCTTTATAGGTAATTGCTGTATTTTTGGCAAGGATCGTGATACCGCGTTCCCGCTCCAGGTCGTTAGAGTCCATAGCACGTTCCTGCAGGGTTTCATGGGCGCTGAAAATACCGGATTGCTGCAGCAGCTGATCGACGAGCGTTGTTTTACCATGGTCAACGTGGGCAATAATCGCGATATTGCGGATTTCTGTTCTTGAATGCATGATTTGTATCCAAATCCTCTCATTTATCAAATTAAAAATGTTTAAATTCTTGACATGTCACGGCAATCTCACAAAAGAAGCGCCTGGCAGAAAGCCGACGCTTCAACATTTCTTAATTCTATAGTGAAAGCACCATGAAAAGCAAGTCTTTTTATGAAAAAACGATTTCCAGCTCCGTTTAATTTTTCTAGTTCACAGAGCGTGATTACCAGCCGCCGTTCCATTTTTTGTGGCTTCCCGGCTTTCTGCGGCCAATCATCAGCCAGATTCCCGCAACTACCAGCATAATGCCGAGCAGATAGAACACGCCTGTACCAATCATGCTGAACACCAGAAGTGCAATACTAAACAGCCCGAGAATGACAGAAAAGGCTGTAAGACCTCCGGTCCGTCCCGGAGAATAAAACGCATATTCATACAGTCCTACAGCAACCCCGAGCAGCAGCACCGGCCACAGATGACGCATATATCCCCAGCCCCAGGTATTGCAGAAGCCCAGCAGCAGCCCGTAGACCGTCAGTATGCCGGCGGGAACCAGTATCATGGCTGAAGCCCTGCGGCTGAAAAAGAGCACATGCAGGAACAGGCCTGGAATCAGAATGACGAGCGGCCATAAGGTCCGTCCGAGAAATCCGAATACCCCCAGCTTTCCCAATAAAATAATAAGGCCGGCGGCGGCAATGAGGATCCCCAGTTTCATGTCTTTATTTGATGACATTGTTCACCTATCCCTTCATAGTTCACTTCTTTTCGCTGGATTCCTTTTATATTCTAGCTGAAACTGCCATAAAACGCCATCATTCAGCAGCATTTCCCTTCTAAAAAACGGCTTTCCCCGGCGCAGCAAAAAAGGCTGTGCCAAAGCTTATCCAGCTTGTGGCACAGCCTTCATTATTGCCGTTTTCGCTCAGGCCGATACCAGCCTTTTCCTGAATACGCCTGTCAGGACAACAATGATGCCCAGGGCAATTGGAAGGAGGGTGTGGTAGGAAGGCAGGAAGAACGAAATGACCAGCCCGAACTTGGCATCATGCAGCAGCATATCCCCCGCAGTATGCGCGAGAATAAATGCCCCGATGTAGACCAGAACCGGAAAACGGTGCAGCCAGCCTACAATAAGACCGCTTCCCCACACGACAATCGGAATACTGAGCATGATCCCGATGACAATCAGTGCCAGATCCCCTTTGGCTATCCCGGCAATGGCCAGTACATTGTCCAGGCTCATGACGAAGTCGGCCAGCAGGATGGTACGGATCGATCTCCATACGCTTGAGCCCTCATCACGGACCGTGACCTCATCCTCTTCCTCCAGCAGCAGCTTGAAGGCAATCCACAGCAGCAGAATCCCTCCGCCGGCTTGGATATAGGGGATCTGGAGCAGCAGCACAGCGGCAAAGGTCAGCACGCAGCGCAGGGCCACAGCTCCTGCAGCCCCCCACCAGACAGCCAGCTTCCTGTGCTTCTCGGGCAGATTTTTGCTGGCCATCGCGATCACCATCGCATTGTCCCCGCTCAGCACAAGATTGATCATCAGAATTTGACCAAGCAAAACTATCGAATCCATAGATTTCTTACCTCCCCGGACTACATGTATTACATGTATGTCCACAGAGGGCAAGCTATGCTACCTGTCCGGTTATTTATGCCGATACGAAAACAGGCAGGCCTAGAACCATTCCTCCTGCAGCCCTGACTGGGCAGGCACAAGGTCATGCGGCTTTTCATCACCGTAGGGGGTTATGGTGATCGTCTCTGTTCCTGCGACCGCTTCATCCAGCCGGGCTGAGTATCCGGGCAGGGTTGCCTCGATTTTATCAATAATCCGCAGGTTCGGGTTGGTTGTGGGCGATTTCGGAACAAACAGAGTACAACAATCTTCATATGGCAAAATCGACAGGTCATACGTTCCGATTCTCTGTGAAAGCTCCACAATATCGCTCTTATCCATCATCACGAGCGGGCGGAGCAGCGGCAGCGGTGTGGCGCGGCCGATAACATTCATGCTGGACAAGGTCTGGCTGGCCACCTGCCCCAGGCTGTCACCCGTTACTATCGCAAGCGCGCCTTCCCGCTCTGCGAGCTGGGTCGTAATTCTCAGCATCGCCCGCCGCATCAGCGTAATGATCAGGTTATCCTGCCCGATTCCGGTAAAAGAGGTCTGCACCTCGGTGAACGGAACCAGGTGCAGCTTGATTACCCCTGCATAACGCGACAGTACACGCGCCAGATCAACAACCTTCTGGCGGGCAAGCTCACTTGTATACGGGTAGCTGTAGAAGTGGACACATTCCACTTCCAGCCCCCGGCGCATCGAGGACCAGGCTGCTACCGGACTGTCGATGCCGCCGGACAGAAGCAGCATCGCCTTTCCGTTCGTTCCCAGCGGAAATCCGCCGACACCGTCAATCTGATCGCAGAAGATATACGTAGACCCCTCACGGATTTCCAGCTTCAGCTCAAGCGCTGGCGATTTCACATCAACCAGCAGTCCCGGATAACCCTGCAGCAGCGGGGTGGAAATCAGCTTATTCATTTCAATGGAGCCGTGCGGGAAGTCTTTCCACACACGCCGTGCGCTCACCTTGAAGGTAGTCCCCTGAGGCGGGGCAATAATCTCCAGGAAGCTGCGGCTGGCAGCCAGAATCTCGTCAAAATCCGAGCGCGAAACCTTGACCGGACTGATGGAAGCGATGCCGAACACATTCTTCAGCGCTTCGGCCAGCTCACGCCCGGGTTCCCCGTTCAGCGTGACATAAATCCTCCCGAATTCCTTGCTAAGCACAGCCTTAGGATAAGGCTTCACCATCTCTTTGACATGGCGCAGCACGGTCTTCTCAAACCGGTTGCGGTTCTTGCCCTTTAGTGTAAACTCCCCGAAGCGCAGCAGCAGCATATCCGCATAATCTATACTGCTTCCGCGGCCTGCCGCGGCTTCAGTCCCATTCTCTCTCATCATTCCGTTCTGCCCCTCTCTCCAATCTTCAATGCCTGTACAGCAGCCAGCAGCGCCTGCTCCAAAGCTGCTATATCAGCCTGTGCATGGGCATCGCCCAGGCTGATGCGCACCCCGCCGAGCGCGGCGGCGGCATCCCTGCCCATCGCCAGCAGGATCCGGCTCGGCTCCGCCAGCCGGGAGGAACAAGCGGACCGGGTAGCGACCGTCATTCCGAGCTCTTCCAGCTTACGGGCCATCACTTCGCCATTAACGGCCGGATAGGAAAAATGCACAATATGCGGCGCCCCGTCTCTGCTGCTGTTCACCACAAATTCCGGAATACCGGATAAAAAATCCAGCAGCCGGTTCCGCAGCGGTATAATCTGCTTATTATAAGCTTCCCTGTTTTCTGCACTCATGCGAACTGCCTTGGCCGAGGCAACGATCGCGGCTACGTTCTCCGTGCCTGCGCGCGCCCCCTGCTCCTGTGACCCTCCGGTAAGCAGCGGGAACAGTGTGATGCCCTCTCTGACATACAGAATGCCAACCCCGCGCGGGCCGCGGAGCTTATGGGCAGACAGGCAGTACAGATCAGCCTGCCATTTTTTCAGCTCAGTTGGCAGCTTTCCGAAGCCCTGCACGCCATCGACATGCAGCAGCGTGCGGTGATTGGCGGCCTTGACCAGCCGCCCGATCTCCGCCAGCGGCTGTACAGCCCCGGTCTCATTGTTGACATGCATCACGCTGACCAGAACGGTGTCCTTCCGGACTGCTTCGGCAATACAGGCAGGATCTACCACCCCGTTGCTGTCAGGAGCAACAAAGGTAACCTCCCAGCCCAGCGCCTGCAGCTGCAGGCAGCTTTCATACACAGAAGGATGCTCGATCTGCGTAGTAACGATATGGCGTCCCCTGCTCTGGTACTGCAGGGCAGCACCTTTAACAGCAAGGTTATTGCTCTCCGTGGCTCCCGAGGTGAACATAATTTCGTGCGGAGCTGCCCCTAGCGCGGCTGCACATACCTCTCTGGAGCGGGTAAGCAGCCGGTCTGCTTCCATGCCTGCGCGGTGCAGGGAGGAAGGGTTGGCATAATGAAGCCCCATGATCTGGCCCATTGTCTGGACCACTTCCTCATAAGGCGGGGTTGCTGCGGCATAATCCCAGTACAGCATATATTTAAGTTCTCCTTTAAATTGTTGGCTAATCCCATTAGGCAATGATCTTATCAAGACCTCTAGAATACCTCAAAGTACACGCCGTATAAAGTCCTGAACGAAAAAAGACCAAACGGCCAACCCCGTCGCAAAAGTCCGGGAATGCCGTTTGATCTTACTATTATAGCGCGTATTCCGCGCGGGCGCGGTCAATTTTGGTAATGTAGGCCTGGGTTTCCTTGGGAAGCTGGCTCAGCTTCTGCATCAGCTCTTCATCATTGCTTACCCCAAGCTTGCTCACCCGTCCCGGTCCGGCATTATATGCGGCCAGCGCCATCTTCTCTTCTCCGTCATAACGCTTCAGCTGATAGGACAGATAACGTACACCGCCGTCGATATTCTGGGCCGGATCAAACGGATCGGATACGCCCAGCCCGTTCGCCGTTCCATCCATCAGCTGCATCAGCCCTTTGGCTCCTGCCGATGAGACTACATTCGGGTTAAACGAGGACTCCGTGTCGATCACCGCTTTGATCAGGTCAGCCGGTACGCCGTATTTGGCACTCGCCGTCTGAATCAGCTCTTCATAATCCGTGGGTACAGTTTCGGTAGTACCATCAGAGACACTGCCGTACCCGACGCTCGTTGCACCAAGCTGCTGCCAGATCAGGCTGCTGAGCGCTGCACTGTCTGTAAGTATAGCTGCTCCTGAAGGGTTGCTTCCGTCCGCTGGCTGCGCGGTAAGCTGCTTCAGCGTAGCAGCAAATTCGGATTTGGACGAGCCCGGAGCTTCAGCCGTGCTTTTTCCGGCGGGCAATCCGGTGCTTGAGCGCAGGTTCACCCATTTCAGCTGCCCAAGTCCGCTTGCTGCCGCTGGATCTATACTCATATAACGCATCCCTCTTTCTGATTCATTCTGTATATACATGCACTGTTAGGAATAGGCTCTATTTTAAATTTTAGATACGCCTTTATTTTACAATTCATTTATTGGAAATGCTATATATCGACAGAAAAAAACAGACTTTCGACCCTCATAGTTAGGTCTAAAAGCCTGTTTCGATTGTTCCGCCCTTGGTTTAAACAGCTATCTTGCAAAAGGAATCATTACAAAATAGCTCAGTGTAGATACGATGCCCAGCCCCATTGCCCAGGCGCCTGCCGTTTTTTGCCCGCGGGAATAAGCACTGTAACCAAGCACCGCAGCTACAGGACCGGCAATGATCGACCAGATGAATAACGATACAATCCCGAACCCGAGTGCGATATAGCCCAGTTTTCTGCTGTCGGCTTGATTACCGGCTGTTTCCCGGGTCTCTGCACTGTCTCTGCTGGCCGTTTCCGGCCGGCGGACTAGGGGCGGGCTTACCTCAGCAGCATACTCTTCCCGGTGGGACGGATCCCGTCTCGGGTAATCCACCCGGCTGCGCGGACGCAAGATCACTTTTCTGCGCTGCCCCGGATCATGCTTCGTTCCCTCATTTTTCGGATCCATTGGCCATCATCCTCCTACTCGCCCGGCTTAAAGGTCAGACAGCAGGTTGCAGACGATGTACCGGCGTGATCATGGTGCTTGCCACGGCTTGTCAGCTCTTCGGCATATTCTTCCTTGAAGGCGCTGCCTGCATGCTTGTCGATCTCAATGACAATTTCCTCGGCCCGGCATACATTTTGTGAACCCCAATAATGGCAATTGCTGACGCTGCATCTTACAAGCGGTTTGGCGTTTGACATGTTATCATCACCTCAGCATCATTATGTCCCCGCGTCTTCCTCCGTATGCGGTTAAGGAGCTGCCACCTGCTGGTTCAGCAGGCAATGTAGAACTTTAGCAGAGAGGCACGCTTTTTAAATTACGCTCCATACCTTCAATGTGGCACAGCAAAAAGAAACCGGACCTGCCATATGCTATGGCAAGCCCGGTCCCTTGAATGAGTGCTGCAAAATTCTGTATAGATTATACCTGGTTCTGCATGCGTTTTTCGGTCAGATAATCGTTTTCGTAGTAATTAAGATCATCCCGCAGCTCTTCGTACACCTTGGTGATCTCCATAATAATGTCGCGTGCCGGACGGACAGGCTTTTTGCGGAAGCGGATGGCATCCTGGCCTGTATAAGCGTAACGCCCGTCTTCGGAATAGCTTTCATTTTTTGGATAAAAGAAGTTGTTCACTCCGTAATGATATACGTTGTAAAGCGCTTTTTGCGCGAAATCCTGATCAAATGTAGCGCGGCGCAAGGCCACTCCGAGCTTCTCGTAAGACATTTCGGAGAAAACCAGCAGATGGCGGAGATCGGACAGAAAGCCTTGATAAAATGCTACTGTTTCCTCATCCTCTTCCGTTACCAGCTGAGGCAGCGCATGATTGTTCAGGAATAGTTCCATTTTTCCGATTACGGTTTTCAATTTCTCTCTCGTCGTTTCACATAGTTTCTGCACATTAGCTGCTGACATGGCGGTTGCTCCCCCTTATTAGTCCTTGCTCTTATTGTTGGTTAAATACAGGTATTTCCAGGAAAAGTTATTCTCATCCCGGCCTCGAAAAGGCAGTGCAAGCGTTTCATTTCTTAGATAACAGTATAACAAAAACTTCATTGAATTGATACTTGGCCCGGACAGGCCGTTTAATGAGTATGATATTAACACAAAAACACAGCACAGGGTATCCTTTTCTGTAATGCATAAAAGCAGCGCTCTCTTCTAAACCTACAGCTATACGATACCTTGAAGGAGCGGTAAATATGTCCCGAAAAAATATGACTGTCGCCGGTCTGATGACCGCTGCGTTCACTGTGATTCTGCTTACTTTTCTGCTTCGCCCCACTGAAGAAACGAAGCCGAGGCAGGCAGCCCTCCCCGCGGTTCCCGGTCCTGTGCAGGAGAAGACCATCAAGAAGACCTCTCTCGTTCAGGATGTCAGCGCTACCGACCGCTTGAACCGGACTGATGTCAGTAAACATCTGCGGACCATGCTAGCCGAAACGCACGGTGCGCTTCCCCGGGATATTTCAGCATATGCCAAGCGCCTGCAGCAGGGACACGGGCATATCACCATGCTCATGTGGATTGATTATCAGAACCACAAGACAAGCACATTCAAATCTTCGCTGCCGGAAGGCACCGACCAGGAGAACAAACAGCTGCTGAAATACCTGAATACGGCAAAAGCCGCGATCAAAGGCCACCAGTCGTATGAATCGCCTTCTTTTATAATCGGAGATAAAAAGTATTACTTTACAGCCCAGCGTGACCAGGAGGGCAAGATCGGTGTCATCGCTTTAATCAGCCAGAATATTCTGGACCGAGTGGCCGATCATCAGCTCAAAAATCTGCGCCTGATCCCATATCCGAAGGAAGGCAAATACCGGGTTGAATCGGTCCATGCCGATACCCTGAAGGATATCACGGTTAAAACGGGCCATGACAATGAGAATGCCAGCCATTTTTACGAAAATGAAATTGTTGTCCGTTTCAAAAACGGCCATCCAACGCCAGGCCAGCTTCAGACAATATCCGCAGATATCCGCTGCAAGCAGCCGCGCAAGCTGGGGTATGCCTATATTTTCCGCTCGGATAAACTGAATTACTCCCGGCTCAAAACCTATTTCGAGAACAAGTGGAGTCCGGAATATACAGAGCCCCACTATATGTATTTAACCAATGATACCCCGTACGAAAATACCGGCACTGGAGTCGTTACACCTAACGACCTGCTGTTCTCCACCTATCAGTGGAACCTGCCGGCTATTGAAACCGAACAGGGGTGGAATTTGTCAAAAGGGAGCAAGGAGGTGGTCGTCGCGGTAGTGGACACCGGGGTCCAGGCGAGCCATCCTGATCTGCAGGGCCAGCTGCTGACCGGCTATAATGCCATCAGCAACGGTTCTGTACCGGATGATGATGTAGGACATGGAACGCATGTAGCCGGCATTATCGGCGCCGTTATCAACAACGAGGAAGGTGTGGCCGGCATCAGCTGGTATAACAAGATTCTTCCGGTAAAAGCGCTCGACAACTCCGGTGCGGGTACCACCTATTCTGTTGCCGAAGGTATTATCTGGGCTGCCGACAACGGGGCCAAGGTCATCAACCTGAGCCTTGGCAACTATGCGGATTCGCAGTTTCTGCATGATGCAATTAAATATGCGTATGACCGGGATGTGGTCATCGTCTCTGCCGCAGGCAATGACAACACGGAGCGCCCGGGCTATCCGGCCGCTTACGAGGAAGTTCTGGCTGTGGCCGCCACCAACGCTGCAGGTGAAAGAGCCTCTTTTTCCAATTATGGGGATTATATTGATGTAGCCGCTCCCGGCGAAAGCATTGCCAGCACCTATCCGGATAACCAGTATGCCGCCCTCTCCGGCACATCCATGGCCAGTCCGCATGTAGCTGCGCTTGCAGGGCTGGTCCGTTCACTCAATCCGGAGCTGACCAACAAAGAGGTTATGGAGCTGATGACCGCAAATGCTGTTGATCTGGGTGAAGCCGGTCATGATAAATATTACGGCTGGGGCCAGGTGGATATTTACAAGACGCTGCGGGCCGCAGGCGGCAGCGATGTGCCGCTGCAGCTGTTTCCGCAGCATGTCGGCCGGCAGCTGAAGAGTATGCAGGAGAACCCGGACAATGTTCATTAAAATAGAGCAGCTGACTGCCTTGGCTTACGCCTGACGGCCGGCTTTCAAATGCTCTGTCAGCAGCTCCAGGAACAGCCTGAGCCCCTCTTTCATATCGGCCTCCTTCATTTGGGAATAGCAGAGCCGGATGTTCCTGGAGGGAATCTCACCGGAGTAGCAGACGTCGCCCGGAAGGAAGGAAATCCCTGCCTGCTCTGCCCTTGCATGCAGCTTCCCGATTCCTTCTGCATCCGGCAGCTGCAGCCACAGGTTCAGCCCGCCTTCCGGCACGTTCCAGATAACTCCCGGCGGGGCGTAGCGTTTCAGCAGCTTTACAGCTGCCTCCATCCTTCCCCGCAGCAAGGTACGCAGCTGTTTTGCATAAGCATCATACCTGCGGCTGATGAACGGCAGGACTGCCCGCTGATTCAGCAGTGGGCTGCCGAGATCGCTCGCCGATTTGGCGGCGATCAGTCTGGACAGGATGTTGCCTCCGGCAGCTACGCAGGCGATCCGGCAGCCCGGCGCAATGACTTTGCTGAAGCTTTTCATATAAACCACATGGCCCTCCTCGTCCATCGACTTGATCGGCGGCGGGGGCGGCTTGTGAAAATAAAGATCACTGAACGGATCATCCTCGACAATCAGGCAGCGGTAGCTTCTGGCCAGTTCCAGCAGCCGCTGTCTTCTTGCTATACTCATCGTTACACCGCTCGGATTCTGAAAGGTAGGGTTGGTATAGATGACCTTAGGCGGCCGCTTGTCACAGAGCCTGGTAAGCACGTCGATCCGCATTCCCTCACTGTCCATGGGGACAAAGATCATCTCCGCTCCGCGTCCTGCAAAAACATCAATCGCCCCGGTATAACTGGGCCCCTCCAGATATACCGTATCCCCGGGACCGACAAACGTCCGGGCAACCAGATCAATCCCCTGCTGCGTACCGCTCGTAATCATCACATCCGAAGCCTGGACCTCCACTCCGCGGCTGTGCAGATGCCGGCACATCACTTCACGGAGCTCGGCATCACCCTGGAAATTCCCGTAGGTGGCCATCAGCTCAGGCTGGCCGGTTACCAGCGCGGACATCGCAGCCCCGATAAACTGCAGCGGCAGAAGCTCGCTATGAATGGCTGCAAGATGAAAGGGATACTGCACAGCTGAATAGTCAAAATTGCGCCAGAGCTGGGCCCGCGGCAGAAAGTCGTCATACCCGTCCTGCCAGGCGGATCCGGAATCCTGCTCATTATGCGGCCTCGCAGCAACGAAGCAGCCTTTTCCCTGGCTGCAGAGGATATGACCATGGCTCTCCAGCTCCGCATAGGCTTTGCTTACCGTGACCTGGCTGACCTTCAGCGAGGAGGCCAGACCGCGTACAGAAGGCAGCCGGGTGCCCGGCTGCAGCAGGCCGGAGGTGATACGCTGAGCCAGCGTATCGCTGATCTGCTGCGGCAGGGACTTGCTGCTGCTGCGGATTAAATCAATGTGCATCTGCCTTCCCTCCCAACTGTTATATTCAGCGCTTTACTGTTATACCGCTATGCCGTTATGATACAACAAAATTCAACTGCGGGGAGATTTTTTATGAAGATCCAATATGCTGAGATGACGAACCATCTGGGTTCATCAGCCGTTCGCGATATACTCAAGGTTACACAGGGCAAGGACATTATTTCGCTGGCCGGCGGGCTGCCCGGGGAAGAGCTTTTTCCGCTCGCAGCCGTGCAGGATGCTTATAACCGCGCTCTCTCCGGCAGTGCCTCGGCACTACAGTACGGGCTTACCGAAGGCTATACACCGCTGCGTGAAGCAGTAGCCGCACGGCTAGCGCGTCAGGGGATTCCTGTTCAGGCAAGCGATATGCTGCTCACCACAGGCTCCCAGCAGGCGATCGATCTGTTCTGCAAGGTGCTGCTCAATCCGGGGGATAAGGTGCTGGTTGAAGCGCCGACTTATCTTGCGGCTCTGCAGGTGCTGAACTCTTACAGGGCTGATATCATCACTGTAGAGGGTGATGCATTCGGTATGCTGCCGGAGCATCTGGAGGAGCAGCTCAAGCTGCACCGTCCTAAGATGCTCTACACTGTTCCTACTTTCAACAACCCTTCCGGAGGCAGCTGGAGCAGGGAGCGCAGAGAACAGGCTGTTGCTTTGTGCCGGCGCTATAATGTGCTGATTCTGGAGGATAATCCCTATGGGGAGATCGCATTTGATGAAACGCCCGGCGCTTATCCTCCCTCAATGGCTGCCATCGACAGAAGCTCCGGAGAAGAGCAGTGTGTCGTATACACCGGAACCTTCTCTAAAATCGTCGCACCGGCCCTGCGTACCGGCTGGATTACCGGGCCATCTGAGCTGATCAGCGTCATCGCCAAAGCCAAGCAGGCTGCCGATCTGCATTCCAGCGCCATTGACCAGCGGGCGCTTTATGAGTTGCTTCAGCATTTTGACATCGACAGCCATATCCGGCTCATCTCGCGGGAATATCATTCCCGGATGAAGCTGCTGGCCGGGGAGCTCAGCGGAGAACGCTGGAATGGCACCAGCTTCCGTGAGCCGCGCGGCGGGATGTTCCTGTGGCTGGAGCTGCCATCCGGCATAGATACAACCAAGCTGCTGCCTTTCGCGGTCGAGCAGGGCGTCGCTTTCGTACCGGGCGAGGTCTTCTATGCAGCCGAGCCGCTGAAAAATGCCATGCGCCTGAACTTCACCCACACGCCGCCTCATCTGCTGCCGGCCGCTGTGCGGCGGCTGGAGACGGCGCTGGAGCGCTACGGGCAGACGCTGGCCGGGGCAGTGGATACGCTGGTATAACATGCGGAGAGGCGCTGCTTCCGTTTACGAGGGGCTGACCGGAGGCACGCCAGTCCCTGCGACGCTCATATGAGGCTGCTCAAGCCGGAATAAATGCCGCGCAGGGTCAAATCAAGGGCACCCTTGCCCTTCATTCCGCCCATTTGACCGCGCTGGGTCAATTCAAGGGCATTTTTGCCCTTCATTCCGCCCATTTGACCGCGCAGGGTCAAATCAAGAGCATTTTTGCCCTTCATTCGTCCCATTTGACCGCGTTGGGTCAATTCAAGGGCATTTTTGCCCTTCAATCTGCCTATCTGAGCCATCATCGTGCAGCATAAGCTAAATTTGTTCCTACACCTAGTTACCTTTCGGTTCCTTCACTTCAGCTCATAGAATGGCGCCAGGATCTTCAGTTGGAAAAACGCGCCGTCTATTTCTCGCTAAACCGCCCTATATACACTCCCCGCAATCCCTTTTCACAATATTCCGTTCTAACCTTCTAAACGCCTATCCCCTATCCGTTTTAGCTCCACTCCATTTCTCTCCACACCACTCCGCTTATTTCATCCAACAGCGATTCATTTCAGTACACTCTTACTCCCAGGTATGTCCAATGTCCACAATCCCCGGAACACCAAAAAAAGCGGCCCTCCAATGGAGGGCCGCTATCTCGTCGTATATAAGCTGCTTAATCGAGCTTTATCAGTTACAACAGTTGTCAGTTAGGAAAGTTTGCCGTAAGCCGGGTTCTGTGCTCGTTGTGGTTCATACGGGAACAACCCTCCCACCATAAGCGACAATCATCTATCTAGGCCGTACATTACTGCACGGCTCCAGCGACCAACCTAGACACGCCTCAGGCGAAGGCTGCCCTTCCGGTAAAGGAAGCGCTGTGTCTCATTAGGTCTTGCTCCAGATGGGGTTTACCAGGAACGAAGTCACCAGCGTTCCTCGGGGTCTCTTACACCTCGGTTCCATCCTTGCCTGTGCCGCCCGAAAGCGGCCATCGGCGGTCCATTTCTGTGGCACTATCCTTCGGCTCGCGCCGACTGGACGTTATCCAGCACCCTGCCTTGTGGAGCCCGGACTTTCCTCCCGCGGCTAAGCCGCCGGCGATTGTCTGTCAAACTTCCCGAACAACATTGTATATTATACAGACTTGCATCAGCCTGCACAAGTGCAAATAAAGGGATTCTAGAGGAATTTAAATGGCTCTGTGCCGATTTCTGAAGCATAGACTGTTGTATCGTACTTATGCTCGGTCAGCTTTCCGCTCATCCACTCCGCTACCTTGACCTTCATAATCTTTTCCGCATTATGTCCCGGATCGATCAGCGTAATACCGGCTAGAGCAGCATCCTGCGCAGTATGGTAGTCAATATCTCCCGTTACCAGCACATCAGCCCCTTTAAAAATAGCGCTGTTATAATACTTGGCCCCTGAGCCGCCCATTACCGCCGCTTTACGGATCTTGCGGTTCAAGTCGCCTACAACCCGGACATGCTCAACGTCCAGACCCTTTTTTACCGTTTCGATGAATTCTCCGAGCGTTACCAGTTCCGTTAGCTTCCCAACCCGGCCCAGACCGAAGCTGCGTCCTTTCAGATCCATGGAGTAAAGGTCGTACGCGACCTCCTCATAAGGATGTGCCTTCAGCATCGCTTGCACCACTTTATTGCGGACAGACAGCGGAACGATGGTTTCAATCCGGATTTCCTCGGCACGCTCCATTTTCCCGGTTTCTCCGATAAAGGGATCTGAGCCCTCGCGCGGTACAAAAGTGCCGTAGCCCTCAATGTTAAAACTGCAGTGGCTATAGTTGCCGATCCAGCCGGCACCGGCGTTCAGAATCGCATCCAGTACCTTCTGGTGATGGTCCTTCGGCACGAACACCACCAGCTTGGACAGCTGATCCGTATGAATGTCTTTAATTGGCGCACCATTTTCGATCCCCAGCGCTTCAGCCATCCAGTCATTCATTCCGCCTTCAGCCACATCAAGGTTGGTATGGCTGATATAGACGGCGATATCGTTTTTAATCAGCTTTTCGTAGAGCTTTCCCATAGGAGTATCGGTCTGAATGCCTTTAATCGGCCGGAAAATAATCGCATGATGCGCGATGATCAGATTGCAGCCCTTGGCAATTGCCTCGTCTACAACCTCATCGTTCACATCCAACGCAACCAGCACGCCTGTAATTTCCTTCTGCAGGCTGCCAAGCTGTAGACCTACATTATCCCATTCCTCGGCCAGATGCTTCGGGGCAAGCTGCTCCATGTAGCTGATTACAGTCTGTCCTTTGGCAAACATTCCAGCACCTCCGAAATTTTCTTGATCTGCGCTTGAATTGTATTCCGCTTCTCTTCTGCCGATTCCAGCCCGGAACGGGACAGCGAAGCCAGAATCCCTTCCAGCTTGGTAATTTCACCCTGCCACTTCGCAAAGAATACCGCGTTCGGCTTCTCCAGCAGCCAAGGCCCCATCTGTATCAGCAGCTCGGGACTCAAAACAATGCCACCCGGCAGCACACGCTCAAGGTACAGCTGCTCATTTGTCAGTCCGAAGGCCTGTCCTTCAGGCAGCGCAGTCAGCACTTCATACATTTTGCCGTCTTCTTCAAGAATATGCTCGGTTGTGACAACCCAGCCGTTATTCAACAGCCAGCGGCGCAGAATATCCTCACCGACATTCGGCTGCAGCGCAAGTGTTTTGACACCCTCCAGCTTGCCGAGTACCCGACCGCGTTCAAGAATGGCAGCGATCAGTGATCCGCCCATGCCCGCAATCGAAATACAGTCGGCTTCGCCCGGTTCCAGCACTTCCAGGCCGTCACCGCGCCGTACAGCTATTTTGGCACCAAGTCCTGCTTCAGCAACACCTTTGCGCGCTGCATCGTACGGACCCGGATTGACTTCACCTGCGATTGCAGAGACGGCTTTGCCGCTCTCTACAGCAGCTACCGGAAGCAGTGCGTGATCAGAGCCGATATCGGCAAGTCTGCTTCCTTCCGGCACCTGTTCCAGCAAAAGCTGCAGCCGGTCTGACAATTTTACTTTGTTCATGATGCCACCCACGTTATCCATTTTTTTCGGAAAATAAACAGCAGAGCCAGCCCCGCCGCAATCTTCCCTATCAGTAAAAGTGAAACCCAGTCCGGAAAGCCCTGTCTAAGCCACAGCGCATCGATCTCCGGCATTAACCACAGTGAAACCCCGACTCCCAGATAGACCCCGGAGACGCCGCTCACCTTGTGATAGAGCAGCCAGCTTAACCATACCATCAGCACGCAGAGCGGCAGCCAGAGCAGCTCGAGCTCCAGCATGGATGCATCCGGACGCATCTGCCCGGAAAATCCGGCATAGAGGAGTGCCCAGAAGGCGATTCCGCAGTAATGCAGCAGCCCGATCCGCAGCGTAAAGCCGAGCACACTCCAGAGCAGCCCGCAGCCCGCAATCAGCAGAGGCCGCCAGAAATCAGGATCAAGATCATGCAGTGCAATCATCCACAGGCCAAAGCCCATAGTCAGCACACTTCCGGCTCCTGCCAGCAGCAGGCTGATGGTCTGGTTACGGTCCCGGAAAATGGCCGAATAACCGTAACAGACCACTAAGACACATAGTGCCGTTGCAAGTTGCAAAGGCCAGGGAAAAACGCTAAAATAAAGACTAATCATGAAAATCAAGGAAATTATTCCAAAACCAAACAACCATATTTTGATGCTTCCCTGCTGCAGATTTTGCAGCGACACCGGATTACTGTCCTTGATTTTATCCTCGTCATTATAGAGGTTGCTCAGGAAATCACAGTATTGCTCCGGCAGCAGCTTGCTTCTTCTCCAGTATTGAATCTCTTTGATAATGGTCTCACGTTTTTCCAGATTCAACGCCTGATCCCTCATTTCCCCTGGTGCTTAGGCTGTTCTTTAAGCGCAAAGGACCTCCTGCCGCCGTGCAGCAGAAGGTCCGGTTATATTACAGCTATTCGAGGAAATCCTTGAGCCGTTTACTGCGGCTCGGATGACGCAGCTTGCGCAGCGCCTTGGCTTCGATCTGGCGGATCCGCTCGCGGGTTACGCCGAATACCTTGCCCACTTCCTCAAGTGTTCTTGTCCGTCCGTCATCCAGACCAAAACGGAGTCTCAGCACGTTCTCTTCACGCTCGGTGAGCGTGTCCAGCACATCCTCCAGCTGTTCCTTCAGCAGCTCATAAGCAGCTGCATCCGCAGGGGCCAGTGCCTCCTGATCCTCAATAAAGTCACCCAGATGAGAGTCATCCTCTTCCCCGATCGGCGTTTCCAGCGATACCGGCTCCTGGGCGATCTTCATGATTTCTCTGACCTTCTCAACGGTCAGCTCCATCTCAGCAGCAATTTCCTCCGGCGACGGCTCGCGTCCCAGTTCCTGCAGCAGCTGACGGGATACCCGGATCAGCTTGTTGATCGTTTCCACCATATGCACCGGAATACGGATTGTACGTGCCTGGTCGGCAATCGCACGGGTGATCGCCTGGCGGATCCACCATGTAGCATAGGTACTGAATTTGAAGCCTTTGTTATGGTCGAACTTTTCAACCGCTTTGATCAGCCCCATGTTACCCTCCTGGATCAGATCCAGGAACAGCATGCCGCGTCCGACATAACGTTTGGCGATACTTACAACGAGACGCAGGTTCGCTTCTGCCAGACGGCGTTTAGCTTCCTCGTCACCGTTCTTGATCCGCATAGCCAGCTCAACTTCATCATCAGCTGAGAGCAGGGGCACACGGCCGATTTCCTTCAGATACATCCGGACAGGGTCATTGATCTTGATTCCCGGCGGAAGCGACAAATCATCGTCAAAGCTGAAATCATCGCTATCGTTATTCTCACTGTCCTCCCCCTGCCGCAGCGGAGAGCCTTCATCCTCGTTATCATTAACCACTTCAATCCCGTGATCGCTGAGCTGTTCGTAGAACTCCTCCATCTGCTCGGGGTCCTGGTCAAACGGCGACAGTTTCTCCATGATATCTTTGTAGTTCAGTGAAGATCTTTTTTTACCTTGTTCAATAAGCTGGTCCTTAACCTGATCCAGAGTAAATTCTGCTTCCAGTTCAGTATGCTGATCGTTCGCCATAATTCGACTCCCTCCTCCCTAGGTACATCCTGTCAATTCCTCATTGTCTCTCTAGGGTTATAATCTCACTTGCTATTTGTGCCGCACGCAAAAAGTCACCGGATTTCTCCGCTTGAATCATCTCTTCACGCTTTTGCTCCATCTTGCGCTGTATAGGGTATTTCTTCACTTCTCGGATGCAGTCGTCCAGAACCTGCGTGTTCCAGTCCGGAGGTGTGTCCATCATGGATATTGCCGTAGCGGTTTTCTCCAGACGGTCATCCTGAAGTGAGGATAGAAACCGGCTGATGCCGGGCGGTTTGCCTTGCGCGTAATAGGCATATAGATAAGCGGCAATTGCCGCATGATCATCGATGTTGAACTCTTCTCCGAGGCGTTCGCCCACATAAGCGGCTGCTTCCGGATCTTGTATCATTGAAGACAGCAGTCTCCGTTCCGCAGCATGATAAGCGGGCAACAAAGTAGGTGCCTGCACCTGCCCTTTTTTATGCCTACCATTATTCCACCTATTGTCGTTATTATCCCCTTCGGGCATGTTTTTTTGCATCGATGCCCGGAGTAAATTGCAGTCCTGCTTCAGGCTGTCATAGGACAGCTCCAGCTCGGAGGATATTTCCCGCAAATATACTTCCCGCTCAGTTGAGGATTGCAGGGTGGCAATAATCTGCAGCGCCTCCTTGACATAGGCAATTTTGCCGTCTTCCTCTAGGAGTATATGGTTTTTTTTCAGATATATAAGCTTAAATTTTATGGCTGAGACCGCGGAATCGATAATCCGCTCCATGAAGCTATCCCCGCCGTGACGGGAAATAAATTCATCCGGATCCATTCCGCCCGGCAGTACGGCCACCTTCACCCGCAGCCCGCTTTCCTCCAGCATCGGGATTGCCTTCAGCGCTGCAGCTTGTCCTGCCTTGTCGCCGTCATAGGAGAGAATAATTTCATCCCCCAGACTTTTCATCAGGGCCACATGGCTCTCCGTCAGTGACGTGCCCATAGTAGCCACACCGTTATGCACCCCTGCTTCCCAGGCCGAAATGACATCGCCATATCCTTCAAAAAGGACGATTTGCCGCGTTTTGCGGATGGATGCTTTGGACTGGTGCAGATTGTACAGAATCCGGCTCTTGTTAAAGATTCGGCTCTCTGCGGAATTCAGATATTTCGGCTGCCCGTCTCCGAGAATTCTTCCGGCAAAAGCAACCACCTTGCCCATCCGGTTCGCAATCGGAAAAATGATGCGCCCGCGGAAACGGTCAATATAGCCCTTGCCTTCACCTCTGGCAGACAGCAGCCCGCCTTTTTCCATTTCGGCGAGATCAAACCCGCGCTTCTCCAGAAATTGCAGCAGTGTATCCCAGCGGTCCGGAGCAAAACCGATCTGGAACTGGTCAATCATTTTATCGCTGAAGTTCCGGGATCTTAAATAATTCATCGCGGCTGTGCCGTATTCCGTGTTTTTCAGCAAAAAATGATAAAACTTTGCCGACAATTCATGAGCTGAAATCAGCCGGTCCCGTTCAGGATCAGGAGGAGACAGCGTTCCGCCCCTGCCCTCAGGAATTGCAATATCACTTTCTTCAGCCATTATTCTGACTGCTTCGGGGAAGGATAGTCCTTCGATTTCCATCCTGAATTTGATGGCATTTCCGCCCATACCGCAGCCAAAGCAATGAAATACTCCCCGGTCGGGGGTTACTGTGAAGGAAGGGGATTTCTCCGAGTGGAACGGGCAGAGGCCCCATAAATATTTCCCCTGCTTGGTCAGATGGACAACCTTGCCGACAGTTTCGGCAATATCATGCCGTGCCAGCACGCTCTCGATAACTTCTTCCGGAATATTACCGTGTCCGCTTGCCACTTTTAGCCACCTTCATCTCTTATACAAATAAATATAATTCGCTATTGCTGCACATTCTCCTGCAAAATTGTTAAAAGTTTTGTCAGTTTATGTTGAAAAAGATTTTTTTCCTCGGCTGTGATCGCTTTTGGCCCTTTGGAATAGTGTCCGCGCCTGCGCTCCACAGCTCTGGCATGCCTGCCTTCAAGCATAAAATCCATCTTGGAATCCTCATATTCCTGTCCGCGGTTCGACAGCACTCTGCAGCGTTTGCCAAGCGCAAGCGCAGCCAGACCGTAGTCCTGGGTAACGACGATATCCCCGGCAGCTATATGATTGGCAATGTACAGATCAGCACTGTCCGCTCCCCGGTCCACCTGAACCACTGTGACACCCTCATCCGCCTGAAGAACGTGGTCATAAGAAGAAACCATCAGCACAGGCACCCCGAAAGTACGCGCGCAAGACGCAATCTCCTTTTTAACCGGACAAGCATCACCGTCGACGACAATTTTCATTCCGCGGGACTTTTCCATCGCCATCGCCATCACCAGATTCCTGTGTAATATATATACGCTTTACGCAAACCGAAATCCTTCTTTCGGTGAAGCATAAATACGGAACGGATGTCAACTTAGGCATTGGCACCGTTCCGTATATTTATACCCCAAACCATCGATCTATACCATAGTTCACACAAAATCACAACTTTTTCAGGGCTATTGCCCAAAAACCGGTGAATGTTTCCTATAACAAAGCTTTAATAAAGCAAGTTACTGCTGTATTCAGCAGGCAATTACCACACCAGCTTGCCAAAATCAGCAAAGACTCTGGAGTCCGCATCCACACCAGCCAAAAGCGCAAGCCGGTTCGTTCGGATCTGCTCATCCTCGGCCATAACCATTACGGAATCGAAGAATCCGGTAACGGCATCCTTCAAGCCGGACAGAATCCGCAGCGCTTCAGCGGCATCACGGGCAGCAAGTGCTTCCTGATATGGCGTATGAATACTCTGCCATGTCTCATACAGCTTGACTTCCGCGGCTTCCTTCAGCAGCGTAGGTTCGATGACAGCACCCTCCGCGGCTTTGGCAGCCAGATTGCTCACACGGGTCAAGGAATCAACAGTAATTTTAAAATCATCCTGAGAACTTACAGCTTCGGTAAGCGCCCGGCTTCTGCCGACAACATCAACGATATCGTCAAAGCCTGCAGCAGTCACTGCTTCTACAACATCATATCGGATATTGTCGTCAGCCAGCAGGCGTTTTACACGCAGGCCAAAGAACTCGTACAGGTTATTACGCAGTTCCGGTGCAAAATGTTTCTCTGTACGTAAATTTTCATGAACTTCCACGGCTGCAGCGAAAATTTCCTGCAAGCTGATGGACAGCTTATGCTCCAGGAGCATCTGCACAATGCCTGCCGCCTGACGGCGCAGCGCGTAAGGATCCTGTGAACCGGTCGGAATGATACCGATGGAAAAGCTTCCAACAATCGTGTCGATTTTATCGGCAAGGCTGACAACCAGACCTGCTTCAGTCGAAGGTACGCTGTCTCCGGCAAAACGCGGCTGGTAATGCTCGAAAATCCCTTTTGCCACATTCTCGGCTTCACCGGCCTTGCGGGCGTAATCCTCACCCATTGTGCCCTGAAGCTCAGGGAATTCGCCTACCATCTGGGTTACAAGATCGAATTTGCAGATATCGGCAGTACGGCTGACTTCAGCTGCCGCAGCCCCGGACAGCCCCAGCTTAGCAGACAAGGAATCTGCAATCGCCCGGATTCTGCGCACTTTGTCGCCTACGCTGCCCAGCTCCACTTGATAAACGATATTTTCCAGCTTGGCCAGGGCATCGCTGATCTGCAGCTTCTGATCTTCCTCATAGAAGAACTTGGCATCCGACAGACGGGCGCGCAGTACCTTCTCGTTCCCTTTGGCAATCACATCAAGCGATTCTGCATTACCGTTACGCACGGTTACGAAGAACGGCAGCAGCTTGCCTGCACTGTCCAGAACAGGGAAATAACGCTGATGCTCACGCATCGAAGTAATCAGCACATCCTGCGGGATGTCCAGGAAGGATGAATCAAATGTACCGAACAGTACAGTTGGTGTCTCCACCAGGAACAGTACCTCTTCAAGCAGGTCATCCTTGATCGCGATCGTCCATTCTTTTTCTGCAGCCAGCTTGTTGATCTGGTTCAGAATCAGTTCCTCGCGTTCCTGCACATTGACCAGCACATGCTGTGCGCGCAGCACTTCAACATAATCTGCCGGCTGTGCAATAACCGCATCCGTACCCAGGAAACGATGTCCGCGGCTCACATTGCCTGCTTTGACTCCGGTAATTTCCAGGTTAACAATCTCCTGGCCGAACAAAGCTACCAGCCAGCGGATCGGGCGGACGAATTTAAAGTCATAGGCGCCCCAGCGCATATTTTTAGGGAAGGTCATCGCATTCACGATTCCGGTCAGGCCCTCAGCAAGCAGGGAAGAGGTCTCAACGCCATCGCTGTTTTTGGTCACATAGATATACTCTACGCCAGCCAGCTCCTTGAAAGTGAACTGCTCAGGAGAGACGCCCTGACTGCGGGCAAAACCAAGCGCGGCCTTGCTCCAGTCCCCGTTAGCATCCAGCGCGATTTTGCGGGAAGGACCCTTTACTTCTTCACTTACATCGGACTGCCGCTCAGCAGCCTCTTTTACCAGTACGGCCAGTCTGCGCGGGGTAGCATACGCTGTTACTCCGCTGTGCTCAATGCGTGAAGCTTCCAGCCATTTGGCTGTTCTTTCCTGCAGCTGCTCCATCGCCGCCCGGATAAAACGGGCCGGAATTTCCTCAAGTCCGATCTCGAACAAAATATCTTTAGACATGCTCAGCACCTTCTTTCTTCAGCAGCGGGAAGCCCAGCTTCTCGCGTTCCTCCATATAGGTCGCGGCAACCGTACGGGCCAGATTACGCACTCTTGTAATAAAGCCGGTCCGTTCCGTTACACTGATTGCTCCGCGCGCATCCAAAAGGTTGAAGGTATGCGAGCATTTCAGCACATAATCATAGGCCGGGAATACCAGATGGTTCTCCATAGCTCTGCGCGCTTCCTGTTCGTAGGTGTTAAACAGAGTGAACAGCATCTGCACATCAGATACCTCAAAGGTATACGTGGAATGCTCAACCTCAGGCTGATGGAAAACGTCACCGTAAGTCACGCCGTCCACCCATTCCAGGTCAAACACATTTTCCTTCTCCTGGATGTACGACGCCAGACGCTCCATACCGTAAGTAATTTCTACAGCTACCGGGCTGGTCTCAATTCCGCCAACCTGCTGGAAGTAAGTGAACTGTGTGATCTCCATTCCGTCCAGCCAAACTTCCCATCCGAGGCCTGCACAGCCCAGCGACGGATTCTCCCAGTTATCTTCAACAAAGCGGATGTCATGCAGCAGCGGGTCCACACCCAGCGCCTTCAGACTGTCCAAATACAGCTCCTGAATGTTGTCCGGCGACGGCTTGATGATAACCTGGAACTGGTGATGCTGGTACAGACGGTTAGGGTTCTCCCCATAACGGCCGTCTGAGGGGCGGCGGGAAGGCTCCACATAAGCTACTTTCCAAGGCTCGGGTCCCAGTGAACGCAGAAACGTCATCGGGTTCATCGTTCCGGCCCCTTTTTCCGTATCGTACGGGTTGACGAGGATACAGTTCTGTTCTGCCCAGAACTGCTGCAGCGTTAAAATCATCTGCTGAAAATTCATACTACCGACTCCTTCGCTTTACAAGTGTATTGGCATTGCTGCCGTGAAGCGTCTTACTGTGCCGCGATGGAGGCGGCGGTCTTTTATGCTGCAGCGTCTGTCTCAAGTTACAAGCGCCTGCAATGCAAAAAAGCTCCCGCCCCCATGCCTGATATCCAGACATAGGGACGAGAGCTTGACATATACTCCCGCGGTTCCACCCTACTTGATTACGTCATGAATAGACGAAATCCACTTTTCATTCTGCCGTTTCCGCACTCCCGGGTGCCCTGTTCATGAACCATGCGCTGCCAGGCTTCCACTCTCCCCGGCTCGCTTAAGCGGCAACTGTGTCCATTACTTTCCCGATCCCTGCACGTCTCTGGGCTTCCAGAGTCACTACGGCTGTAAATTTAAAAAAGAAACTGTTCCCATAGTAACGGAATTTTCGGGATTCGTCAAATATTGTATTTATCCAGCTGGTCTAGGAAGCCCTGTGACTTCAGCTTCAGCCCGAGCTGGGCATCCATGAAGGCACGCATTACAGTCTTGAGCTCACTGCGGGTCGCTTCCTTCACATCGACATTGCCAAGGCGTGTCAGATCAAGGGCAGCGAACAGGCGCAGCAGCTTCAGGGCACGGGGAGAAATCTCCATCGCCGGGGGATCATTATGCCTGCAGCTGCGGCATAATACACCGCCGAGCCGCGGGCTCACCCGCAGCTCTTCATCAGGCTTATCCCGCCCGCAGACAATGCACTGGTCCAGCTCCGGCCCGTACCCTGCGGCCTGCAGTATTTTCATTTCAAACACATTAATAATGATGCCGGGTTCCTTATCTTCCTCAAGTGCATTCAGACATGCCGACAGCTGGCGGAACCAGAAGCTGCCGGTTTCCTCGTCATGCAATACACGGTCAAGCAGCTCGCAGGCGTATGATGCATACGCCGCTTTGATGAGGTCTGTCCGCAGCGCGTGATGGGACTGGGTAATCTCTCCTGCATTCAGCGTCCCCAGTCCACCGTTGTTGCGGAAAAATACAAATTCCCCGGTTGTGAACAGCTGGATTAGCGCAGCATGACGGCTCTTGACCTTCTTCGCGCCGCGGACGAGAACGCCTACTTTGCCCGCGTTCTCGGTGCAAAGCGTAATGATGGCGTTCCCTTCCCCGTAATCCATACTGCGGATGACGATCCCTTCCACCCTGTGTAGCATGCCTCTTCCCCCAACCATCCGGCAAGCAACCAGTTTTCACTCGGCTTCTTCATCAAGAACCTGCTCTTCCTCCGCAAGCAGCGGTCCGCCCGTCTCCAGCGGATCTCCGGCTTTTCTGTACAGCAGATAAGCATCGACATCTCCAGTCATTGCAAAATACTTCCACGAAAAGTCTCGCATTCGTATTCATCCTTTCTTCGGAAACACGATGTCTCTTCAGAAATAGGATGTGCGCTGAGCGGAGCTTTATCCTTGCAATTCCTGCCAGAAAGCGGCGGAGTGAGGATTTACAGGTCTTTGTGGAAGCCCAGATCGCGCAGAACGCGGTCCTGGTTGCGCCAGTCTTTTTTCACTTTTACCCAAAGCTCCAAGAAAATCTTCGATCCCAGCAGGTTCTGGATATCGGTGCGGGCCCGTCTGCCGACTTCCTTGAGCAAAGCACCCTGTTTGCCGATAATAATCCCCTTCTGCGAATCGCGCTCAACAAAAATAATCGCGCTGATATGCACTACACCGTTTGGCTCAACACGCATATCCTCGATGCCTACCGCGATGGAATGCGGCACTTCTTCGCGGGTCATGTGCAGAATCTTCTCGCGGATCAGCTCGGCACAGACGAATTGCTCCGGATGATCCGTAACCTGGTCTTCCGGATAATACTGCGGCCCTTCCGGCAGATATTTAGTAATCTGTTCCAGCAGGGTATTCACGTTGCTGCCCATCTTGGCCGAAATCGGAACAATCTCAGCAAACGTATGCAGCTTGTTGTATTCCGTAATCAGCGGAAGCAATGCTTCCGGCTCGATTTTGTCAATCTTGTTCATCACCAGAATAACCGGTGTCTTAACCTCTTTCAGCTGCTCCGCGATAAAACGGTCGCCGCCGCCCATCCCTTCCGAAGCATCCACCAGGAACAGCACCGCTTCAACCTCATGCAATGTGCTTAGCGCTGTCATATTCATGTAATCGCCCAGCTTGGACTGTCTCTTATGGATACCCGGCGTGTCCAGGAACACGATCTGCGAATTATTCGCTGTATACACCCCGTGAATTTTGTTTCTTGTGGTCTGCGGCTTGTCCGACATGATGGCGATTTTCTGGCCGATCACCTGGTTCATGAGTGTCGATTTGCCTACATTCGGTCTGCCGATAATGGCGACAAACCCTGATTTGAATTTCATATGATCTTCCCTTCGATGGTGAAAAATTAATTTAAATGTGTTTTTATTTTAAAGCTGTTTGAGCTTAAAACCTTAATCACAAACCCTTAGGTCAAAAACTTTTCGATCCCCCTAAATCCCCCTTAGCCAAGGGGGACCCCAAGGGCCCCGGCCCTCTGGACACCCGGAAATGGTCGTTACCAATGGTAAGCGGCGCTTCGATCAGGCAATATGGTGCTATGAGCGCTTTCGTTCCCTCCGGGAACACGCTGGACTGTCGCGCTCGTAGTGGCGTGTAAGTGACTGTCGGTGCATGAGTGTACATATAGTGCTATGAGCGCTTTCGTTCCTTACAGGAACACGCTGGACGGTGGCGCTCGATGTAGCGTATGAGCGACTGTCGGTGCATGAGCGGACATTTGGTGTCATGAGCGCTTTCGTTCCCTCCGGGAACACGCTTGACGACGGTGCTCGGGAATTGTTAACTAACCAGTCTTCCAGATCTCTCATCCCTACCTACAGGGAGTCCCCAGCGACGCGGAGATACGAGATAATAGTTAACTAATATAGTGGCATCATAAGCTCTTTTTCGTTGGCTAGAGGTTATCAACGTTGGGTTCACGCTGACGGAGGCTTTAGTTGTATTTTGTACAATTATTTCAGCCTGAACCGGCTGTTTTGCTGGTTTAGCTGTATTTTGTGCAGTTATTTTTGGCTATTTGAGCGTTTTGGGCACAAAAACACCAAAATAGTTGCAGAAACTGCAGCTATTCTCAGCTGCGGGCAATTATAGCCACGTTTAAGTGTACAGAGTGCAGCTATTCTCAGTTGGCGGCAACTAGCTGCTGGCTGATCTGCTGATATTTCGCTTAGTTGTGCCACGGACAGACGAGACCCTACAGACAACAACCGTTCAGGCTACAACCTCAACACAGCAAACCAGCCTGGCATCAACCGGCCAGACATCACAGTCTACTCCGGTGCCTGTCCCTGCTCCAGATCCGCGGTCGTAAACGCGCCGGGCAACAGATCACGCACGGTTGTCTCGACAATGTCACCCTTTAGGTTGCCGAGGATAACCTTCATATCGGGGCTGCACAGCTCGACCATTACCTGGCGGCAGACGCCGCATGGGGATACAGGACCGTCGGTATCAGCAACAACGGCGATCGCCTTAAAGGTGCCGGGTTTATGCCCGTCAGCGACAGCACGGAACAGCGCGGTCCGCTCGCCGCAGTTCGTCGGGCCGTAGGCGGCATTTTCGATGTTGCAGCCGTGGTGGACATGGCCGTCCTGATCCAGCAGGGCAGCACCGACGCCGAAACGGGAATATGGTATATATGCATTGGCTCTGGCCTTAATCGCTTCCTGAAGAAGTAGAGCAGATTCCATAGTCGCCCTCCTAAAAGTTGTGTCAGCATATACTACCTGAGTGAACCCGTCCCAAATAGTCTTCGTAAGCGTTCACTTAGTTTGTTCAGCATCTTTTTCATCGTTTCGCTTCGCCCTAACTTGTGCGTAAGCTTTCACATAGTTTGTGAGCAATCAGAGCGGCTGCCAGTTTACACACCATTAAATTCCGGCACGCTCACATGCATGAATGCTGCATATCGGCTAATGCAAGATGGCGGAGGGCACAAACGCCGGTCCGCCTTCCCGCTGCAGCTGAATTGGTAAACTGATTATGACATAAATCCGGTGATCCAGTCCATTATGGGGTGATAAAAAACGTAGATTCCCACAATAACGGCAAAAACCGCAGTAAGCAGCACAGCTCCTGCGGCGGTATCTTTGGCGGTCTTGGCCAGGGGATGAATATCCGGCGACACCAGATCAATCGTCGCTTCAATCGCTGTATTCAGCAGTTCTGTGCTCAGTACAAGCGTTATTGCCAGCAGCAGCAGCATCCAGCCTGAAGGCGGAAGCCTGAAAAACGCTGCGGCGGCAAGTACCGCCACAGCAAGTACGCTGTGCACCTTCATATTCAGCTCCGATTTGAACGCAGTGACGATGCCCTGCGCTGCAAACCGGAATGAATGCCAGAATTTTTTGTGGCCTACCGCCGTATTTTTGACCATTAGCGGGTCAACCCTACCTGTGCCAATACCTGCTCCTGCTTGGACATCATCTCAGCCTCTGATTCAGCATCCTGATGATCGTACCCCAGCAGGTGCAGGAAGCCATGAACGAACAGGAACCCGAGCTCCCGTTCCAGGGAATGGCCGTATTCCTCAGCCTGCTCTTTAGCCCGTGTAACAGAGATAATGATATCCCCCAGCGTGTTCGGAACCTCGGCAAACTCTTCATTATCCCGGGAAGCATATATAATCTCCGGCTCGTCTTCCCCGGCCTCATTCATGGCAAAGGACAGCACATCCGTCGGACGGTCAATGCCCCGGTATTCAAGGTTCAGCTCATGAATGCGGTCATTATCAACAAAAGTGAGGTCTACCTCACCCTTGTCAATCCCTTCGGCTGCACCCGCTTTTTGCAGAATGCTGTCCAGGAGCGCAATCAGCGCGTCCGTTATTTCGTATTCTTCCTGCTCGTTGTTCCAATTGATGGCCAGACTCATGTTGTAGCCGCCCCTTCCTCTTTCTTCGGTTTCTTCACTTCTTCAGGATATTCGATCCGCGAGTGAAAAATCCCCATGACCGTCTCCTTGAGCGTCCGGGCAATAATATCAAGCTCCTTGATCGTCAGGTCACATTCGTCAAACTGGTGGTCATCCAGCCGGCTTTTGATAATTTTCTCGATCATCGTCTCCACCTGCACAACAGTAGGCTTGCGGAGTGAACGGACAGCAGCCTCCACACTGTCGGCGATCCCGACCACAGCCGCTTCCTTGGACTGCGCCTTTGGCCCCGGATAACGGAAATCCTCTTCGGTGAAGTCAGGCGTAACACCTTTTTCCTCCGCTATCTTCAGCGCTTTATGGTAAAAATAATGCAGGAACGTCGTGCCGTGATGCTGCTCGGCAATGTCGCGGATCGGCTTGGGCAGCTTGTACTCCTTCTGCATCTCCACCCCGTCCCGGGCATGTGCCACAATAATGGATTTGCTGAGCGCCGGCTCTATCGAATCATGCGGATTTTCCATGTTGTTCTGATTCTCAATGAAATAAAACGGCCGCTTCGTCTTCCCGATGTCGTGATAATAGGAGCCTACCCGGCAGAGCAGGCCGTCTGCACCAATCGCCTCGGCTGCCGCCTCCGACAGGTTGCCGACCATTACGCTGTGATGATAGGTTCCCGGCGTTTCCGTAAGCAGCTTGCGCAGCAGCGGATGGTTCGGGTTGGACAGCTCAACCAGCTTCAGCGCCGACAGGATCCCAAAGGTAGCCTCGAAGAACGGCATCAGCCCGATTACCAGCACCGCTGTCAGCAGGCCGCCGGCAAAAGCAAAGCCAAGCGAATACAAAGTCTGCGTATCATTCCAGGCCCCGCCGCCGAGCAGCTTCAGCATAAACACAGTGACGGTGCCGAATAGGGAGACCATGATCCCGCCCTTGAGGAGCGTGGAACGCTGACCCGCGCGGTGGGTGGCAAAAATTGCAACGTAAGATACCACCAGCGCAAAGAAACCGAAAGTAAAATCAAATACCGTGTTCTGCTGCACGTTCAAAATAATGCTGGCGAGCACACTGAACAGGATGGAGCAGAAATAGGCCAGGGTCATATCCAGCAGCATGGCAATCAGCATCGCCCCGATGGCGACCGGAGCCAGGAAGCCTACATAATAACGGACATCGGTCTGCAGGAAAGCAGCCAGCTTCATCGTGATAATGGTGATAATAAAGACAAGCACCAGCATCAGCAGCTGGGAGTTATTGTATTTGAATCCTGAGCCTCCTGTGCCGCCGGAATAGCGGATGAACACCATCATTCCCGCCGAGAGCATAACTGCCAGCAGCAGCAGGCCGAATTGCGGCCAGTAGTTGACCTCATTGCTGAGCAGCCCGTTTTCATCCAGAAGCGCATAAAGCTCGGGTGTAATGATATCTCCTTTGGCTACGAGCACATCCCCCTGCTCAATGAACACATCCGGCGTATTCTCGCGGGCTTCGACCTTCGCCTCTTTAGTAGCTTCCTCATCAAAAAATTTATTAGGCATAATGACCAGCCGGACCAGCTCCTGAGTCACCTCACGGGCTGTCCGCTGGCTGAGCGAGCTGACGCTGACCTGCTCCGCCACCTTCGCACGGGCGGTCTGGGCGTCAACAATCTGATCATTCATCAGCTTGATGACAATTTCCCGGGCAACCTGCTTCATCTCGATAATATCCTGGGAGGTCAGCCGCGGAATTTTGATATAGGTCTCTTCCGGAATAGTGTAAGCCTGTTCAGCAATGCCGGACTGGATCTCCTCCAGGAGCGTGTCCGAATATGTACCGGCGTTGCGGCTGGAATTAATAAAGCTCTGTACAAAATCATTGGCCCGCTGCGGAATAACGTCCTTGTATATGCCGATTTTGTCGCTTTGCGAGATCAGATCATCCTGATTCAGGCTGTCGATCCGGTCCAGCAGCAAAGTAACAAGACTGTCTGCCCTGATTGAAACGATTGCATACTTGTTTTGTACAGCCTCCGCCGCAGCTTCCTGAGCCTTCAGCTTTGCCTTGTTATCAAGAATCTGCTTCGGGGCCGTGATCTCCTTGGCGCTGGTCGTATTCACTTTAATATCATAGCGTTTCGGCAGCAGGTCGGACGAGAGGCTGAAGTAGAACACCAGCCCCAGGAACAGGAAAAGAGCATAGCGCGTCGCCGCGCTATACTTCCATCCGGTATTGCTGTATACGAATCCGCTTAGTTTCGATGGTTGCTTTGAAGCCATGAGGACAGTCCCCTTTGCTAGTCGAGGTTTTCGGCAGAGCGGTCATAGGCTACGATAATTTTCTGCACCAGTGAATGTCTTACTACATCCTGTTCAGCAAAATACACAAACCCGATTTCCTCAATGCCGGATAAAATCGCCTTGGCTTCGATTAATCCCGATTTCTTGCCGCGCGGCAGGTCGATCTGGGTCACATCACCGGTGATGACCATTTTGGAGCCGAAGCCAAGCCGGGTCAGAAACATCTTCATCTGCTCCGGAGTCGTATTCTGGGCCTCATCCAGGATAATAAAGGAATCATCCAGCGTACGTCCCCGCATATATGCAAGCGGTGCAATTTCAATTAGCCCCCGCTCAAGTGCCTTGGCTACCTGGTCAGGCCCCATGACGTCGTACAAGGCGTCGTAAAGCGGCCGGAGATACGGGTCAACCTTCTCCTGCAGATCGCCCGGCAGAAAGCCCAGGCTCTCGCCTGCTTCCACAGCAGGACGGGTAAGCACGATCCGCTTCACAGAGCCCTCCTTGAGAGCTGCAACGGCCAGAACAACAGCGAGGTAGGTTTTACCCGTTCCCGCAGGCCCGATACCGAAGACAATGTCGCGTTTCTTGATCGTGGTCACATAATGCTTCTGGCCGATGGTTTTAACGCGGATCGGCTTGCCGCGGAACGTAGTCGTAATTTCGCCTTTGAACAGGTCCAGCAACTGATCAGCACGGAACTCTTTGGCCAGCTCTACCGCATACTGGACATCGCGCTCACTGAGAATGTAACCGCTGCGGATGAGGGACAGCAGCACATTGAACAGCTGTTCAAGCATGTCCACTTCCCGCTCTGCCCCGCGTATTGTAATTTCTGCTTCACGCGAGTCAATCACTGCCGGAATTTCACTTTCAATGATTTTAAGAAATCCATCCTGCGGGCCGAACAGGGATTGCGCCTCTCCCGCATTTTGCAAAGATATACGAATGCTTGCAGTCTGTTCTGACAAGTAGCCTCATTCTCCTCAGTTGTTTACTATTGGAAGTTCTTCCGCGATTCTCTCTTCCACCTCAAAGAGCACTTTCATATAAACTTTACCATTCTCTTTCTTCTCATGCAAAATTTTTTGACTTTTAATGGTGCTGTCCGTGCCGTAACGGGCTAAAATATCGCTTTTCGCACGGGCAATCCCTTCCGTTCTAGCCTCTTCCGCCGACTTGACCGAAGATGAATACTGGACCTCCAGCTCCTTCTCTGTCATCACACCCAGCGGAAGCTGCAGCGAACGCCAGGACAGCATATTATTCTCTGTGAGTGTGCGCGATTTGCTGAAGCCCGCTTTGCCGTATCCCCACAGCTGGACAGCCCAGTCCCCCAGCACAAGGTACGTCCGGTCTTTACGCTCACCGGTATAGGAGCTGCCTGTCGTCTTCAGCGGAACCTCAATATTGTATTCATGCCAGACGAGACCCTTTACCTCGCCCTTGGCTACTACGTATTCTATGTTTTCTTCATCGCCCAGAGCGCCGGAAATGAGAATCTGCCCTTTTTTGACCCGGGAATTGATGCCGACCACCGGCCTGCCCTGCTCGGCGTAAATGCCGGTAATTACCGCGTCGGCCCTGCTGACCAGATGGCGCTGGCTCAGCAGCGGCCGCTGCTCCGGCTGGTCCGCCTCAACGACCTGGATCGTGATGCTCGTCCCAGTCCGCTCCACCCCGACCCAGGACAGCCCCGGCACGCGGGAGGTGAGCCTTTTGGAGAGCTTGTCCGGCTCGTCCATGCGCCAGATCCACTGAAACGGATAAATCCCCTCCTGACGGGCGGCGGCCAGCAGATCATCCGAGGCGATCCGTTCGTTGCCTTCGATCCGGACAGTCCAGATCATGGAGCAAAACAGCAGAAGCATCACTCCGAACAACAGGATACCGGCCGAAAAAAGCTTGCGCCTCCACAGTCTGGCCAGCCGGAAGGGCAGGCCGCTTCTGGCTGTGACGTGCATACGGCAGCCTGTCTTTTTCAAAAACGGCCGGAGACTGAAAAAGTCGTCCAGCAGCAGGTTCAGGGTAGCGCCGTCCCCTGCAGGCTTCACCTCCCAGATCACGATGCCGGCTTCGGTAACGGCGTTAATAAAGTTTTCCACCGCAGGACCCGTCACACGCAGTGTAACGAACCCCCGCAGTGATGACAGAGGCGGCTCTTTCATGGTTTCTCCTCGCTTCCCTTGTATCTGATTTCCCCGATAATACCTTCAACAGCCAGCTCCTGGCCGAGAATATTGCGGATCATTAGCTCCTGCCCGGAGATTTCAAGCGAACCATTAGCTAACGCGATCGTAAGCTGTCCGGACGAAAAATGCAGCACACCGCGGTGGTTCTCAATATACAGCTCCTTGTTGCCGATCAGGGTGATCCGGGGCAGCTCCTGCAGCACATCCTGCGGAAGATCCAGTACCCCGTTTGTCCATCCCCGCAGCCTGCGGCCAATACGGGTCATATGTAGACTTCTCCCCCTTCCTGCCTTCTGTACACCTTATGCGGCGCTGCAGCTTTTTATGAGAAATACTCACACGGGGCCAGAGAAATAAGGGTTAGGCGGACCACAGAGCCTGGAGCCAACGCAAAAAAGCCTTCAGACCCTTTAAAAAAGGGTCCAAAGGCTTGCTTTAATTATTGTACTTACACCCGGCTGGACGTTGCAGTATCCGCAGTACAACCAACTTGCTATCTTCTGGTTGAGTGCGGCCGCCGGGAACGCGGCGGACCGAGAATCTCTGCCCAAATCAGCCCGTTACGCAGCGCCTGCCGGCTGTCTGTGGCTCCTCCCGGAAGAGAGAGTCCAGCCTCACCCCGCTCAGACGCCGCTGGAGTCCCGTCTGAGCTCTTATCCATTCCATAGGTTGCCATCCCGTCGTAGGCGGCCTGCAGGCGCCTCAGCTCCCGCTCCATCCGTTCTGTGCGGATCTGGACGCTATCCTCCTGGTCCGCCGACTGCTCATAGGACATCCCTTCGCCCGTCTCATAGTCAGGAGTCGGAGTCTGCGGGGACTCCTGCCAGGCAGGAGCCAGCTCATGCTCATGCTCCTCATAGGATGAGCTGTCCCGTGACAGCTCACTACCTGCCGGCGCCGGAAAACCGCTGCCGGAGGCGGCAGGGCGCACTTCACGGCCGTCAGGCTCGGATGGCCGGACTCTGCGCGGCAGCGGATCATCTCCTCCGCCGCCAAAGGTCGGCATGCCGCCGCGCGCATTAGGTTTCTTCTTATTCTTGGCCGCTTTATTCACATTGGTAAAAATCGCGACCAGAATAATTACGGCAATATAAATCAGACTGCCCATGGGATCTCACATCCCCTTATTTATTGGTCGGACGGTTCGGATCGTCCCCGTCGTTCACTTTACCGAGTGAACCGCGCATCTGCGTGTCAGCCTCGATATTTTTAAGATTCATGTAGTCCATGACACCAAGCTGCCCGGACCGTAATGCCTCAGCCATAGCCAGCGGTACCTGGGATTCGGATTCGACTACGAGTGCCTTCATTTCGACCACCTTCGCCTTCATCTCCTGCTCATGGGCAACCGCCATCGCTCTGCGCTCCTCGGCTTTCGCCTGGGCAATGCGTTTGTCGGCTTCAGCCTGCTCTGTCTGCAGGTATGCACCGATATTTTTGCCGACATCCACATCCGCAATATCGATCGAGAGAATTTCAAAGGCCGTACCGGAATCCAGACCTTTGGACAGCACGGTTCTGGAGATAGAATCCGGATTTTCCAGAACGTCTTTATGCGAATTACTCGAACCTACAGTAGTAACAATACCCTCGCCGACACGGGCAATAATCGTTTCTTCACCCGCACCGCCGACCAGGCGGTCAATATTGGCACGGACCGTTACACGCGCTTTTACCTTCACTTCAATCCCGTTCCGGGCAACCGCAGCAACAATCGGCGTTTCAATGACACGCGGGTTAACGCTCATCTGCACTGCCAGCAGCACGTCACGACCGGCAAGGTCAATGGCTGCGGCACGCGTAAATTCAAGCGGAATGTCGGCCCGCTGCGCCGCAATCAGTGCATTAACAACCCGGTCAACGTTACCGCCGGCAAGATAATGGCTTTCCAGCTGGTTGATGTTAAGGCCCAGTCCGGCTTTTGTAGCCTTGATCAGCGGATTAACAATCCGGCTTGGCGTTACCCGGCGCAGTCTCATTGCCACCAGCGTAATAATGCTGATCCGCACACCGGATGCCAAAGCGGAAATCCACAGCATAACCGGGAAGAAGCTGAAGAACACACTCAATACAATGATCACGACAACCGCAATCAGCAAAATAGGAATCAATGACGCTTCACCCATACCTGTTCCCAACCTCCGTTACTTTTTTTTGTGAAAATTCAATCAAATCCATTCGGAAACCAGCTACTCTGCTGCTTCCTTTACCACCACACGGCCGCCTTCCACCTTCACCACGGCGATAGGCCGGTCAGGATTAATAAAGCTGCCTTCCGTAACCACATCCACCCGTTCTCCGTCAATCATCGCCGTTCCCGCCGGACGAAGCGGAGTAATACTCATTCCCGCTGCACCAACGAGGCTCAGCTTTTCCAGAGCAGGGACAAAGCCCGCTTCTTTGGTCAGGCTCTCCTGGAGAATGAACCGGTTCCAGATGCCGCGCTCTTTAAAAATAACCACAACAACCGCAATGACAACCACCGCTGCGGCAAAAGCAATCCCGAGATTAAGCAGGGCATGGGTGTAGCTGAAGGCTGCCCGTACAACGCCTGCAATCAGACAGGCCGAACCAAGCAGCCCCAGTATTCCAAAGCTTGGCACAAAGAGCTCCAGCACCAGCATGACCAGCCCAAGAATGAACAGCAGCCACGTCTCTGCCCCGGCGAAGCCGGCTACATAATTGCCGAAGAAATACAAGGCAAAGGCAATCGTTCCAATAATCCCCGGAGCACCGAAGCCTGGTACAAGCAGTTCAATGACAATCCCGGCAATCCCGATAAACAGCAGAATCGTCATGACAACCGGATTAGTGAGAAAATGCGACATTTTCTCAGCTCCAGTCTGCTTTACGTGAAAGATGTCGTCAGTAGAGTAACCCAGCCAGGAAATTCCTTCCTCCGGTGTAGCCGCCAAATGCTCGGCATATCCCGCTTTCAGCGCCTGGTCACTGGTCAGGGCAATAATCTGTCCTGCAGCCTTGTTCACGCCAAGCTCAGGCTTGTTCACGACCAGGTTTACATCCATCATACCTGCCGCAATGTCAGGATCACGGCCGTTCAGCAGAGCTGCCCCCACCATCTTGGATTTCCAGTATGAATTGATTTTGGCGTCATCAACATGATTTCCCTTCACATCCACAAGAGATGCTGCGCCGATCATGCTTCCGGGCTTCATAATAATGGTATCTGCGTTCAGCGCTATGTAACTGCCTGCTGACGCAGCATCGCCCTTGATAAAAGCAGTGACCGGGATACTGCTGTCTCTGACCAGCGTTCCGATCTGCTCAGCCGAATTCACCAGCCCTCCCGGTGTATCAATCTCCAGCACAATTAGCACCGCTCCATAATTGGCCGCCTCGGCGAAGCCGCGCTCCAAAAAGCTCTGCAGTCCGCGTTCAATCTCCTGATCAACCGGAATGATAAACACCGGACCGCTTTTGACTTCACCGTTTGTCCGGGCCGTTGACCCTGAGGATGCCGTTGCGCCGGCCAGAACCGGTATGCAGAGCATCAACAGCAGGATAACGGAAGTAAAGGAAACAAGCATTTTCCGGAATCTGCTCAAGTTATAACCTCCCTTCTTCATGATAACCCATTTCATACTCCCTAGTACGCCTTTATCCGGCAATTCGTTTCAAAACATTACCCCCGCTGGCATCTTCCTTCTCAGTGAAAAGGGGACAAACAGTAAGCAGAAGCTTAACATTTGTCCCCTGATAACGAAAAACACCCCTTATAAAAAGGGGTGTCAGCGCTATATTATTGCAGAAATTGCAGAACCGCCTGGTTCACAAGTTTACCATCGGCGCGACCTTTGACCTTAGGCATCAGTGCGCTCATGACCTTACCCATATCACTTTTCGAAGAAGCACCGGTTTCCTGGATGGTCTGCTGTACAATTACTTTAATTTCTTCTTCGGAAAGCTGCGCAGGAAGATACTTAATGATAATCTCGATTTCTGCCTTAGTATTCGCGGCAAGCTCTTCACGACCCGCTGATTCAAATTCTTGGAGGGCATCTTTGCGCTGTTTGATTTCACGACTAAGGATATCAAGCACTTCGTTGTCGTCTAATGTTCTCTTTAATTCTATTTCAGAATAATTTATCGTAGAACGAACCATTCGAATGGTGGAGAGTGTGAACTTGTCCTTACTCTTCATCGCTTGCTTCATATCTTCGTTCAATCGTTCGCTAAGATTCATGACTCGGTAATCCTCCTAAAACTTTCTCTTACGAGCAGCCTCAGACTTCTTCTTGCGCTTAACGCTTGGCTTCTCATAATGCTTGCGTTTCTTCACCTCAGCCAAGACACCATCTTTAGCGATGGAACGTTTAAAGCGACGAAGTGCAGCATCAATTGTCTCGTTTTTACGAACTTTCGTTTCAGACACCAGTTTTCCCTCCCTCCGACCAGACCGTCCAAGAGCATAACACGGTTCATCAAATTTCATTATAGGTCATACTGAAATATGGTGTCAACCTTCGTGTTATTCTTTTTTCTGGCAGGCACTCTGAATTTGGATAATACGCTAAGCGTGTGAATCTGAAATGCCCACGAGAGCACCCAGCTTGGCGCCGCCGATCAGATGATAATGCAGGTGTGGAACGGCTTGTCCGCTGTCCGGCCCGCAGTTGTTGATCAGCCGGTATCCTGTTTCGGCAACCCCAAGCTCTACGGCGATCTGCTGGGCCACCGCGTGAATCTCGGCGATCAGCGGCAGATCTTCAGCCGTCACATCGTTCATCGAGGCGATGAACTTTTTGGGAATAATCAGCACGTGCACCGGTGCCGCAGGCTGGATATCATGGAACGCCAGAATCCGCTCATTTTCAAACACCTTTTTTGAAGGAATCGTACCCTCAATAATTTTGCTAAAAACGGTTTCCATACCACACTTCCTCCTGAACATTTTGTGGAGCGAAAGTACTGAACTGATGTTGTAAAGCGTAAATGCTGGTGCTGACCTGATTTGTGAAGCATCACTGTTTAGGTGCTCTTCACAGCAGTGCTTGCTGCCTGGACAGGTGCTTGATTCCCAAGAATCTCCTGCCTGCCCTATCGACCGCCCGGCCTTCCCGCCATTGGTTTTTTATGTGTCTAATCATACAGGATTTTTGCGCAATACGAAAGTCGGAACGGAGAATGCATATGTTGGAGTGAACGCTGGCATAGGGTGCAGGACGGGGGATGCGTGATGGGGATATTCAGTACAACTGATTGTATATGACGCAGGGTGTGAGCTGGATATGAGGCAGCATACGGTGCGTGACAGGGATGCTGGGCATATCTGACTGTATGGCAGGGGCTGTAAGCCGGGAATAGGGCATGTGCTACTGGTGATTAATGGTATGGATATCAGCAGGTGCAGAAGGAAAAGCGGGGTTCTGATGTTCCGCCGGTGTACACATCCGGGCCCGCATAATAAATTATCGTATCTGTATTATAGTACAGTACAACGGTTAGGCACCATGAAACTGTATCAGTAACAGCTGAAGCGGTTCAGTGAATGGGTTCGTGTTAATACAGCCATTCCCACAGGACCATTGTGCCTATACTCTCTTTGCGGAGATACCCGTCAACATTTCATACCATTTTCACCACTATTAACGATCCTTTAGAAAAACGGAGTTATACAGTCTATTTGCCCTGCCTGCTACCAGCCATTTAACCCGTTTTTGTTGTATCAAATACAGCTATTTTGAGCACACACTGATTTTAGATGGCTTTAGCTGCTCAAAATGCAATTATCTCAGTATGGTCAATGACCAGAGCAATCCTCAACCCGGGTTCATAAAACCAGATACATAAAAATAAACAAAAAAAAGAAACACCCTATCAGCTGAAAGGCTGACTCGGCGGCGAACGTATGAAAAGGAGTGCATCCCGGTCATACGTCCGCCGAGGTGTTTCTAAAAGATGTCGGCTTAGCTGTATTATAACAGGGGCATGATGGTGTCTCTGTGACTGACATCACATCAAGCCCCAAGTTTCACATTTTTTCCAAAAGAATGTGCGATCCCCCGCCGCCCTGCTCGGCAGGAACGACAATCAGCTTGCGCGGCAGCCTGGCCCGGAGCTCGGGAACATGGCTGATAATACCGACGGACAGCTGGTCATTGTGCAGCTTTTCCAATGAAGTGATTACGGTATCCAGCAATTCTGTATCCAGAGTACCGAACCCTTCATCAAGGAAAAAGAACTGCAGCGGATACTGGCCGCGCAGCTGGATCTGTGCTGACAGGGCGAGCGCCAGAGACAAGGAGGTCAGGAACGTTTCACCGCCGGACAAGGTAGAAACGGGGCGGCGGACGCCGCCGTTGCCGTCATCGCGGATCACAAAGCCGCCGCCGGAGTCGACCTCAAGCGCATAACGCTGCTTGGACAGAAACCGCAGCCGCTGCGACGCGGCCTGGCAGACCTGCATCAGCTGCTCTTCGGCGATATACTCGACGAAGGCATTGCCGCGCAGCACAGTCTGCAGCTTGGACAGCTGGTCCTGAAGTACGGCATGACCGGCCCGCTGCTCCTCCAGCTCCATCCAGCGGACATGACGCTGCTGGAGATCCTCCAGATCGCGCTCTGCACGGGCCCGGCTCCGGAGCGATTCCTCGTCGTCCTCCTTGCATCGCTTGAGCCCGGCCTGGCTTGCCTGCCAATCCTCGTCACTGAGTACTTCCCCCTGCAGCTTATCAGCGATGCTCCGCAGCTGCAGGTTCATTTCAGCCTCCTCCTCACGGTGACTCCGCACACGGAGAACTGCTGCTGTCCGTTCTTCCGGCGGCAGCGCTGCAGCTTCAATTTCGGCCGCCGAAGCAAACGGCGAAGACTCCAGGCTCTCTTCCCAGCGCGCAGCAGCATCGCTGTAATGCTCGCGCGCAGATTCAGCAGCCTGACGGGCAATCGCTGCTTCCTTCAGCTCATGCTGTGCCTTATCGGCGGCCTGGCGGTGATTTAGCCTGCTGCTCTCAAGCGCAGACTGCAGACTCCGCAGCTGCCGCTCGCATTCAGCAAGCAGCTCAGCGGCAGCCCGTCCGCCGGTCCACTGCTGCAGGCGCTGCGATTTCTCGCGCTCCAGCGCTTCCTTACCTTCCAGCTGGGCATGCAGCTGGGCCAGCTCCTTGTCCAGACCGGTAATTTCCTCCTGCAGTGCCTGGACAGAAGCAGTTTTGTCCTCCAGGAATTTTACGCTGATCTCCAGCCGTCCCCTGATCTCCTCCGCCTGCTCGTCCTTCAGCTGAATGGCACGGTAGGCAGACTCCGCCTCATGTACCGCCAGCTCCGGGAACCGTCTTGTCCATTCCCCGCGCAGGCCCGCTAACTGGCCTGCAAGCTCCTCGGCTTTGGCGGCCAGCCCCTGCAGCCAGGCTGTCTCTGCTTCGACGGCAGCCGCCTCCTTATGGCACAGCTGCTGCTGCTCCTGCATGGACTGCTGCCAACGAGCCGCAGTGCTGCGCAGCGCTGCAGAACGGGATTTACCTGAGGCCATTCTGGCATCCAGCTCTGCAAGCAGGCCGGCATCAGGCACGTCCGTCTGCGTCTGCCCGGCCAGAGCAACAGCAGCAACGGCCTGCTCCAGACCCGCAGCAGCCGTGTTGTCCGTCACGCCGGCGCCGTATGCCTGCTCGAGCCACGCTCCATCCTGTTCCAGCAGGCTGCGGAACAGGTGGCGTGTATCGAGCGCCTGTCTGGCCAGCTGGCGCACCTGCTGGAGCCGGCCGGCCGGTTCCTCCTCCGCGCCGCCGTCCAGGACGGACGCAGGCGCGGGGTGATGCTCGCTGCCGCAGACCGGGCACGGCAGCCCGTCACGGAGTTCGCCGGCGAGCGCCAGCGAGAGCCGGTGAACCTCCCGCTCTTTGAGCGCGGTCTCCAGCGCGCTGCCGTGCTGCTCCAGGCGCACGGCAGCTTCCCCTGCGGCGGCTTCCGCAGCCCGCAGGTCCTCCAGGTGCAGCGCGGCCGAGGCGACCAGCCCGCTGCGCTGCGCAGCCAGCTCCTGCCGCCGGCCCTCGGCTGCGGCAAGGCGCGCCTCCGCCGCGGCGAGCACCGCCGCGCGGCCCTGGCGCTCGCGCTCAGCCGAGTCCCGCTGGGTCTCGGCCGAGCGCAGCCCCTGCAGTCTCTGCATCGCATCCTGCAGAGACTGCCGTTCCTGGGAGCGGACTGCCAGCTGCAGCAGGCTCTGCTGCAGCTCCTGCTGCTTCTTTTGGCCACGGGCCAAAAGCTCCCGCTCCCGGGCCATCTTCTCCTGCGCTGCGCCCAGCGCGCCGGAGAGCGTCCCGCTGCGCTCCAGCACAGCGGCGCGCTCCTGCCGCAGCCCGGAGAGCTCGGCTTCGAGCTCCAGCGCGCGGCGGTAGGTGTCTGCGCCTTCGCGCAGCGCAGGCTCCTCCGCCAGCAACGCAGCCTGCGCCGCAGCCTCAGCTGCGGCAAGCCCAGCCGCTTCCCGCTCAGCGGAAGCGGCCGTCACCTCGTGGCCCTCCGCGCGGGCCAGCCGGCTCTTCCAGGCGGCTTCTGCGCTGCGCCAGGCGGTCAGCACAGGCAGCCGCTGCTCGGCTTCGTCAGCCTGGCCGAGCTTCTGCTCCAGAAGGAGGATACCCTCCTCCTGGGCAAGCAGCTCCTGCCGCTTGGCCTCGCGGCGGGTACGCTCCTCCTGCAGCTCGCGGATCTTCGCGAAGCGGTCGGAGCGCTGCTGAGCTTCCTCCAGCAGCTTACGACACTCCTCCGCGCGAAGGACCGCTTCCTGCAGCCGGACTTCTGCCGCTTCAACATCCGCTTTGCCGGCGCTGCCAAGCCCTTGCTGCTCAGCCTCCAGCGCGCGCAGCGCAGCCTCGTTGTCCTTGACCCTGCGGCTGAGCTTCAGCGCCAGCTGGTCCCCGTACTGCTCCAGGTGGAACAGCCGCTGGAGCATCTGTCTGCGGTCGACACCCCGCAGCGACAGGAACTCGGCGAATTTGCCCTGCGGCAGCACAACCGCCCGGGTAAAGTCGTCCATCTTAAGCCCGATATGCTCCTCCACGCAGCGGGTAACATCGGCCAGCTTATCGGCCAGGACATGATCACCGTCCTCCGTAAGCTCAATAAAGCGGCTGATCGTGTTGCTGACCGACTGCTCGCCGGTACGTTTGAACTTCCGTTCCACCCTGAATCGGCGGGGTCCTGCCGAGGAAACAAGCTCAAAGGTGAAAGCGACGCTAAGCTGATCTTCGGAATGGTTCATGATGCCCTGCGTACCGTTCACTGCACGCTCCACCTTGCCGTACATCGCCAGCGTTATGGCATCCAGCAGGCTGGATTTGCCGCTGCCCGTCGGACCAAAAATCCCGAACAGCCCCGTCTCGGTCAGACTGGTAAAATCAATCTCCTGCTGCTCCCTATAGCTCTGCAGCCCGGACAGTTTTAATAGAATCGGCTTCACGTCAGCCCACCTCCCCTTCCTCCGGCTGGCGCCGGTCCTCATCTTCCGTCAGCTCCAGGAACAGCCGGATCAGTTCATCCTCCGGTTCCGCCCCGCCGGTCTGCCGCTGATAAAACTTGCGGAACAGCTCCTGGACCGGCATGCGCGAACGGGCAGTCTGTTCAAGTTCAAGCTCCATCTGCGGATATACCGGACGGATATGAATAATTCCTTCCCGTGCCTTGCGCAGACGCTGAATATCATTCAGCGACATCGCTTCCGTCAGCCGCAGCTCCAGATCGATAAAAGCATTAGCATCACGCCCCTCGTCGAGCCAGCTGTATACCTCCTGCAGCCCTCCGGCAGATTTCCAGTTAACCAGCGGACAGCCGCAGCTGAGGTAAATCTCCTCAAACACCGGCTCGCCTCCGGGGGCAACATCCACCATCGTTACCGACTTGGCCTGACCCGCTTCAGAAAAGCTGTAGGCCAGCGGCGATCCGCTGTAACGGATCATCCCGTCGCCTTTAACACGCTGGGCGCGGTGCAGGTGCCCGAGCGCTGTATACTGTGCGCCGCAGGACAAGGCAGACGGATCTACCGTATAAGCGCCGCCAACCTGAATCGGACGCTCCGAATCACTCTCCACACCGCCCAGCACATAGATGTGGCTCATGGCCAGATTTACCGTCTGCGGCGTAAACTCCCGGCCCAGCAGCTTCATCAGCCTGCCTACTCTGGCGCTGTATGCGAGCCGCAGCTCGTCTTCCCCGCTCTCACCGGCAAGCAGCTCGCCCAGACGGGCTTCCGAGGGATACGGGAGGGCAGCGATTTTGGCGATTTCACCTGTCCGCACTGCATGCACCGTTACCGGCTCCGAAGTCGGCATACCGACCAGTGTGATTCCCTGTCTGCGCACCAGCGGGGAGACGGAGGCCACGCGTTCCGGCTGGTCATGGTTACCCGAGATGACCACAAGCGGCCTGCCGCCCGCAGTCAGTCTAGCTGCCGCATCATAGAACAGCTGCTCTGCCGCCGCCGGAGGATTGACCGAATCATAGACATCCCCCGCCATCAAAATAAGATCCGCCTGCCCGGCGTCGGCAATTTCCACCAGCTCGTCAATGAACTGCTCCTGCTCCTTCTGCCGGCTCCGGCCTTCCAGCGTACGGCCCAAGTGCCAGTCGCCTGTATGCAATATGCGCATTTCCGCCCTCTTTTCCCCGCACAAACGCGGTATTTCATTGATCTGATATGTCAGTTCATTTAATAGACTTACAGACTCACAGCATGCCCGCCGTCAAAAAAGTACAGCCAGATCTCGCTGACCTGCTCGCCTGTAATATCCTGCAGCGCTTTGCTGTACAGCTCAAGCTGGAAACGGTATTTCTCTCTTAGCCCGTCCAGCCCGCCTGTATGCTCCAGAACGGCATCTGTTTTGTAATCGACCAGGATCAGCCGCCCATTCTCGCGGAACAGACAGTCGATCACCCCCTGGATCAGCACGGCTTCTGCAAGTGCACTCCCGCCTGTCACCGGAGTTTCTGCAGCAGCCTGATTATAGTAATCAAGCCCCTCGTAAGCCTCAACAGCCGGAACCATATAACTGAACGGCTGCTCCCTGCGCTTCCACTCGGCGTCAAGCAGTCTGCCGCCCAGCTCACTTCTAAAAAAAGCTTCCACCTCATCCAGTTCAACCGCTTCAGCCTGCTCACTGCTCAAAATGGCAACTCTGGCAAGGCGCGCCAGCGTCGCTTCCAGCACGGCACGGTCAACCGGACCATCCAGCGGAATGTGCTGCATTACCGTATGGTAGGCGGTACCGCGTTCCGCACCCGTGAGGCCGCGCTTCTCCATAAATTTGGGACGGCGCAGATGAAGACTGTCCGCACGCGAAGCTTGTGCTGTGCCCGGCCGGTCCTTCCGTCCGCCGGCTTCAGCCCGTTCCTCCAGCAGATCAAAGGAGGGCTGGTCCTGCAGCGACAGCATCGACTTCAGCTCCGTAACCGAAGTCTTCGCCGGAATAGCGGAGGCTGCGGCCAGCGGATATTGCCATTCGAGTCTGGCGGCAATCTCCCCCGCCGATGCTGTGGAGTAGGCGGTTACCGCCTTGCCTTTGCGCAGCGCTTCGAGCACCTGCCGTTTCTCTTCATTTTTGGCTGCATCGTCTTCCGCGGCAACATGTGTACTTGAGCTTAACGCGGCTGCATTCTGCACAGAGATGCTCCAGTTGGAGCTGTCGCCGTGCAGCACTGTTGATCCCGTTCCCTCTATACCCGCCAGCTTGCGCAGAATGGCTGCGGCGGGATGGCGGATCAGCGCCGGGCCGACCCAATCCAGATAGCTGCGGCCCCTGGCCAGCAGATGATCGGCAAGCAGCAGCTCCTCACGGCTCTGCGTTCCTGCCCACGCCGTTACGGTGCGCGATACATCCCGCAGCGTGCCGACGAGAATCATTTTGTCGCGCGGCCGGGTCAAGGCTACATAAAGCACACGCATCTCCTCAGCCAGCAGCTCCAGCCGGGACCGCCGGTTGATTGCAAGATACGGAAGGGTCGGGTAGCTGACCCGTGTCTCCCGCTCCACAAACCGCGGGCCGAAGCCCAGTTCCTTATGCATCAGGAACGGGGAGTGCAGATCCTGGCGGTTGAATTGCTTCGCCATCCCGGCGATAAAGACAACCGGGAATTCCAGTCCTTTGGACTTGTGGATTGTCATAATGTTTACTCCGCCGGTTTCTTCACCGGTTCCTGCGGCAACCCCGAGGTCCCCCCCGTTTTCACGGAGACGGTTGATAAAGACGAGAAAGCGGAACAGGCCGCGGGCCGTGGTATCATTTTCAAACTGGACTGCCCGATCATACAAGGCTTTGAGATTGTTCTGGCGCTGGAATCCGCCCGGCAGACCCCCGACCCATTCCAGATATCCGCTCTCCCCGTAAATACGCCAGATCAGCGTGCTCAGGCTGCCCTGGCGTGCGGCATCTCTCCAGCCCTCAAGCAGATCAAGGAAATGCTCCAGCTTCTCACGCAGCCGCGGCTGGATTGCAGAATCCGAGCCGAAGTCTGCAGAACCGGAATGTTCCAGCGCTGCCGCACTCTCTGCCTGGGCCAGAGCAGCATCAGTCCCGGTTCCGGCAGTTTGCTCTCCAGCTGCCGCTGTGAGAGCGTCATAAAAAGTACCGTTGCTGCACAGACGGACAGCAGCCAGCTCCTCCTCGGTCAAGCCGACAACCGGCGAGCGGAGCACTCCGGCCAGCGGAATGTCCTGGCTTGGGTTATCTGTAATCTGCAGCAGGGAGAGGGCAATTTCCACTTCGGTAGCCTGAAAATAACCTTTGTTCTGATCTCCGAAGGCCGGAATGCCCTCCAGACGCAGCTCTTCAATCATCAGCGGTGTCCAGATCCGGGCTGAGCGCAGCAGAATAACGATGTCCCCGTATACGACCGGACGCATCAGCTTCTGTGATTTATCATAAATCAGCAGCGGTGCGCCGCCGGTCATCCCGGTCATCTGCGAGATGCGCCGGGCGATGGCCCGTGCTTCCAGCTGCGCCGTTTCGCTCTCAATGGCCTCATTCTCCTGGACCGGGAGCTCGCCGTCTTCCCCGGATTCTTCTACCCCTCTTCCGGAGGAAGCTCCCTTGTCGATCAGCAGCAGCTCAGGGGCAAAATAAGGTACCGGCCCCTTCTCGGCCGCTCCGGGAAAGTTCGCTCCATAGACCAGCTCTGCCCGTTCATCATAACTGATCTCCGCAACCGTCTTGTCCATAATCTGCCGGAAAACCATATTAACGGCGTTGACGACTTCCATCCGGCTGCGGAAATTGCGGGCCAAGTCAATAACCATGCCGCTTCCGGGGGCTTCTTCTCCCGCTCCAGCAGCAGCCTCATCTCCCGCTTCCGTTGCACCTGCGGAGCTGAAGCTGTTGTATTTGTCCAGGAACAACCCCGGCTCGGCGAGCCGGAACCGGTAAATGCTCTGCTTCATGTCGCCAACCATGAACCGGTTGCCCGGCGACTCGCGTGCGATCAGCCGGACAATCTCCTCCTGCACACTGTTTGTATCCTGATATTCATCGAGCAGCACCTCATCGAACTGCCCACGGTATTCCACCGCAGCATCCGAAGGAAGTGAATGGCCCGGCTGTGAATCAGGATGACGCAGAATCTGCAGGCAGTAATGCTCCAGATCACTGAAGTCGACCAGTCCCCGGCCGGCCTTCTCCTGGCGGTAACGCTCACCGAAGGCGATAACCGTCTCAGCCAGCTCATGCATCAGCGGAGCCGCCTCATGCAGCTCAGCCAGAAAAGCATCTGCAGGACGCCCGAACAGTGATTTCTGCAGCTCAAGCAGGCTCTTCTTCACGTTATCACGCAGTTCCTTGACCATTTCCTGCAGCCCTGGATCGGTAGAATCCTTCCGGCAGGCCTTCAGCTTGCCGAAATAGATTTCCACAAACACATCATACAGCTCAGCCCAGAGCCGCGAGGCCAGAGCCTCCTGCATTCCTTGCACCATGGCCAGATCCTCGGCCAGATTATCCGCATACGGGGCAGGCCCGCCCGGCTGCAGGGCAATTTCCCTGGCCTGCAGCAGCTGGCTGGCAGCTCCGTCCAGCGTCAGCTTCGCTTCAGCCAGAATGCTCTGCACCCAGGGGGTCTCTCCCAGACTCTCCGTGTCCGGCAGGGCAAAATCAGCCGCAGTATCCCGCAGCCACTGATCGGGCCACGGATGACTGCGCGAAAAGTCATGCAGCCGCTGTATTAGCGCATGCACTGCATCATCGCTGCGTTCTCCGCTGAACCAGTCTGCCAGCTGCACAAATACAGGGTCTTCCTCTTCCTCATTCATTTCCCCGTATTTTTCCTCCAGGAGCTCTTCCAGCAGCTCCTGGCGCATCATTTCCGCTTCATGCTCATTCAGAATCCGGAAGCCCGGATCGATCGGGATGATCTGATAATATCTGCGGATGACTTCCAGGCAAAAGGAATGCAGCGTTGTAATGGAAGCTCTGCCCAGCAGGGCGAGCTGGCGGCGCAGATGATCCGCCTCAGGGCTCTGCCCGCCTGCGGCGCCTTCCGTCTCCTCCAGCTTCTGTTCCAGCGCCTCACGGATCCGCTGGCGCATTTCCGAGGCAGCTGCTTTCGTGAATGTGGCGACGAGCAGCCGGTCCACGCTGAAGCCGGTTTCCGCCCGGCTGATTTTGCGGATAATCCGCTCTACCAGTACCGCCGTTTTACCTGAGCCTGCCGCAGCCGCAACCAGTATATCGTCGCCGCTCTCGGCAATTGCCCGCCACTGGTCGTCACTCCAAAAGCTGCCTTCCGGCTTCGGTTCTATTTCCGCTCTGATCCTCACGGCTTCTCTCCTCCTTTATTCGACAGCAGCTCCCAGACGGCATCCTTGCCCGGTTTGCCCAGATTGTTATAGCCGTTACCTTCTACCGCCTCATCGAACTGGCAGACCGGCCGGAATGAACAGAAGGTACAAGCTGTCTCCTGCTGAATCCGGTAAGGCTGGATGGCCACATCCCCTTCGGTAATCCGCGTCCCGATCTCTGTAATATTGCTGCGTACAGAGGATAGCAGCTGTCCCCACTGCTCAGGCGTAGCCACGGATGCGCTGCTGTAGAAGCTTCCGTCACTTTTAAGCGCCACCGGTACAATGGAGGAATACCCCTTGTCGAGGGTCGTATCCATCAGCGAGACCACCTCACGGTCGGCAGTCAGCAGCCCCTTCATTTTGAAGCGCTTGAGCAGCTCCTGTGCCGCCTGTTCCCGGTTAAGGCCGTTCGGTGACGTAAGCAAGGGATCATGTACGTGAAAATATAACGTTCCGGCCGGAAGCGCCGCCCGGCCCAGCCACTGCTCCGAATAGGTAAGCAGCACATCGAGATAGGTCAACATCTGCAGCGACAAGCCGTAATACACCTCATGCAGCCTCAGATCCTTCTGGCTCGATTTGTAGTCGATCACCCGCAGCAGCACGCCCTGCTCGCTTTCCGCCTTATCAACCCGGTCAATCCGCCCGACCACCTCCATCACACAGCCGTTAGGCAGGGTGATTCTCAGCGGCGGCAGATCTTTGCCCGGTCCAAAATCCAGCTCCAGCCCCGCGGGCTCAAAGCTGCCCCGTCGGGCATGCTCGCCTAGAATAATCGAGGCGCGCCCGACAATATTCTTGAGCTTGCGGGAAATATATCCGTACCGTTTGGTACTCATGAGGATTTCTCCCTGCAGCAGCGGGGCAAGCTTGTCTACCGTTGCTCCGGCTTCCTTCCGGCATTCTTCGGCCGACAGGCTACCCCAGTCCTTGCCCTGTTTCTGCAGGTTTTTAGCCATGTCGCTAAGTGCCGCATGGAACAGCTGGCCGATATCCGGTGCCTGGAGCTTATAAAGCTGGCGCTCCTTGAGCCTCAGGCCGTACGAGGCAAAATGGGAAAACGAGCAGGCCACAAATTTCTCCATCCGCGAGACGCTGCCCCGCAGCGTTGAACCGCCGTACAGCCGCAGGCTGGTCTCACGCCGCAGCGGAATCCCGCTGTTGCGGTAGAACAGCGATCCGAGCAGACGCTCCAGCGGCAGCCGCCGTTCCCGGCCCCCGCTGATGTACCAGTTGTAGGCATCCCACCATATACCGGGTATGTCAACGCCCTGTTTCCATTGACGCAGCTGCATAATCAGCATGCGCAGCGTCTGTTCAGGCTGGCCGATGAAGCCGAGATGCCGTGCTTCCCCTTCGGTATCGTCCGGCTGGATTGTTGAAGGGAATCCGGACGTGATCTGTTCGGTCAAACCCTCAGGGAACATAACATGCAGCTGACGGATAATCTCGGAAGGCAAAAGTGCCTTGCCTTCATCATCCGCAGTCGCATAGCTGATCCACAGTCTGCAGCTGGCTGTCGTCAGCGCATTATAGACAAGGAAACGCTCGTCCAGCAGCTTGCGCGCCGCTCCCGGCGCAAGCTCCATGCCGGCATTCTCCAGCACCAGCCGCTCGCCCTCGGAAAGGATTCCGTCCTCCTTGAACTGTGCCGGTACAACTCCTTCATTGAAGCCGAGCAGAAACGCGTATTTCACGCCGGTTGTCCGGGTCCGGTCCATCGTTCCGACCAGCACCTGATCGAGAGACGGCGGTACAAGTCCCATTCTAAGTTCAGTAAGGCCGGTTTCCAGCACTCCGGCGAACAGCTCAAATTCCAGCCGTTCTCCGCCCATCATTTCAGCAATCTGGTCCAGCAGGTCAAGCACCGCATCCCACAGCTGGCTGTGTTCACGGGCAGCCGCCGGCTCACCCTGTTCAAGGGCTGCCCTACTACGCCGCTCCAGCTTGCGCGCGATATCCGTTTCCTGCAGCAGCTGATAAACGGCCGTACACAGCTCAAGACCGGTACGGCTCCGCTTGACCCGTGTCTCAAAGGCGTAGAGAGGCCCGGTGATTGCTTCACGGCAGGCTTCCATTTTTGCCAGCAGCGCCTCATCCACAACTCTGTCCCCTTCGAGCGACAGACTAGGTATCCCCTTCCACGGCTTACCGTTCGTCCAGCGGTAGCCCTGAATGCCGCAAGCCAGCACATAGTTCTCAAGCTGATCCATATCCTCACGGGTCAGGCTGCCGTCCAGCGGCAGCAGCAGGTCGGTCTTCACACAGCGGAACACGTCCTCGTAGCGCCAGCGCCGGCGCACAGTATCCAGCGCAGAGCGGATAAATTCCGCCAGCGGATGATGCAGCTCACTTGCCTTCCGGTCAAGGAAAAAGGGAATGCCGTAATCTTCGAATAACGGGGCAACCAGGGACTCATAGTCGCTGATATTCCGCACAAATACAGCCATTTCGCCATATCTGGCCCCTTCTTCGCGGGCCAGGCGTAGCATTTCCCGCAATGCGCCTTCTACTTCCGTTCTACGGGAGGAAGCTGCCGTTACTGACAGTTCCCTGCCAACCCGGCCGGCTTCGCCGTTCCACTTCCACCGGCGACCATAGCTCCGTTCCAGATGAGCAAGGGCCGGGCTGTCCGCAAAACGCGGCAGTACAGGAGGAGCAAGCAGCTCGTCCCAGACCTCAAGCCCCGCCTCCTCCGCCATCCCGCGCAGCTTGATATACGTAACGGCTGGGGGATGAAACAGCTCAAGCTCATGCGGCTGCAGTCCAGGCGGATAAATCTTGTCCAGGCTCAGTGCCACCGTCACCCTGGAGGCATGCAGCATAATCTCGCGCAGCACCATAAATTCCTGGGGAGTAAAGCCATGGAAGCCGTCAACCCAGACTTCGGCGCCGCGGATATAAGAAGAATCGGGAATATGGGCGGCCAGCTCGGCCAGCCGGTCCTCTTCATCGATATATAATCCGGACATGGCCTGCTCCAGATCGCCGAATACAAGCTGCAGATCATCCAGCTTGCCGGCGAGAATCGGACTGCCCGGCGAAGAGTCCCGCATTCTGGACAGCTGCTCTTCCAGATCGTTTGTCCCGAGGCAGCAGCGCTTCAGCTCGGTATGCAGGCTGCTCAGCCGCTCAACAAAGCCGGGCCGGTCGCCGGATGCGCCGAACAGCTTCAGCTCGTCCTTGCGGCGGCTGATAATTTTGTAGAGCAGCATTTTTTTGCCTTCCTCGCTGATCGGCAGACCTGCGCTGCCTCCTGTTTCCTGCTTAACCCGGTAAGCCAGCCGGGAGAAGCTGAGCGTCTGGGCCCTGATGCTGCCCTTCGCTTTCCCCGTACTCAGCAGCCCCCGTTCCGCACTGAACGAGCCCTGCTCCGGCACTAACACAATCAGCGGTGCGCCGAGCGGCTCCGCTTCCAGCCGTGAGGAGACTTCCTCACATATTTTCGTAGTTTTGCCGCTGCCCGAGCGGCCGAGCAAAAAGCGTACCGTCATTGCAGTAGACCCCTTCCGTGGCGCAGATAGAGTGCTTAAGTCCCGGCACCCTTGTTACATTCGTTCCAACATTATAGCATATTTGCTACTCTCGTAACAGAACGTACGTTTGCCATTGTTTTCAAATCTCAATATTTACCTGTACAGAACGAATAGAAGACAGCCGCAATGCCTGCGGCTGTGGTCTTGTTTTGCATAAGCAAAAATATCCTGTTTTTTTTTGCAGCAGCTAGGCAACCGGCAGCGCCGCAAACATGGAGAGCGCCATGCGCCAGTCCATAAACAGCATGCCGGCCAGTGCGGAGACCGGCAGGACGAATGCCCCGGCAAGCTGCGGCAGCAGATGGGAGGTCCCCGTTTCTACCAGCGTGAAGTCGCCCATCATCATATTGGCCAGATCACCGGGATCACGGCGGTACAGATAGCCGAGCGGCAGCTTGCGCAGATGCAGGCTTTTGCAGCTTCCGCTTCCCAGCTCTTCGGGCCGAAAAATCTCAAAGTGGCTTCTATCCAGACAGTACGTATATTGAAATCCTTCACAGACCAGTGTCTTATGCGCATCTATCACTTCATGGCCGCTGCTGCGGCCCTCGGTTTGGTTTCAGCATATGGTTCGCCCCTGTTAAGTAGGGCTAATTAAAACCAACATTGAGAATTGTTATCAATTGAAGATTAAAAGGTTTGCAACAGAAAAAGAGTACCCGGAGGTACTCTCAGGAATCTAGCTATATTGCAGCGCCCCCGCCCTATTGCAGGGGGTGAGCCGGAATCAAGGGCATTTTTGCCCTTGATCTCGCCCTTTTGCCAGCGGCGGCTGGAATCAAGGGCATTTCTGCCCTTGATTTCGTCCATTTACCCACGGCAGGCAGAATCAAGGGCATTTCTGCCTTTGATTTCGCCCATTTGCCCGCGGCAGGTAGAATCAAGGGCATTTTTGCCTTTGATTTCGCCCATTTACCCACGGCAGGCAGAATCAAGGGCATTTTTGCCCTTGATTTCACCCTTTTGCCCGCGGCAGGTAGAATCAAGGGCATTTTTGCCTTTGATTTCGCCCATTTACCCACGGCAGGCAGAATCAAGGGCATTTCTGCCCTTGATTTCGCCCATTTGCCCGCGGCAGGTAGAATCAAGGGCATTTCTGCCCTTGATTTCGCCCATATACCCGCGGCAGCCGGAATCAAGGGCATTTCTGCCTTTGATTTCGCCTGTAAGCGCGCGCCAGAAGTCAGCGCCGGCCGCATCAGTTCCTCACTTCTTGCTGCGCACCTCGAACACGGCAAACTTCAGGTAGTGGCCCTCGTCCACGCCGAGAATCTGCGGGTGGTCCTTGCCGGCTGCCCGCCATTCAATCAGGCGCAGCACCTTGCCGGCATCCCTGGCCGCTTCGGCGATAGTGTCCAGGAACAGCTGCGGCTGCATATGGTACGAGCAGCTTGCAGTCACCAGGTAGCCGCCCTCGTTAACCAGCTTCATGCCGTGCAGGTTGATGTCCTTATAGCCGCGGACGGCACCCGGTACTGCGCTTTTGGTTTTGGCAAAAGCAGGCGGGTCCAGGATGACGACATCCCAGGTGCGTCCGCCGCCGGCGGTCATCGGCTTCGCCGTGTCTGTCTTGGCTGCCGGCTTGCCTCCAGGCTTGACGTCCGCATTGCCGGTGGCCCGCTCCGAGCGCTCCTCCAGCCCTTTTATCTGATTGCGCAGGAAGGCAAAGGCATCGTCCACAACAAACTCGACGCGGTCTGTAAACCCGTTGATCTCGACATTCGCTTTGGCGCTTTCGATTGCATGGGCGGAAACGTCAAGGCAGGTTACCTTTTTCGCGCCGTATTTGCAGGCATGCAGCGTGAAGCTGCCCGTATGCGCGAAGCATTCCAGCACGGTTGCGCCGTCCCAGTAAGGGAAGGTGACCGGCTTGCCGCTTTTATTCACCGGAAGGGTCTGCACAGATCCGTCCTCTGTCTCCACTTCCTGTAGCGTAATGCCGCTGCGTCCGCCCCAGCCCTTCATCAGCGGAGCAATCGATGCCCTGTTTTCGCGCTGGTCAAAGAAATAGCCGGTCTTCTGGCCTTCTTCGATATCCACGATCACCTTCAGCCCGTTCTCGGTCACTGTAATATGGCGCGGGCATTCGCCGTACAATATGCCGGTTCTCTGCTCCAGGCCCTCCAACTCACGGACAGAGACATCGCTGCGTTCATAAATGCCCTGCGGTGCCATTACCTGTACGAGTGCCTCCACGATGGCATCCCGGCATTTGTCCATGCCCAGTGTCAGCAGCTGCACTACCAGCACATCGCCGAACCGGTCGATGATCAGCCCCGGCAAAAAATCCGCCTCGCCGTATACGAAACGGTATGCGTCCGCTCCCGGCAAAAACCGTTCCCGGTGCCGCAGGCAGCTTGTAAACCGTTCCACAAAAAATGCCGTATCCATCCCGGCGAGCGGGGACTCCGATACAATTCTTACCCGGATCTGTGAGGCCGGGTTATAATATCCGGTTGCCAGATATCTCCCCTGATGATTAAGCACATCCACCAAACCGCCGGCCTGCGCCTCTCCGTCCACTGAAGCTACCTCGCTGGCAAACACCCACGGGTGGCCTTGCTCCAGTCTTTTTTTGCGGCCGCGTTCCAGAATAACCGATGCCAATGACTTCAACTCCCTGTTCCTATTGTTAATTTCATACATGTCCAATGCATTGCTTTCATATATTGGTGTACAACCCCCGTTCAAAGGAGCATGTCCTTATGATCCGTGACCTGCTGTTCCCTGTCATATACGGCCTTGTTATATTTCTCGCCGGCATGAAGCTGATGGAGACCGCGCTGGCGAAGCTCGCCGGCCCGCTGCTGACGCGGAGCCTGCATAAAGCGACCTCTACGCCGCTGAAGGGCCTGTTCGCCAGCAGCCTGCTGTCGGCTCTGCTGCAGAGCAGCACCGCCGTAACCGTGCTGACCATCGGCATGGTCAATGCCGGGCTGCTCACGTATGCCCGCACGCTGGGCATTATACTCGGCAGCAACATCGGCACCTGCCTGACCACCGAGCTGATCGGACTGCAGATCAGCTCGGCAGCAGCGCCGCTGTTCACCGCGGCGCTCTGCCTCTGGGCATCAGCCGTCATCCTCGGCGAGCTGCCGCCCTTCTCCTGGCGGGCCGCCGAGGCCTGCCGCAAGGTTTCCGGCCCGCTCCAGTTCATCAGCCTGGCGGTGGCCGGCTTTGCCCTGGTGCTCTGGGGCATCGCCGTCATGCAGTCGGTCGGCCCCGCGCTTGAAGCCAGCGGCATGTTCCGCTGGTTCCTGGACCATGCGGCCACCAGCGCCCTGTGGGGCCTGGCCGCCGGGGCTTGCCTGACCGCGATGCTGCACAGCAGCGCTGCGGTCATCGGGATGGCCATGGGCCTGGCATCCGCAGGCACCATGCCGCCGGAAATCGGCATCGCCATTGTGCTCGGCGCCAACGTCGGCACCTGTGTCACCGCCGTCATTGCTTCAATCGGCGGCTCAGCCTCCGGCAAGTTCGTTGCCGGCTCGCATGTGGCGCTCAACGTCGGCGGTGCCCTGCTGTTCCTGCCGTTCATCGGACCGCTGCAGGACCTGTCCGCCTTGTTCGGCGGCGGCCCCGCCTCCCAGCTCGCCCATGCCCAGACGATCTTCAATGTCGTCTGCTCACTGGCCGTGCTGCCGCTGTGCTATCTGCCGCTCTGGTCCAGAGTCGAGCAGCGGCTCAGCCGCATCTGATCTATCTCAGGCCGCACAGCGGTTCTCCTTAACCGGGAGAATCGCTGTACTATTATACTTCAAACTGTCCTGTGATACTAATCTATTCTTTTCAATTAAAAGATACTGTAGAATCTTGAGCCATCATAAAAAGTAATAATCAGCGCTGCCGCAGCCAGGGACAGCATCAGCCCTAAGGCAATATAGTCCCTGTCCGTAAAGGGGCGGCCCATGTACCAGGTCCGTTTCCGGCCGCTGCCGAAGCCGCGCAGCTCCATCGCTGTGCTGATTTTCTCGATCCGCTCGATGCTCGACAGAATCAGCGGCAGCAGGATCGATACGATATTTTTCAGGCGCCGGGGCAGCTTCTCTTTGCGGGAAAGATCGATTCCCCTGGCCTGTGCCGAGAAGGAGATATTCTCGTAGTCCCGCTGAATATCAGGAATATAACGCAGAGCCAGGGATACGGAATAAGCAATCTTGTAGTTTACCCCGATCCGGTTCAGGGACGCGGCGAATTCGCTCGGATCTGTCGTCAGCAGGAACAGCAGCGCCACCGGGATGACTACGGTATACTTCAGCGCGATATTAAGCTGGTAGAACAGCTGTTCAGCTGTAACGGTGTACCGTCCGGCCAAGTGGAACAGATCGTGACGGGTGCCGTAAATCCGCGTGCCCTCCAAAGGGGAAAACAGAAAAATCGCCACATGGTTAAGCAGGAAAAAGAACAGGATAAAATACAGCACAAAAGCGTAGTCCTGAAACCTCACTTTTGAAACTTTAAACAAAACAAGACTGATCAGCAGCATAACGGCGAGGCATCTCGTATCGTAGGTAATCATGGCCGTCAGCGACCAGACAATGAACACAATCAGCTTGGCCGCTCCGCTGAGACGGTGGACCGCCGAGTCCTGTTTCGTATAGGTCAGCATTCTGGCCTTCATCCGCGCCGCACCTCCCTGTCAAAAGCGATAAACGTGCGGACAAGCTCCTCCGGCTGCTGCAGCCCCGCTTTTAGCGCAAGCGTATAGAGCGAGGTTTCTCTCAGGTTAGCCTTCTCTACAATAGAACGGTCCGTCAAAATCCGCTCCGGCAGGTCATCGCCCGCCTTCTTCCCGTCCGCCAGCACAATCGCCCGCTGGGCATATTCCAGCATCAGGTGCATATCATGCGTGATCATGATTACCGTGATTCCCCTGCTGCTCAGCCCCCGCAGAAATTCCATCATTTCATTATAGTGCCGGTAGTCCTGGCCGGCGGTAGGTTCATCCAGGATGATGATCTCCGGTTCCAGCACCAGGATCGAAGCGATGGTGACCCGCTTCTTCTGCCCGTAGCTGAGTGCGGATACCGGCCATTCACGGAATTCATGCAGGCCGCAGATTCGCAGCACGTTATGAACGCGTTCCCGGATCTGTTCCTCCGGAACATCGCGCAGTTTAAGGCCCAAGGCGACCTCATCATACAGCAGTGTCTTTGACAGCATATGATTCGGATTCTGCATGACAAAGCCGATGCGCTCCGCCCGCTCTTTGATGGTATCCCGGCCGATATCCCGGCCGTTCAACCAGATGCTTCCCGAGGATGGCTTATAGAAGCCGCAGATCAGCTTGGACACGGTTGACTTCCCGGCCCCGTTCCTGCCGGCGATGGCCAGCATCTCGCCCCGGTTAACGGTCAGTGACAGCTTGTCCAGCACGGCTGTCTCCCGGTCATAGCCGAAGGTGACCTCTTTCAGCTCAAGCAGCGGAACGGCTTCAGCCGGAGTGGTCTGCTCCCGGCAGCCGTCAATCCACTGCTGCAGCCGCCCGGCGGCATCCTCCAGCCGGAGCAGCTCCGGATGCTGGGGCTGGAGGTCAGGCGTTACCGCCACACCGGCATACCGCAGCGCGGTCAGGTACAGCGGCTCGCGGAGCCCGGTTCCGGCCAGCAGGCCGGAGCTTAGCAGCTCGGCAGGCGGCAGGTCAGCCACGATGACCCCGTCGTTCATGATGATGATCCGGTCCACCGGCCGGTGCAGGACCTCCTCCAGCCGGTGTTCGATGATAACCACCGTTTTGCCGGTTTCACGCTGGAGCTGGTCAATATGTTCAATTGTCCGGGTACCGGTGTAAGGATCTAGACTGGCCAGCGGCTCGTCGAACAGCAGAATATCGACATTGCCGGCGAGTACGCCGGCCAGCATCGTCTTCTGCTTCTGGCCGCCGGAGAGCTCCTGCGGCGAAGCCGGCAGCAGTTCCTCAATACCGGCAGCCCTGGCTGCCGCAGTGACCCGCTCCTTCATTTCATGCAGGGGCACTGCCGCATTCTCCAGCACAAAAGCGATATCTTCGCCTACTGTAAGCCCGACAAACTGACCGTCCGGGTCCTGCAGCACTGTTCCTACCGATTGGGACAATGCAGCGATACTCTGCGCCTGCTGCTCCTGCCCCATTATGCGCAGGCTTCCGGCCGTCTCTCCAGGGTAGTGAAAAGGGATAAGCCCGTTGATACAATGTGCCAGTGTACTCTTCCCGCTACCCGAAGGCCCGACAATCAGCACCTTTTCACCCTGACTGATGCTCAGATTGATTCCGCGCAGTGTCGGCTCCTGCTGGGCCCGGTAGGTGTAGCTGAAATCCGTAAACTCTATAACTGCTTTACTCATCTCTATCTTCCTCTTTCAACTGATTCATTACATTTGTATCCTCTTATTTCAACAGAAAAGCCGGTGATTGTCACCGGCTTTCTGTTAATCTGTTCAATTAGCCCAGCTTTCGCAGGCTTCCCTGCTTGGTTCGCGTCTTGGCATAAGCAGCTGCGAGCAGCGTGCCAATGACAGCCACGGTCACAATATTTGCCGCACCGGCAGCCAGCCCCTGCGTGTATACCTTATTCGCCGGCTCTGCATAGATCAGAATATCCAGCGTCGGCGCTACAGCGAACCAGGCAATGGCATTGGCCACAATCTGGGCCAGGTTAAAGCGGATAATCTCTCTTTTGCCGAACACACCATCCTGAATGGAGATGCCGGCAACCAGCAGGCCGATAATCAGGCCGACCAGTCCGGAGGAGATGACCCAGCTGAACCAGGGCGAGCCGTAAAAAATAAAATCCTTCAGCGTATGGCCGATGAGTCCGATCAGCAGTCCGGCTACAGGACCATACAGCAGGGAAAACAATGCAAGCAGCGCGTAGGTTGTTTCAATGCTCGTATTCGGAATGCCTGAGGGGATCGAACCGAATCTTCCTAAAATTACGAATAAGGCCGAGCCGATCCCCACCGCTACAATTGATCTAATCGATAATAACTCTTTCTTCGCCATCTGCTTCATCTCCCTGATAATTGAATTTACCCGTGGCGTACAGCATGTTATGCCTGACCTGGATACGCCTGTTATGTACTTTTCAGAATTATACATCGGATTACTAGGGTTTACTATAGCTTCAGCCAAAAAAAATCTGCAAAGCGCTGTAACTGCCGCTTTGCAGATCAGATTTCTTTATTTTACGGTAACGGATACGGTCACCGTCTTGTTGTTCCATTTACCCTTGATGGACGTTGTACCTTTGCCCACCGCTGTAATTGTACCGGAAGCATTCACCTTTGCTACAGAAGGCTTGGAGCTGGTCCAGACTACGCTGCCTGTAACGATAGTTGTTTTGCCTGTATCATACAATGCTGTCACCACTACACTCTGGGAAGCGCCGGCAGCAAGCGTCAGCTTAGTCTCATTTACAGTCAGCTTGGACAGCTTAGGTACTACGTTAACCTTAACTGTAGCGGCAATCCCCTGATAGGAGCCGGTCATTGTTGCCGTACCTTCAGTCACAGCTTTAACTGTCGTTCCCTTAACTGTTGCCACGGCAGTGTTGGAAGATTCCCAGTTCATCGCACCGGAGAAATTCGCCGATTTGCCGTTGGCAAAATATCCTGTTACCTTGATCGCTTTGGAGGATTTAAGATTCAGATCTACTGTGCCCGGCTCAACAACGAGCTTCACAACCTTCTGCTCAATCGTTACCGGAACATTGATTGTTTTGTTGGAATAAGTGCCTTTAAGTGTAGCCGACCCTTTGGTCAGGCCTTTAATTACCTTACCGTTCGCTGTCTGCTTGAGGACCGCATTGGTTCCGGTAATTTCCCAGGTAATAGTGCTTGTAACATCAACCTCTTCCCCATTTTCAAGCACTGCGTTTACGGACGGCAATCCCTGTTCTTCACCAATAACGAGACCCAGCGCATCCTCAGGTCCGATCAGCACCAGCACTTTGTTCTGTACGGTAACCTTCAGCTCCACGCTCTTGTCACGGATCGGGGAAGAACCGGAAGAAACATTACCCTTCTTGATCTTTCCTGTAAGGGTTACGGTTCCCGCCTTGACGGCAGACAGCTTGTTATCCTTGATCTCAGCAATGTCCTCGTTAGCCGAGGTCCATTCGATTTCCTGGCTGAGATCCAGCTTCGTTCCGTCCAGCTTCGTTCCGCTGACCTTCGGCAGGCTGACGCTGTCTGCTGTATAAGCTTCCAGTTCAGACTTATCCAGAGCCAGTTCAGTAATAGTCGGCAGCACGGTTACCTTCAATGTTTTGCTGACACCAAGGCTCTCTGCTTTAATCACTGCCGAACCGACCGCCTTACCGGTAACCGTTGCTGCTGCTGCATCTTTGGTAACTGTAGCCGCCAGCAGGTTGTCGGAGGTCCAGGTTGCATCGGAGGACTGATTTTGCTTCGAGTTTACAGCGTTTCTCATCTCCGCTTTTACCGTCAGGCTCTCACCCAGGAAAAGCGTCTGATCCTCGGAAGGAGTAAGCAGCACTGCCTCATAAGGGGCACGCACATAGACATCCACCGACTTGGATACACCAAGGTATTTTGCTGTAATTACAGCTTTACCGGAACCTACTACTGTAATGATACCGGCTTCTACTGTTGCTACACTTTCGCTGGAGCTTGTCCATTCGGCCTGATCGGCAATGTCTTTTTCCGGACTGTTCTCGGTCGCTTTGGTCGCTGCCGTCAGCTCTACCGGATTATCGCCCACCAGCAGTTCAAGCTCCTTAACCGCCACATTGTTTTCTTTCAGTACAATTGCTGAATAAGGCAGCTCTACCTTGGCTTTAAAAGTAGCAGTAAGCCCTTTGAATTTTGCGGTAATGGTTGCAGTTCCTTCACCCACCAGCGTGATCTGGCCTTCATCGATAGTCAATACGCCTGTATTGGAACTGCTCCAGTCAGCATCAGCCGAGACATCTTTAACCGAGGCTGCCGATTGTCCCCCTGTGGCTTTGGCCTTGACCAGCAGTGTTTCTTCGCTGTCACCCAGCTTATAATTTCCGTCAGAGCTGCGCTCCAGGGTCAAATCTTTGAAAGGATGCGTAACGGACACCTCAAGGGTAGCTACCGCATTCAGGTATGTAGCGGTAATCATGGCTGTACCGGTATCGACCGGCGTCAGCAATCCGTTGACTACTTTGACTGCGTTTGTATTTGAGGATACCCAGGTTGAAGCTGCTGTCACATCCTTCTTGGAGGAGGACCCTTCAATGTTGGCATATACTTTAAGCTGTTTAGGGGTTTGTCCAACGGTAAGCTCCACTTTTGCCGAGCTGTCAAAATCGATCGAGTTCGTATCGCCGGTAGCTGCAAAGACGTTTACCGGAAAAGCTGCGGCAGTAACCAATATCATAATGAGGAGCATCTTCGTCATTTTCCTGTACACGGTCATCTGTTCTCTCCTTAGGCAGTAAGTTTATCGGTGGGTATTACCACACTCTTCCACTATATCGACAATTACGCCTGAAGTGTTTACCCCATTTTCAGTTAATTTTCAGCTTTCAGCGAATTCGGGACTTTTTAACTAGATAGATTATCCGGTAAATGTAAGGTCAAGCATGGACAGCGCCTTTTGCAAAATAGGCACATTATTCGCATACAGCTTGCTCTTTCCCCGCTCCCAGGCAGCGTCCGCTTTATGCCACTCCACAGCGTTGATCTCCTCAGTCTGTGCTTTGGTGATCCCGCCCACTGCTTCCACCAGAAAATAATGGACCTCTTTATCCACTGTTCCATAGATATGATGCTCAAACGTATATTTTATAACATCAATCGGAGCCTTGATAATGCCGACAGCGCCGGTCTCCTCGCGGATTTCCCGCAGAGCCGTCTCTTCTACCGTTTCCCCTTCCTCCATCTTGCCTTTGGGCAGCGCCACCTTGCCGTAGCGGTCCAAGATCAGCTGGATCTCCAGACCGGCGCTGCCCCGCCGGTATACCACGCCGCCCGCTGAAATTTGCTTATGCGCCATGTTGATAGCTCCTTAACGTATTTGTGATTATAACTTAATTGCACTTTATACAACTATAACGCCTATTTTTCCTCACCTCGCCTGTTTAAGTGTACTTTGTACAACTAAAATGCCGCATATTCACCAGATTGAGCTGTTCTGGGCAGATTTAGTTGTACAAACTGCAGTTATATGCAGCGTACGCGAGTTTTCGTTACTTTTAAGTGTATGGAATGCAGCTATTTGGCCGGATAGAGAAGGGCAGCAGCAGACTGTTCGCCGAAATGGCCAGTGTTACCCTAACTGCATATATCAGCCAGGCAGATGAGCTAGTTAGATGAGCCAGGGTAAACTTGTTTCCGGAGATCCGCCCCCCCCTTGCATAATCCTTACCCTTTCTTCAGTGCTTCAAGCGCGGCATTCTGCTCCGGGCCTTCCGCGCCGGCATATACTTAGTCCAACCACGTCACCCCAAATAGCAACAAGGATTTCATCTCCCGGACGGGAAAGGAAATCCTTGCTGAATACGCGATATATTAATAGAAAACATACTCCAACTTACCGGAGTGTCCACTCCCAGAAGCTTTCACGCTGCATCCGTCTCCTGTCTGCTAGTTCGCAGTCTGGTGGAGTGCGGTGCGGCTGACGCCGACCAGCTCGCCCTTACATTCGTTAATGCCCGCTTCGGTAATCTTCACCTGGCAGAGCTCGCCCTGCAGCGAATCGTCGCCGCCGAAGAACACCTGCAGGTAGTTGTCGCTGAAGCCGTGCTGAATGCTGCGGCCCGGCGCGTCCTTGGCTGAGCGCTCGGCAATGACCGAGACGGTCTTGCCGACGAAGTTGTGGGCATAAGCCAGCTGCATCTCCTCGGAGAGGTCGATCAGCTGCTGTACGCGCGCATTTTTAATCTCCTCGTCCACCTGGTTCAGCATCCGTGCGGCCGGAGTACCCGTCCGCTTGGAATACGGGAACACATGCATTTCGGAGTAATTTACGGCCTTCATGAAGTCGTATCCGGCGCGGAACATTTCTTCCGTCTCGCCCGGGAAGCCGACGATAACGTCCGTAGTGATGCCTACATCCGGCATGGCCTGGCGGATCAGCTGCATTTTGGCGTAATATTCCTCAGTCGTATACTTGCGGCGCATCGTTTTGAGCACCTCGTTATGGCCGGCCTGCAGCGGAATATGCAAATGGCGGCACATTTTGGAGCTGCGGTTCAGCACTTCGAACAGCTTCTCATCGATCTGGCTCGCTTCAATCGAGCTGATCCGTACGCGTTCTAGACCGTCCACCTTGTCCAGCTCCCAGAGCAGGTCAGCCAGGCGGTAGTTGTCCAGATCATCGCCGTAGCCGCCGGTATGAATACCGGTCAGTACGAATTCCTTGTATCCCGCCTCAACCAGCTGGTGCGCCTGGGCTACAATCGATTTCGGATCACGGCTGCGCGACAGCCCGCGCGACCATGGAATGATGCAGAACGTGCAGAAGTTGTTGCAGCCGTCCTGGATTTTCATGAAGGCCCGCGTCCGGTCAGCAAAGCCCGGCACATCCATTTCCTCAAATTCACGCGTCTTCATAATGTTGCGCACCGCGTTAACAGGCTGGCGCGACTCCTGAATGTTCTTGACGTGAGTCATAATATGCTCACGGTCCTGGTTGCCGATGACCAGATCGACGCCGGGAATATCCAGAATCTCGCCCGGTGAAGTCTGCGCGTAGCAGCCCGTTACAGCGACAATCGCTTCCGGGTTGCGGCGTACGGCCCTGCGGATCATCTGCCGGCTCTTTTTGTCACCAGTATTCGTTACCGTACAGGTGTTGATCAGGTATACATCGGCGTTCCCCTCGAAATCTACCTGCTCGTAGCCTTCATTTTTGAAAAGCTGCCAGATGGCTTCAGTGTCATAGAAATTCACTTTACAACCTAAAGTATAAAATGCTACGGATGGCATTGCTTAAGCTCCCCCCATTTCTCCGGATTCATATAAAATACAGGCTGCAGCAACCATACCGGCTGTCTCGCAGCGCAGAATTCGCCGTCCAAGCCCTACAGATACCGCCCCGGCAGCTTCTGCCGCCTGGCACTCCTCCGGACTGAACCCGCCTTCAGGACCGACAACAACCAGCACCTTGCCCTGGGATCCGTCAGGCAATCCGGCAATCCATGGTGCGGCGGAGGTGCGCAGCTGCAAGCCTTCTTCTTTTTCATAACAGAAATAGACGGCATCGTATCCGCTGAAGCTCTGAAGCAGCTGCTTCCAGCTGAGCGGAGAATGAACCTCCGGAATGATATTACGGTGCGCCTGCTCGGCAGCCTCTTTACAGATCTTGCGCCAGCGCTCCAGCCGCTTGCTCTCCTTGCGCTCATCGTACTGCACAATGGTACGCTCCGAGAGGAACGGGACAAAGGCTACAGCACCGATCTCAGTGCATTTCTGGATTACCGTCTCCAGCTTGTCGCCCTTGGGCAGACTCTGGGCTATCGTAACCTGGATGCGCGGCTCATGCGTCATCTCAAGCAGCTCCACAATATTCACGACAACCTCGCCGATTTCAATCGAAGCAATCTCTGTCAGAGCCTCACGGGACACGCCGTCGCTGACAATCAGTTTATCCCCGGCCTTCCCGCGCATCACCTTGGCAATATGGCGTGCATCTTCACCGCCAATGCTCACCTGCTCTGCGCCAAACTGCTCCGGGCTTACGAAATAACGCTGCATAGTTTAGCCTCATCCTCTTGATTATTCATTGAAAAAAACACGTTCCATCATACAACGTTTGTCCGCCTGTGACCAGTCCCAGTTACAATCCGGAGTATCCGAACAGGCTGAGGAACATATTAATGAAGTCATTTGCAATTTGCAGTGCCCATACATTAAGCGGTGTAATCGTATAAGCTCTCAATCCGGGAATAAAGATAATCAGCAGGAAAATAAAGACCGTCCACTGCTCATACTGCTGCAGCTTGCCGCGGATCGGACGCGGGGCAATATCCTCCAAAATCCGGTAGCCGTCAAGCGGAGGCAGCGGGATCAGGTTAAACAGGAACAGGAAGAAATTGAACGGGATGAACATGCCGAAGAACCAGTAAAAGGCTCTCAGCAGCTGCTCGTTCTGAATCGAATCCACAACTCCGGTACCAATCAGAGCAGAGTAAATCAGCGCCCCGATAATTCCGAGCAGGAAGTTGCTCAGCGGTCCGGCTGCCGACACGACGATTCCCATCAGCCGCGGACGGCTGAAGTTGTCCCGGTTCACCGGAACCGGACGCGCCCAGCCGAACCCGGCGATGAGCAGCAGGATAATCCCGAACAGATCAAAATGGACCGCTGGATTCAGCGTCATGCGGCCAAGCAGCCTGGCCGTCGGATCACCGAATTTGTTGGCAAAGTAAGCATGCGCGAACTCATGCACAGTGAAAGCAATGACGATTGTAATCAGGAAAAACGGAAGCTGCTGCAGGGGATATACTAATATATCATTTAAAAAATCCATCTCTACCTCTTTCCGGCTGTAATGGCCACCCAGTCTTCTTCACGGGTAATTTCAATAATTTCAAAACCGGAAGCCTCCAGCGCCTGCGACACGAGACCTTCCTTATCCTTATAAATACCGGAGGTAATATAGAGTCCGCCCGGCTGCAGTGCACGGAACACATCATCCGTGAACAGCACAAGAATCTCCGCCAGTATATTGGCGACGATAAGCTTCACAGGCAGTGTAACGCCAAGGCTGGCATCTGCCGGTTCAGCTTTCTCTGCTGCTCCGGTATAGCCGGGTCTTGCCGCAGGCCACATGTCCCCTGCCGCAGTATCCGCTGCACCTTCGCCGCCGAGCAGTGTCAGCAGATCGCTTTCTTTTACCGTAACCGAACCCTGCAGTTTGTTAAGCTCCACATTCTCCCGTGCACTTTCGACAGCGACCGGGTCAAGATCAAGCGCCAGCACATTGCCCGCGCCAAGCAGAACCGCACCTACCGCCAGAATGCCGGAGCCGGTTCCCACGTCGATAACCTCTTCACCGCCGCTGATATGCTTCTCCAGCGCACGCAGACACAGCGCCGTAGTCGGATGCGTTCCAGTGCCGAAGGCCATGCCGGGATCAATTTCGATAATCTTTTCATCCGGACTGGCTGGTGTATATTCTTCCCAGGTCGGTTTGATCGTCAGACGGTCCGACACGCGCAGCGGCTTGAAGTAGGCCTTCCAGGCGTGAGCCCATTCCTCATCATCTACCGTTTTCCAGGAGATCAGCGCTTTGCCGGGATCAATCCCGAACTCACGCAGCTCCTCAACCCGCGGGGCTACCTCCTTGATGACCTCTTCCATTGATACATTTTCGGCATAGTAGCCTTTTATTACAGCCTCACCGGGGGGGATATCGTTCAGCGGCTCATCGTACAGTTCACCGTAACGGGTATTTCTGACTTTATCAAGTGTTCCCGATTCTTCAATAGAAACACCGCCTGCTCCGGCTTCATACAGCAGATTGGATATCATCTCCTGCGCCTCTTCTGTTGTATGTACCGTCAGTTCGTGCCATAACATGTGTGTGGGTCCTCCTAAAATATAATCCAGTTATTCAACTTTTATCAGTATACCATTTCTATTGCAGGTAGCGCCAAAACTACACTTTCTATACAAATACGCGGTTTATTATTCCCGGCAAAAGCAGTCCAGCGTATGATCATTCACCATACCGGAAGCCTGCATAAAAGCATAACAAATCGTAGAGCCGATGAACTTCATACCCTTCTTTTTTAGCGCTTTGCTCATAGAATCAGACTGCGCCGTTGTTGCCGGAACCTCTGCCCGCATCTTCCACTCATTAACGACCGGTTCTCCGCCCGCAAAACTCCACAGATATTCGGAAAAGCTGCCCTCTTCCCGGCAAATCTCATGATAGACCTTCGCATTCTGCACAATGGCATTAACTTTGAGGCGGTTGCGGATGATTCCGCTGTCCTGCATCAGTGCTTCTATTTTCACATCGTCATAATGGATGATAACGTGCGGATCAAATCCGTCGAACACTTCACGGTAATGCTCCCGCTTCTTCAGTACCGTATACCAGCTAAGCCCGGCCTGCATGCCCTCCAGCATCAGCAGCTCGAACAGCTTCTGATCATCATAGAGGGGGCTGCCCCATTCTTTATCATGATAGTCAATATACAGCGGATCATCATTAACCCAGGCACAGCGTGTTATTTGTTTGTCCAAGTTACTCTCTCCCTTTGGCTTCTGTCCTGCAAGGATAAAGGATCAGGCCGCAAAAAGCTACCCCGGTTTCATCGGCTGCAAAAAATGCAAAAACGCCCGCCCCTGCTGCCAGGGTACGGACGGCTCATCTTATTTTACCTGATATAAAAGCACTGGCTACGGCTGCAGCTGCACGCGCGTCTCCCGCTCTGGTTCATCTGTTGTATAGTGGAACATATATATAGAGGCTTCAGTTCCTTGGAAATCCTTATACACATCAATGGCCCGGTTATTTCCGTCCCCGTTAAAATTAACGGTAACCGGCCTGCCTATGATCCGGTCTTTGCCAAGATTGATATGGGTCTGATTAACTCCGCCGAAACGGGCATCCTCACTCTCCGTTTCAACAAAGAGATCGTTCCCCTCCATATAGTAGGTCCACTTCACCGGATATCCGCCTGTACTGCGCATTATTGTCTGCTTCTGCGCTGAAATACTGGTCAGCTGAAGCGGCGTCTTATCATCCTCATGCACCGTTACTTTATAGCTGCCGACAAAGGTAACTGGTGTTTCCGGAGTAACCTCAAGCTCTGCCGGGCGTTCAAAGCGCAGGGTCATAAGCTTGGGCTCATCCTTAGGCGACCTGTATTGGCTGCCCTCCAGCGTCCTGCCGCCAACCTCAAGCGCGTACTTATAGTAAGGGATCTGCGGATACTTTGCGTTTACCCGGATCGAAACACGGATTTGCGTCGGAGTAACAATCATATTTTCGATCGTATTGACCGTATCGCCCGGTTCCAGCGGGAGATCCAGCGCAGTTTTGACTGTACCGCTCTCCATCTGCTGTTTGCTCAGCTGCAGGTCAAAGACCCACGGCCCGGTAATATCCTGCTCCAGCCTGGTATACTGCAGCTTGTAGACAGTTTCGCCTGCAGGAACTTCGGCTGTTTTGAAGGTTTGCTTCATTGTATATTCACCATTGTCTCCTGGTGTCCCATAGGTACCTCCGGGCAGAGAACGGACTTCCGTACCGTTCCGGTAAGCAATAATCTCCGGAAACGTCCAGTCCTTTGCTTCCGGCCGGGTAAACGTAACGGCCGAAGACAGCAGCAGCTTATCCCCGCTTTGTATAAAAGGCTGAATCTCCAGTTTCTCCATACCCTCCTGCCCGACCGGGAAGCTCTGTATCGCCTGCGAACGGCTGTCCAGCGGGATATCCACCTGAGTCTGACTAAAGGACTGCACTGCGGTGGCGGTCAGCGTAACGCGGGCCTCTGATTTCTGCGGAGTCCAATCGCTTTCAAAATAACCGTTGTAACGGTTGTTTACTTCATCCCACTGCAAATAAGTGTACTCTCCTTCACTGCTGTTACCCTGTTCATCCTTCAAGGAGAGCTCCTGCACGTTCCAGAACCGGCCTTCTGCCTGATCTGCCGCTTCCAGGCTGTACAGGATGACGGTCCGGTTATCATCAACAATTGCTGTACGCAGCGTCAGTGTTACCCCTTCCCTTGTAACAGACTGTCCGAGCTGCTGACCCAGATTCTGCTCAAGTGCAGCCTGGACCCCTTCCTTGCCGTGCAGCAGATTTCCCCAGTCATACTGGATTGCGGCATATACCGGGGCAGCCGCGAGCAGTACGCTAAGGGAGGCTGCAAACGTAACTTTACGCCATTTCCCCCTTCTGTACATGCCTGTCCCTACTGCTGTATTGATTCCGGCAGGCGCAGTGTGACCTGACTGCTCCATCCGGCTCCACATCCCCTCGAAATCCGGGTAATTCACGGTATCCTCTTCATTTAATTGCCGCTCCAGCATAATTTCCAGCTTCTTCATGGTGTATCCCCCTCCATTCCTCATCTTGAAATCCGGCTTCATTCAGGATCTCCCTCATCATTTTAATGCCCTTGTGCTGCCTCGATTTTGCCGTCCCTACTGGTATGGACAGGGCCTCCGCAATTTCAGCCAGACTGAAATCATGCATGTATCTCAGGGTCAGCACCGCCCTGATCTTGGCAGGCAGCCTGGACATATAACCCGCCCATTCCTGCGCCGTTTCCTTCTGTTCGATCAGCCGTTCTACCGGCTCCTCGCTGCCGTTTCTGCCCCACAGATGCAAATTCTGCGCGAGCTTCTGCCGCAGGCTGTGTGAGCGCTTCAGGTGGTTAAGGCAGGTATTAACCGTAATTTTCATGATCCAGGCGCGGGTATACTCAACATTCTGCCACTGGCTGCGGAATACGGTAATAAACACCTCCTGGCAGAGATCTTCTGCGTCTGCTGCATCCTGCACCATATAGTAACAGGTGCGGTACACGGCTTTGCTGTAGGCTTCGAATATTTCACGGTTGCTTTGCAATTGGAATCCTCCCTTCTTGAATAAGTCTGTCTATTAAACAATCCGTCCGCCCAAAAGGTTCATTTCTCAAAAATAAAACGCGGCCCTTGCGGACCGCGCTGCATGATCAGACTATTATGCCAACAGGTTCTGCGGGCCGTAAGTATTTCCGTTCCAGTTCTTCAGCAGCCAGCGGCTTGCTGTAATAATAGCCTTGAATATCCCGGCAGCCGCTGCCCACCAAAACTTCCAGCTGCTCCTTCGTCTCGATGCCTTCGGCGATGACCTGCATTTTCAGATGCTCCGCCATGGTCAGGATCGTCGCCACAATCGCCCGGTCATCACTGCTGTCCGTAATGCCGCTGATGAATGACCGGTCGATCTTCACCTTATGAATCGGGTACAGCTTTAAATACCCCAGCGAGCTGTAGCCGGTCCCGAAATCATCCAGACTGATCCGGACTCCGCTCTTTACCAGATCATTCAGAATGGCACTTGCCCTGGAGGCATCCATCATCATACTCTCGGTAATCTCCAGTTCAAGATACTCAGGCGCCAGCCCTGTCTCGCGGAGAATATCACGGATATCCTCCAGCAGATTGTACTGAAGGAACTGCTGTGAGGATAAATTGACAGCCACGGGAATAAGCGGACCGCCGGCATCATGCCACTGCCTCATCTGCCGGCAGGCTTCGCGCAGCACAAAATTGCCAAGCTCAACAATCCGTCCGGTTACTTCCGCCGCAGGAATGAACATACCTGGTCCGAGCAGTCCTTTTACAGGATGATTCCAGCGCACCAGCGCCTCCACTCCGATAATCCGCTCATTGTCCGCTGCGCGGATCTGCGGCTGATAATGCACCGTGAACTCCCCGCGCGCCAGCCCTTTGCGCAGATCCGATTCCAGCTCCAGCTGCTCCATAATCTGGCCGTCCAGATCGTCCGAGAAAAACTGGTAGTCGTTTCTGCCGTTTTTCTTCACTTCATACATGGCTGTTCCGGCATTTTTGATCAGCTCTTCCGCAGCCTGGCCGTGACCCGGATAAAAAGAAATGCCAATACTGGCTGTGACGTACAGGTCCCGTCCTTTGAGATGAATCGGCTGTTTGATCGCCGCGACCAGCTGTTCGGTAATATCCGTTACATTCATCCGCTCCCGGGAGAAGCGGCACAGCAATGCGAACTCATCACCCTCCAGCCTGGCCAGAGAGGTCTGCGCGGTAACTACACTGCCGACAATACGGCTGCTCATCTCCTGCAGGAAAAGGTCGCCGTACAGATGCCCGAGCGTATCATTAATGAGCTTGAACCGGTCAATATCCATAACAAGCACGGCAAAAGGCTCCTGTGACTCCTGATGTGCCTCAATGGTCTGGGACAGCAGCTGACTGAACATCCTGCGGTTCGGAAGTCCGGTCAGTTCATCGTGGAAGGCCAGATAACGGGTCTGCTCCTTGGCCTGCTTCTCCTCTGTAATATCCCGGGCAATGACATAAATACCGGCAACCAGGCCGTCGACCATAACGGGCGCTATATTTATACTGACATCAACCTTCTGCCCGTCTCTGTGCGTGATTGCCGTTTCGTAGCCGACCTGCTCCCCGGTGAGAGACTGGCTGAACATGTCCCGGATCAGCTCCTGATCCTCAACAGCAATGATACTCAGAATAGAGGTAAGGGGCTGCTCCTTAAACTCCTTGCTGCTGATACCGGTAATCGTGGTAGCTGCAGGATTGGAGCCGATGATCCGCAGGTTAAGATCAATAGAAATGATGGCATCCTGATTATTTTCATAGAGTGACCTGTACCATTTTTCACTGATCAGGAGCTCTGTGTCTTTTCTGGAAAAACGTCTTGAAATATAAACGCCGATAATAGACAAGCCCAAAGTGAACAGCGTCCCGCCGGCGATGACATATGCCAGCCATTTCTGATCCAGCACCACCCCGGTATTCAGCCAGGACCGGCTCTCCGGTTCAAAGGTTGCTGCAAGCATGCCGGTATAATGCATGCCTACAATGGCGACACCCATTACAAGTGCGCTGATCATTTTTTGGGCCTGGCTGACTGCCTTACGGTTCATCATAAGCTGTGAGGAGAGTCCCAGAGCAACAATGGATGCGACCAGGGCGACGACAAAGGACAGAAAGACATAGTCTCCTCTATAGGAAATTCCGATTTGCATCGCGAACATGCCTATGTAATGCATTCCAAAAATACCAACAGCAAGCAGCAGGCCGCTTACCAGAAGCGGAAGCATTCCACGCCTGTACTGGCTGATAACAATCAGGGCAACCAGCGAGGCAACAATCGCCACCATAACAGACAGCAGGACGACCATCAGGTTATAGGCTACCGGTACAGCCAGTTTCAAGGCCAGCATGCCCACAAAATGCATCGACCAGATACCCATCCCCATGATGACCGCACCGAACACCAGCCATAGTGCCCGCCGCCTTCCTTTGGAAATCCCCACTATGCCTGCTAACTCTAATACAGTATAGGAGGCTGCAACAGCAATCAAATACGAAAAAAATACGAGCAGCTTGTCATGACTGCCATGCATATGCATGTGCTCCATGACCTCATCCCCCTTCAAACCATTCCAAACCAGACTGGCGATATTCTAAATTTTATATAATCTATTATATCGGCTAAAACAGCCGGAAATCTTATAACTTTCCAGCATGATAATCGGTTCGGAAAACTTTACAACAACAGCCTGCCAGGGAAGCTGCTATAACTGATATTTGCGTTGTTTTTTACTAAAAGGAATTATACGCAGTGTAACTGCAGCTAAAAAGACAGACATACCTAGTAGAATCCACAATACTGTATAACCCATATATGTATACTTACCGACAACAACAGGTCCCAGTGCATAACCTGCTCCTGTAATTATAGGCAACAATGAAAGAATCCTCCCTCTATGACTTTCTGGCACATTATTAGCTAAAAAGATATTGTAATTCATTACTATCATTACTTCACCTAAAGTCATTATTATAATACCCGCTACAAATATACTAATGGCATCGGCAAATCCAAACACCAAGAAGGCTGCAGCATAACATACTCCTCCAGAAACAATAAGTTTGATGGATCCAATATTCCTTAACCGGTATGTTAAAAAGGGGGTAAGGAGAATCACTGCTACCCCGTTGACACCAGCTACAATACCGTAAAGCCGGGTGCCTCCATCGCTGAATTGGTCGACCATTTGCAAAGGAAGCAGAAATCCCCATTGTGAATATGAGAATTGATATATAAACATAACCGCGGCGGTGACAATAAGTATCGGATGTCTTGCCAAAACTGCCAGTGTGCTTTTTTTTGAAGAAAACACATCTGCAATACCTTCTTGATTCTCCTTTTCCTCATACGTACGAGAGACAGGCTCTTGGATAAATATGCAAAACAGAATAAGAGAAATAATCATACTTACAGCATTAATAATGAATAGAACATTTAAATAGCTTGCAAACATTAATCCCCCTAACAGCGGAGCTATTGAAAAACCTATATTATTTGCCAAATACATAAGTGAAAATGATCCCTTACGGTTATCTTTATTTGTGAAATCAGTAATAAGAGTATTTAATACCGGCATTGAAATTGAAAAAAAGACAGAAGCCAATATAATCAATACCGCCATAAGGGTGCTTGGCTCAATCAGGCTGCACATTAAATAACAAATTGCAGCTAAGCCATAGGACAATATCATCAGCGGCTTTCTTCCATAATGGTCAATAAGCTTGCCTCCAATGATCAGGCATGGTGCCTGGCATATAATAAATAACGTTATTATCAAGCCAATCTGCTGCTCAGAATACCCTATTTTCAATTTGAATATAAAAGTGATTAAGGGGAGGACAAAATTACCCAGCCCATTTATAAGCATGCATATGCATAGTACGTAAATCTTATTGGGCAATTTGAGATACAGATTAGCCATATTTTTAAAGCTTCCCAATTATAAAATCCCCAATCTATCATCAGATTCCATTCCCTCAAAGGCAAAGGGATTGATTAAAACAAATAGGTCGGCGGTATCTTGTATCATCAACCGCCGACCTTAATCATTTGGTAATGCAATTACAGGATTGCCAAAACGATAAATTCGTTTAACTACTTCACAATATTTGTATTAAATTGTTCCAGGCAGGTTAAGAGCGTCTCCGTAAATACTCTCTTCAGTTCGTCTTCACTTTTTTTGTTTACATTATTGATCATAACAACAATATTATTTTCAGAATACATTACATTAAAGGTGAGCCCATTAAGCATGTGTGAAGTATCCCCGGAATTTTCACTCCGGCTAATGTTGGCTTTATACATATAACTTAGCAGATCTTGATCATGTAAGGACTTATACCCGAGAAAGTTAAACATCAACTGATAATTGAAAACTCCATTCTCATTAACAAAATACTCTTTAACAAAATTATTAGAGTCACTACTTAAAGCCAGATTGGAAAAATTAATTTTATTCTTCGATAAATACTTCATCTTTTCATCTATCAATGACCATTGTTTTGATGATGAAGATGTATCAATTACAACAGGAGTAAGATCAATATATTCTCCTATTGAACTATAGTAAGTATCCCCTTGTCTTCTGCCATTGCTATAAATCAATGCAGGAGCGCTATCAACCTTAAGGTAGGCGGCACAGAACACACAAAATAGTTCAAAAGAGATATTCCACACATTTTCATTAAACGACTTCTCATACTCTTCCGGGATCTTCAGGCTAACATTTAATAGATCTCCCTCGTCCTCCTCAAGATTTCCAAGTATTGCTGCTTGAATCTTATTCTGGAGAGCTTTATATTTCTCAAGTTCCAGTGTGCGAATCAAGTCCTGAGCCTGCACTCCCAGCTCCTGCCGGGTAATTTCGGTAATGAAATGATGGTAATCTTTGATCTGAATACGTTCATTTATACTGTTCACCTTATAATTGTTTAAATATTGCATAAATGTACGCTGAAGGACCCTGCCGCTCTCCCCATCAAAGATACTATGATGTAGCGACCACATAATTACTGATTGCTTTCTATTCTTCTTTACGATTATGACCTTGTGTAATAGCTCAATAAATTTTTGATCATTCAACTTTCCCCTAATTTCGTTTATCAGTTTTTTTTGCGAGCTTGGTTTGAATTTAGATATATCAATTTCCGATGCCCCTTTTAAAGCTGGTATGTGATTAGGGAATTCGTACTCCTCCCAGTATAATTCACGTCCTTCAGCTGCCACTTTGCTTCGGAGTAAACCAAAGGTTTGTATTACTTCATTTACAACATTTTGTAGAACGTTATCACCTATTGTTTCCTCAATTGCAAATTCAACTAAAATCTTTGAATCATATGCCATAGTATAGCGTTGGATTGGCAGCACAGAATATTTTTTCACATCAGCTTGAGCAAATAGTGTTTGTTCAAAATTATTAAATGTTTTTTCTGCCTCTTTCCATAATACTAATGAATTTAATTCACCAGTTTGGATGCTTTCCAGCTTGAGCAGCCGGCAGATTTCCTCATCATTCTGAAGGAGACTCCCCTTCCCGTAGCTGTTAACATTCCCTCCCTCAACTTGATGTATATAATGGGGTGATATTGAACCATCAAAGTTTTGACAGATAAATTTATTTGCTCCATCATTCATTTTATTCACGAAAAGTATAATACCCTCAGTATCTTCATGATGAAAGCGACCAAAAACACTTTTTATCCCAAATTTCGAGAGTAGTAAATTAGATGCCTCTTCCTCTGAATGAATGGCTTGCCTTTCCGGTTTTCTCAAATTTAGAGTGTCACTTAGATCTTTTATCGTTTGTGCTCTAAACAGATCACCTATATCCAGCTTATGTCTTTCCCGCAATCCCGCTACAATTTTCAATGCAGTCAATGAATTTCCGCCCAGATCAAAAAAGTTATCATTTATACCTATTTTTTCTACTTGTAATGCATCAGACCACAGCTTTTGTAAGTCTGCATCTAACGGGTTGCGTGCTGCTTCATATTGAAGGATATTTACAGACTGCATCTTCATTGCAAGGAGTGTTCTCTTATCAAGCTTTCCATTAACTGTAACCGGCAGCTTATCCAATTGAATGAATTGGGCTGGAAGCATATAATCGGGCAACGTCCGTGCAAGAAATCTCTTTAAATTAGAGGGTTCTTCCAATTCTGAACTTACAAAATAGGCACACAGCATTTTAACTGAACTGGCATCCTCTTTACTAAGAACCGCTACATGTTTAATGTTATTGTATTGTAACAATGCTTCCTCTACCTCTGAAAGTTCAATACGGTAACCTCTGATTTTCACTTGATTATCTATTCTTCCGGTGTATTCAATACAGCCATGACTTAACCATTTCCCTGAATCACCGGTCCGGTACATTCTCAAATCTTGAATAAAAGGGTTAGGAATAAATTTCTGACGGGATAAATGCTCATTGTTAATATAACCCCTGCCTACCCCATACCCCGAAATATAAATTTCTCCTTCTACACCTGCCGGAACCGGCTGCATATTAGAATCCAAGATATATATTTTTGTGTTCGCTAATGGTTTTCCTATCGGTATACTACCGCCCGTTATCATGTCGTAGTCATTCACTTTATATGCTGTTGCATCTACGCAGCATTCGGTTGGTCCATAAATATTTACGACATTAATTTCGTCTCCCATTGCCCGTCTGAATTCACGGATGGTTTGCGGCAGCATAACGTCTCCACCAATGATGAATGTGTCCACTCCAATTTGTGATCCGCTTACGTTATAAGCTTCGCTCAGCAGGTTTAAAATGAACGGTGTTCCGTCTGAAATATTAATCTCATGCTGATTGTAAAACTCGATAAGCCGCCGGCCGTCAGTTTTATAATCATCCCTTATTAAGCAAAGGCAGTGCCCGTTTAACAAGCTGGAAAATATCTGTTTGACCGATGCATCAAAAATATACGGGGCCAATAAAGCGATATTTAATGGTTGGCTGTATTGGTCGTAAATAAAGTCATTTAGCGAATAATTCAGGCTCACAAGGTTTCTATGCTCAATTACAACTCCTTTGGGTTTTCCTGTACTTCCAGAAGTATAGATTACATATACTGCATCATCAGGACTATTTAAATTCTCTATATGACGATCATTGCTGGTCTCCCCCAAATTAACCAAACATGAAATTTCATGTAACGTTCCTGTATAGGTATTCAATGGAATGGTACACTTATCTGTAATTAACAATTGCACTTGGCTGTCTGATAACTGATATTCAATTCTTTCAGTCGGATAATGAACGTCCAAAGGTAAATAGGCTGCTCCTGATTTGATCACTCCCATGATTCCAACAATCATATTAATAGACTTTTCCATTAATAATCCAACTACAGCGTTTGGCTGCACTCCCAGTTTCCTTAAAGAAAATGCTACTTGATTTGCCCTGTTGTTTAGTTCCGTGTAAGTTATAGCCTCATCTTCAAAACACACTGCCAGAGCCTCAGGATTTAATTGAACCTGTTCTTCAAAAAGAGCTTGAACTGTTAAACTGTCGTTCGGTTTAAATTCAGATTCATTATAGTCATACAGCAGTATGTCTCTTTCGTTTCTATCAAGAACATCGATATCTTTGATTTTCAAAGCATCGTTCTCAATAACTGCAGCAATGATATTTTTTAGATGTTGGCCCATTTGAACAATGGTATCCTCTTTAAACAGATCTGAACAATATTGGATGCTCACTGTAATATCTTCTTTCAACACAGCAACAGAGATGTTCAGATCAAACTTGCTTGTCTTATTACTTTCTTTATACGCCGTAAGGGACAGGCCATTCAAGCTCATTTCCGTCTTCTCATCTTCCAGCATGGTAAGCATGACATCAAACAGCGGATTTCTGCTTACATCCCTTTTAATATTCAGTTCATCAAGTAAAACTTCAAATGGATATTCCTGATTATCATAAGCTGCTATTACAACCTCTTTAACCTCCTGTAAAAAATCATTGAAATTCTTTTCTTTTACAGGATAATTCCTCATTACCAGAGTGTTCACAAACATTCCTACAATCTGCTGTAAGTCCGGATGTGTTCTCCCTGAAGCTGGTGTACCTATTAATATATCTTCTTGTCCAGTGTATTTGGCTAATAAAATGTTAAATATTGATAAAAAGAACATATACACTGTACATTCTTGCTTATTCACAAGCCTCTTAATTTCAATTCCTTCTTCTCTGCTTAACTTTATCGTCTGGATATTCCCCTTGAAGCTTTGGACTAAAGGTCTCGGAAAATCTGTCGGCATATTTAATAATGGTATTTCACCAGATAGCTTCTCCATCCAGTAAGCCCTTTTTGAAGCATGACTTCCACTGTTACGGGGATCATTACTCCACTCAGCGTAATCTTTATACTGTAATGCTAATGGAATCAGCTCTTGGCCTGATAGTAATTCTGCGAAGTCTTTAACCAAAATGCCTTTTGAGGTTCCATCTGAAATAATATGGTGCATATCAAAAATAAGGGCATGCTGATTAACCTTAATTTCAACAACTTTAACTCTAAAAAGCTCTGAACTGCTTAAGTCGAACGGCCGAATAAATTGATCAATCATACGATCAAGATGATCTCCGTCCTTTAATTGCTCATACTCGACGGCAACAGTTACATCTTCATCAACAATCTGGACAATCTCTCCGTTCAAAATATTAAAACGTGTTCTAAGGCTCTCATGCCTTGTGCAAAGACTATTAATTACAGACTGCAGTCTTTTTTTGTTGAAATTTCCTTCTATTAGAATAACTTCAGGCATGTTATAGACAGTGCTGTTCCTGTCAAATTGCTGCAGCAAATACATCCTTTTTTGTGCTGAAGACAACTTATAGTACGGCTGAACGCCTGCAACAGGGATTCCCTCTAAACGAGCCTTTGCATGTTGTTGAATATATACAGCTAATTCTCTAATAGTAGGCGCATTAAAGATTTCTCTAAAAGGCACATCTACACTTAGCTTTTTAGATAATAAAGAGATCATTTGGGTCACTTTAAGTGAATGTCCGCCTATTTCAAAAAAATTATCTTCAACTCCGACTTCATCCAATTGTAATAAATCCCGCCAAATTTCCGAGATAGTTGCTTCTACTGCATTAGACGGCTCTCTATAGGTTGAACTTGCTGAGTGCCTCCGGTCCGGTTCAGGCAACTGTTTTCGGTCAAGCTTTCCGTTAGCAGTCAGCGGCATATGAATGAGTTGTTCAAAATAGGCCGGAATCATGTATTCAGGCAGATGTGCCAAAAGATAATTTCTTAGCAGCTTAGCCGTTATAGTTAGATCCGCTGAAAAGTATGCACATAAATATTCGTAATGATTAGAATCCTTCTTCATAACCACTACAGCTTCTTTAATACCAGGATATTTAAGCAATAGGCTTTCTATTTCTTCCAACTCGATTCTGAAGCCTCTTAGCTTAACCTGATGATCTATTCTGCCTAAGTATTCAATGTTTCCATCCTCCAGCCATCTTGCCAAATCCCCTGTTTTATATAATTTAGAATTTGGGACATATGGATGCGTAATAAATTTTTGATCAGTAAGCTCCTGATTATTCAAGTACCCTCTGGCCACCCCGTCCCCCGCAATACAAAGCTCACCCGGGACACCAACAGGCAGCATTAAATGATTGTTATCAACAATAAATAATTTAATATTATCAATAGGTTTACCAATAGGTATTGTTCTGTCCAGCCTTTGTTCAAAACAATTAAAATAGGAGACATCTATTGTAGCCTCAGTAGGTCCATACAAATTGATTAATTGAGTACCGGACTCTTTAAACAGTACCGCTTCAAAATCCGTCACTTGCTTTGTTTGCAATGCTTCTCCGCTGGTAAAAACTCTATTTAAAGATAGTACCTCATCGTACTTTTGATGCTCCTCCAAATAATCCAGGAATATTCTCAGCATGGACGGGACAAAATGGGCTGTAGTTATCTGATATTTACACATTGCTTCGATAATAGCCGAAACATCCTTTTCCTGATTATGCTCCAACAAGCACACTTTTGCCCCAACGACCGACCACCACAATAATTCCCATACAGATACATCAAAAGTATAAGTAGTTTTTTGTATTATAGTATCTGCTTCAGTAAGAGGGTACGCTTTCTGCATCCAGTTTATTCTATTAACTAATGACCTGTGCTCTATCATTACTCCTTTGGGATTACCTGTGGATCCTGAAGTATAAATTACGTAAATTAAATCCTGCGGAGTATTGATCAGCTCCAAGTTTTCTCCATTTGATTCATAGCTCTGTTTATCTACATCCAGCTTAGGTGTAACGGCATTTACTTTATTAAAATATTTCTCACGAGTCAGAACTAAACAAGCTTGGCTATTTTCTAAAATATAGGCAATCCTGTTTTCAGGGTAATCCGGATCGATAGGTAAATAAGCACCGCCAGCCTTGATTATCGCAAATATGCTTACTAGCATACTCTCTGAACGTTCAAGAATAATAGCAACTATAGCATTTCGCTTAACCCCTTCAGCCCTTAGAACTTTAGCAAGTTTATTAGCCCTTCTATTTAACTCACTATAGGTCATAGTGCTGTCTTTAGTAATGACTGCCGCCGCATCAGGTGTTCTGCAAACTTGTTCCTCAAAAAGCTCTATAAAAGTCTTCTCTCTAGGATAGGCCGCTTCCGTATTGTTAAAATCGTTTAAAAGGATGTTTTTCTCTTCAATTGTCAACAAATTGATATCTGCAATAATCTGTTCAGGCTGCGCCGTTATTTGTTCGATAATATAGATTAAATGCACGAGCATTCTATTGATGGTAGCTGCTTTAAACAATTTGGTTCCATATTCAATTTTCATGGCAATCTCATCACCACGGTTTACAGCAATAAATCTCAAGTCAAAATTCACCGATGTTCTAACCGCTGCTACAGGTTCAAATGTAATATTAGCTGTTTCTAATGAGTCAAAGCAGAGATCATCTTCCATAGAGAACATAACATCAAACAGCGGACTTCTGGCAGGATCTCGCCTAACGCTAATTAGATTCAACAATTCTTCAAACGGGTAATCCTGATTTTCGAAAGCAGCAAACGCATTATCCCTAACTCTTGCTAAGAACACTTCATACTTTTCATGGGAATAAATTGTATTACGCAAAGCCAAGGTATTAATAAATACTCCTACAACAGGATCAACTTCCGGCTTGTTTCTTCCTGCTGTTATACCTCCTACAATTATTTCTTCCTGCCCGCTGTACTTCGATAACAAAATATATATTGCTGACAGCAGCAGCGTATATACAGTGGCGTTATGCTGTTCAGCCATTGCCCTGATTTGCTGCGTTAACTCAGTGGGTACTAGTATTTCTGTTCCTAAGCCTTCATAACTCTGTACTTTAGGTCTTGAATAATCAAGGGGCATATTCAAAACGGGAGGCTTATCGCTAAATACTTCTCTCCAGTAGTTGGCCTGCGGCAGCAATCTTTCCGTCCGAAGCATCTCGTTTTGCCACTCAGAGTAATCCTTGTATTGTATATCCAGTTGCTGAAGGGACTGTGACATATACATTTTGCCGAGATCATTAATTAACCGCTCTACAGATATCCCATCGGAAATGATGTGATGGATGTCAAATAGAAGTATATGATAGTTCTGCTGTTTAATGAGTTGTACCCTCATCAAAGGAGCCCTTTCTAAATCAAAGGTTCTCACAAATCGCTCTAATTCTTTGTTTAGATTGATATCCTCCACTTCGCTGTATTGGAAGTCAACCTTTACGGAATCATGTATTTTTTGAACGATATTTCCTTCCTTAATTGCAAAGCTGGTTCTTAAAGCTTCGTGTCTAACGTGTAATTCACGCAGACTTTCTTCCAGCTTCCCTCTTTCAAGCTCCCCATGGATTTTGATTGCCGCAGACATGTTATAACCCAGACTATCTGGCTCCAGCTGTTGGAGCATATACATTCTTTTTTGAGCAGCGGAAGTTTCATACCACTCTTTAGGCGCTGTTTTTATAATCAGGTCATATCTATTTTCTGCAGACAGATCTATACACTTGCTTATACCTTTTAATGTCGGAGATTTAAAAATGTCCTTAAGCAAAATTTCCACATTAAACTCTTTATGAATTCGGGATGCAAGAGCAATTGCTTTTAAGGAATGTCCCCCAAGTTCAAAAAAGTTATCATATACACCGGATTTTTTCACTCCAAGAATGCTATTCCAGATGCCTTCAAGCTTGATTTCGGTAGCGGTGACCGGTGCCACATATTCGGAATCAGACTGAAGACTAACCTCATATTCACCTAATGTTTTCCTGTCAATTTTTCCGTTAGGTGTAACCGGCAACTTTTCCTCAAGCTGCTTTATAAAAGACGGGACCATATAATTGGGCAATTTCCCAGCCAGATGTTCTTTAATGTGCGAGACATTCAGGAAATGAACTCCAGTTATATACGCTACTAAAAAAGAGAGCCCGTTTCCGTCCTTTTTATCAATAACCACAGCTTCCTTGATCCCGGCATATTGAAGCAGCTGATTTTCTATCTCTCTTATTTCAACCCTGTAGCCTCTTATTTTCACTTGATAATCTTCTCTTCCAAAGAACTCCACATTACCGTCAGGCAGCCACCGGGCCAAATCACCAGTTTTATACATTCTTTCACCGGCTCTAAATGGATTCAGGGGGAATTTCTCCAGCGTTAGCTGTTCATTCTTATAATAACCCCGGGCTACTCCCTTTCCTCCAATATATAGTTCTCCGCTAACCCCGATAGGCTGTGGTTTCATTGAATGGTTCAAAATGTAAAACTGGGTGTTATCTAACGGCCTCCCTATAGGTGTGTTTACCAAATCAGGAACGGACTTCAAATTCTCTTCATAGTAACTGGAGTCAATGGTTGCCTCTGTAACTCCATAACTGTTGAGTACTCTCATTTTATGTCCAAATTTGTCAACCAGCTTTTTATAATCATCAATTGCACACGTATCCGAACCCATAATTAATACCTTCATACTATCAATGCTTAACTGATTTTCATGAATGTATTCCATAAATGGTATGATCAGACCGGGCGTTGACTCAAAGATATTAATTTTCTTATCCTTTATTAATGTATACAGGGATTTAAACTCCAGCTTGGTATCTTCAGGACAAATAAACAAACTTCCCCCTGTGAGTAAAGCTCTGCACATATCACCCGCAAAAACATCAAATGCTATACTGGCCATCTGTAATAACCTGGCTTCAATAATGTCTAGCTTGTAATGGTTGATCCATGTAAACGCCATATTAACTAGATTACGGTGTTCAATCATTACACCTTTAGGCTTACCTGTTGTACCTGAGGTATAAATAATGTATATCAGATCAGTGCCCGCATTAATATCAGCTAGATCTGAAACATCGTCTGAATAATTAGTTGAATCATTGATATCAATAAAGTTGCAGGTTTCACCTATTTTATCAACAAATGATTTTTGGGAGAGGATTATTTTCGCTTCACTATCAGCAAGCATATATTGTATTCTCTCTTCCGGATAAGAAGGATCAATAGGTAGATAGGCTCCCCCGGCTTTGATGATCGCTAAAACACCTATAAACATCTCCAAAGACCGTTCTGCCATTATTCCTACAATAGTATTCCGGGCTACCCCTTCAGCTCTCAACGTTCTGGCCAAGGCATTAGAGCGATGATGTAATTCCAGGTATGTTAAGTATTGATTGCCATAGATAACAGACTGCTTCTCGGGAGTTTTGAGCACTTGCTCGGTAAACATTTGCTGGAATGTTTTGGTTTCAGGATAAGCTGTATATGTCTGATTCAATTCATCAACAATATATTTATTCTCTTCCTCTGATAACATTTCAATATCTTTAAGTGCAACATCCGCATGCTGCGTAATATTAGCCAAGATATTATTCAAGTGTTTCAGAATTGCATGAGCCGTGCTGTCTCTGAACAGGTGGGTACTATACTCCAGCTCAATGATTAGTTCTCCTTTAAATTCTTCTGCAGTAAAGGAAATATCAAATTTTGAAATGCTATACTCATGAATAAATCTTCTAAATTGAAGACCCTGTATATCCAAATGCTGATTATCTATATTTTGCATAGTAAACATCACATCGAACAAAGGGTTTCTGCTCATATCTCTGGTAAGATTCAATCTGTCAATTAATTCTTCAAACTGGTAATCCTGATTTTGGTAGGCATCCAAACAATTCTGCTTAACTTCCCCAAGAAACTGTTTGAACGGTTTAACCTCATCCGGGTAATTCCGCATAGCTAGAGTATTGACGAACATGCCTACTACATCTTGCAAATCGGCATTATACCGCCCGGCAATCGGGCTGCCGATAATAATATCGGACTGGCCTGTATACTTAGCTAAAAGAATGTTCATAGCTGCAAGCAAAAGCATATACATTGTAGTGTTAGTCTCTTGCGCAATCACACTTAAATTTTTATATATCAAGTCATCGATCTTCGTTCTTACTGTTTTTCCTTCGAAACTTTGGACAGCTGGTCTCACATAGTCCGTAGGCAAGTTCAAAACAGGTATCTCTCCAGAAAATAACCCGGTCCAATAATTTCCTTGTTCTTTTATTTTCTGCGATTGGAGCATTTTGTTTTGCCAGGCGGCAAAATCCTTGTACTGCAGATGGAGTGGAGCGAGCTTTTCACCTGCATAAAGTTTTGAAAATTCTTTAATGAGAATCCCTACAGAGACTCCATCCGAAATGATATGATGCATATCAAAGACAATTACATGCTCTGCTTCTGACTCTTTTATAACAGTGACGCGAAATAAGGGTGCGCTTTTCAAGTCAAACGGCTGAATAATTCTGTCTATAGTGTCATGGATATTTTTATCAGGACAGTTAATAAAGCCAGTCTCAAAATCAGTCGCATGAATTGTTTTCTGCAGAATATTTCCTTTATCTTCAACGAAATACGTTCGGAGTGACTCGTGCCGCTCTACAAGTTCTTTTATAACTTGAGCAACACGGTCAATATCAATCTCACCTGTTATGGAAAGTGCACCGGAGATATTATAGCCGGTACTCTGCAGATCAAATCTTTGAAGCATATACATTCTTTTTTGGGCAGAAGAGACCTCGTACCCTTCTTTTTCCTCAATCGGCTTGATTTCATCAAATTCAGATTCCGTAGACCTGCCTATATGTTCACTAATTTCTTTAATCGTTTGTAACGAAAATACCTCGCTTAACTTAAGCTCAACTCCAAGTTCCTTGTGTATTCGGGATATCATTATAGTTAACTTTAAAGAGTGGCCGCCCAGCTCGAAAAAATTATCATTAATCCCTATCTTGTCAATGCATAAGATTTCCTTCCATATTTCAATTAATTTCAGTTCATTGTCATTTCTTGCTTCTTCATAATCTTCGTTCATTAACATATTATCCTGCGGACAAGGCAGCGACTTTCTGTCCAGTTTGCCATTTGGAGTTACAGGCAAACTCTCCAAAGGTACAAAATACGAAGGCACCATGTATTCGGGCAGAAATTTCAACAAATGCTCTTTTAAATGGGAGACTTTTATATCCGCATTAGTAATGATATACGCAGCCAAAACTCTTTCGCCCTGCTCATTTTCCAGGTCGATAACAGCAGTATCATTCACAGCAGTATGCTTCAATAACTGTTGTTCAATCTCCTGTGTTTCAATCCGGTATCCCCTAATATTAACCTGGTTATCTCTTCTACCCATGTACTCAATCTCGCCCTTGGAAGTCCATCTGCCCAAATCCCCTGTCTTATAAACCAGTTCATTTCCAACGTACGGATTGATTACGAACTTCTCTTCCGTCAAAGGTGCATTCCCCAGGTATCCCTTTGAAACCCCTATCCCGCCAACACAAATCTCTCCTACTACTCCCGCAGGGCACAGCTTACCGGCATCATCAAATACAAAAATCTTATAGTTAGCAATTGGTTTTCCAATCGGTATCGGATTATTAAGATCCTCTTTACTGCATTTATGATAAGCAGCACAAACTGTCGTTTCTGTGGGTCCATAGGTATTATAAACATTGGAATAATCGATGATATTATTAATGTATTCCCATTTAAGAACATCCCCGCCACTAATATAGGTATGAACGGAATTCTTCCGCACAACCTTATTTAATTCATTTATTAGTAAAGGAGACGCAGAAACAACCGTAATTTGTTCATCCGTAATTTTATGCGTTAATAATGTGATATCCAATACTTCCGCTTTAGTACATATAGACACGCTGCCGCCCACAGTTAAGGCCGGATACATTTCTTCAATGAAAGTATCAAAAGCATAGGATGCCTGCTGCAGAACAATATCCGTTGCTTTTAAACTGAATTCCTGCTGGAATGCACAAATGTAGCCCCATAAATTCAGGTGGCTGGCAACTACCCCTTTTGGATTCCCGGTAGTCCCTGACGTATAAATAATATAAGCGGGGTCCTCAGAATTCACTTTAAATCTATAATTTTCTTTCTCTCTTTCCATATCTTCAATAGTATTGATCTGAAGTACATGTCCGACAAACTCAATATCATGAGGGCTAGAGCTGTCAGTTATGAGAATTTCAGATTGGCTGTCACTAAACATATAATTGATCCGCTCAACCGGATTTCCCGGTTCCATGGGAAGGTAAGCCTTCCCCGATTTCAAACATCCTAATAAAACAACCGCCCTCTCAATACTTCTTTCCATCAGCACAGCAACTATTTTATTTTTAGTTGTTTTCTTTGAATTGATATATTCAGCCATCCAATTGGCTCTTTCATTCAGCTCTAAATAAGAGATATTTTTATCTCCGAATTTTATGGCAATATTATGAGGCGTTCTGCTGACCTGTTTTTCAAAAGCATCAATAAATGTAATATTTTCAACAACAGCTTTAGTAAGGTTATTACGGTTATACAAAAATTCATTCATTTCTTTTTCATCTAAAATTTCCGCATTTTTCATTATAGTCCCGGGACTTTCCGTGAAAACACGTAACATTTTAATGTATTTATCCATAAAATATTTTATTGTTTTTTCTTCGAATAACTCAGTAGAAAATTCCACATTTAATTCATAATGATCTTTTTGAGGCGTAATATCCAGTGTTAAATCCACCTTGATTGTCGTAGTTACATTTTCGAGCGGAAGCAAGTCTGCCCCGTCCAGTTTAAAAGCAGGCACTTGCATATTCTGCATATTAAAAACAACATCAAACAGTGCATTTCTGTTCATCTCAGGCTTAAGTTTAATCTGTTCTGCTAATTCTTCATTATAGTAGTACTGATTGGCTATATCGTTAAAAATATCTTCACTAAAATTATTCAAGTAATCTACATATTTCAGATTATTATCAATATTTATTCTGATCGGCAATGTATTAATCAGCATTCCAACAATGTTATCCGAATTACCAATTCCTCTATTTGCTATAGGAGTACCTATTACAAAATCGTTTTGCCGGGAGAAGCGGTTGATGACAGCATTAAAGATTGAAAATAAAACCGCATACTCTGTAGTATGATTTTTAGAAGCTAATTGGCCAATGCTGATAAACAAATCCTTATCTATAATCCCTTTCAAGCTGCTTCCGCTGTAATTTAAAGCTTTAGGCCGGGGGTGGTCATAAGGAAGCTGAAGTAAAGGGATATTATTACTGAATTTTTGCAGCCAATACTTTTCTTGTTGTCTAAAAGCTTCAGTAGTATTAAACATTTCTTTCCAGCAAGAGTATTCCTTTAGGGCAAATGCAGGCTCCGGCACTGTTCTTTCATTATACAAATCTATAAAGTTTTGAAGGAGTATACCCAGAGAGGTACCGTCAGTGATTATATGATGAATGCAAAATACAATAGTCGTTTTTCCGCGTGACCGCAATAAAGCTGTTTTGAACAGGATGTCCTTCTCCAAATCAAAGGGGGTGTCGAACTCTTTGATAAAGGACTTTATATCCTTTCTTTTAATATCATGAACTTGAAAGTTTATTGCACTTTGTTTATGTACCTTTAGAAAGATTTCTTCATCCACTATGACAAAATTACTTCGAAGTGCCTCATGTAATTCTGTTAGTTTTTCAAGTATCATTTGAATTTTGGCTGGGGAAACCACTGCATTCATTTCAAATGCTTTTGTAACATTAAACATCGTTTCTGAACGGGGAATTTTATTTAGAATAAACAGCCTCTTCTGAGAAGGCAATACAGGATAATATTCTGCTTCCTGGACATTCTTTAATTGCTTGGTCGCTACCGGGTTGTTTGACGCAACGAGATCAGAAACACCTTTCACAGTGAAGTCTTTCATCACATCTTTAATTTCAAGACTTTTATTATAGTTAGTGTTAATTTTGCTTATTAAGTAGATTGCCTTTATTGAATTTCCTCCCATTTCAAAAAAATTGCTTTGAATAGGCAGATTCGAAATTCCTAATGATTCTTCAAATAACCTTTTAATTTCATAATGGCGTTTGCTTAACGGTGCATCCTCAATCTCTGGTTGGACTGTTTCGCCGGTATTCAGGTATTCGTCGTACAACCCGTTAAGATAATTTTCAACCAGAATATAACGCTGTATCTTACCGCTTGTAGTCTTTGGGATACTGGGCAGTGGAATTACTGCTTTGATTTCTTTCTCTATTTTTATACTGATCATCTTTTTCACTAGGGCAGCGATAGGTTTGAATTTTTCTTTTTTAGTTTTTGTTACTGCGAATATTACAACCTCATCTTCTTTATCAGAATTAGGAATACCGCAAACAGCATTAGCTTTAATTCCGGGAATATTCAGCTCGTCAACCAATGATTCAATGTCATGTGAATAATAATTTTGTCCATTTATAAATATGATATCTTTCTTTCTTCCGGTTATGACCAGCTGGCCCTCAATAAAGAAACCTATATCACCGGTCTTTTTCCATTCATCTTCTCCCGAGAAGCTTTCGGTTGCTTTACTATTATTGTAATACCCATTTGTAACGTTCTTTCCCTTAATATAAACTTCTCCAATTTCCTCTTCTCCTAAAGCCCCGCCTTCTTCATTACAGACCTGCACGCTGCAATCATTCACAGGTTTTCCCAACTTCACGAATTGAATAGAATTGCTATGCTTCTCATCTACCAGAATGACTCGTTCTCCGGCCTTCATAGCATTTCTGTCAACTCGCACAACTTCAATCTGATGTCCGGGAACAGGAAAAGTAACGGCCAATGAAGCCTCAGCCATTCCATATACAGGGAAAATCACATTCTCTTTTAGTCCAAACCGTTTCATATCCTCAATAAACTTGATACACAGATCATAAGATATCGGTTCAGCCCCATTAAATAAAAGTCGTACATTAGACAGATCAAGTTGGCAATCCTTATGCAGTGATAAAAAGTTCATAATATGCTTTATTCCAAAATTAGGAGAACAAAGAATTGTTGCTTTATGTTCAACCAATTTTTCAAGATACAGTAACGGATTTCTGATAAAAAGCATGGCCGGCATCAGAACCTGGTCAATTTCTGCATACATCGGTGCTAAATGGAATCCGATAATTCCCATATCATGAGTTAAAGGCATCCAGCTGATCGTTTTTTCATGTGCCTGAATATGGCAGCCTGAGCATATTGCGTCCAGATTGGTAAGCAGATTTTCATGAGTTAAAGTAACTCCTTTAGGTTCCGAAGTTGAACCTGAGGAAAATTGAATAAATGCGGTATGCTGCGGTTTAATGTCAGGAATAATTCCATCTTCTTTTTGAAAATCAATGTCCTCAAAAACCAGAACATTGCTTGAATCCATCGTCTTAATATCCTCTAAATCCTTTTGCATGAGCTGGCTGGTAATTAATTTGCATTCTCCCAAGGTACCAATAACTCTCTCAAGCTTCGTCTTTATCGTTTGATCCTTTCCGACCGTGATAGGAACAGCAGTGATTCCTCCTAAAATACATCCCCAAAAGCTGTATAGGAAGCTTAAATTATCATTCAAATAAATGATAACTTTATCCTCCGGCTTAAGCTTGTTGCGCTGATAAAAGCCCAGCACCTTTAAGGCACCATCCAATAATTCCTTATATGATATACATTTCTCAGTATTTTCATTATTAATAAAAGTTATATCTTTACCGCTATTACTTCCTCTAAGGAGCATTTGAACCAGTGAAGTATATCTCATTTAAAAATTCCCTCCATCAGTTATTCAACTATTATTCATATTCAGAATGGAATAATATCTATAAACTTGCCCTTAACATTTTGATGAAATCTCGCATCCTGAAGAAGATAGCCTCTTTTTTGGAAGGAAATTTCAGCCAAATAGAGTATTTCTGCATTTTCAGCATCCAACACAACTAAATAGTTGATATTACTTATGCCATCTACTGATAATGTGCCGTAAAGTCTGTCATTTTTAAGGCTGAAGAAATAATCACGTGCCCCAATTACAGGATCTCCGTATTCTGAATCTACGCTTATCTCCGCCGTTTTAATCAGTTTGAAATTTTGATCATAATATTTAATAACTGGCTTAAAAGAATCTTTTTCATCAGCTACAACAAGATATTGATCTTTATAGGGGATTACTTTATGAATAGTATGTTCTACAAAGTCAGTTTGAGAAATATTTGTTGCAAGATTATATCTCAGGATTACCCCTCTTCCATCGAACACCTCATCAAAGCTGGAGGAATCGATTAAAAGCTCATCATTATTCACAAAAATTTTATCCAGCTGCACGATTACCTTATTTACATCAAATTTACTTAGAGGAACTACGGTTTTGGCGACTTCATACGTGTCGGTGTTGATTTTATAGAAGACTATGTCGGAGCTGTTTTCATTTTTACTTCTTGTGTATAAATACACAGCATCCTCAGAAATCTGATAACTATCCAAACGTACTTCATCAAGATCCTTCTTTACTACGACTTCTTTAAATGAGGCATCACTTAAAAATACAACTCTCCATTCACTAGAACCCGTCCGGGAACTGTCAAATATAAACAATTCATAATTTTGACCTTCCCCGTAGAAATACAACTGTCCAAATAATTTAACCGGAGAATCACTTAAGCCCATTCGTTTTTGTAAATTATCAACAGATTGAATAGAGTACTTATTTGCATAGGTTGGCCTATATGTGTCCGGACTTTTAATAAGTTTCTTATTCTCCCAATAATATGTATCTGTGTCTATTGATGTTGAGGTCAAAGCTTCATAATAAAAGCTGGCGCTCAAATCATATTGATCCGCTTTATCCTTTAAAACCTTAAATTGAATATTATTCACAGTAGCAGTACCTGACACGATATCGATGTCACTTTTGTTATCAGAAGCAGATTCATCTTTATAAACCCAAAAAAAGAGCGCTATACATACAATGATCATACTTAATAGGGACAACACTATTTTTTTTGTCATATTATTTCCTCATTTTTCATTTTTCTAAATTTAAAGAGGGGCATCTATAATACCCCTCTCTTGCAAATCCGATCCTATAAATGAATTAATTTCAACGTAGTTACAGTTACTGGTCGATTACCAGGTATGAGCTCCAGTAGACCAGTTTACTCCTCCCCATAACGTAAGATCAGAGTCTTGAACAAAGGTCATTGGTGTTGCCCATCCAGCCAGTGCATAGTCTAGTACAATATTCTGGCTTTTATAGGCCTGCCAAACCAGGTTGGCACATTGCAGTGAACTCGTATCCGTTCTGCTGGCTGTAACTGAATATGGTTTCCCCTGCAAATTGTCATAAGCATAATTAGCAGCATTTGCCCTGAGTGTTGCTGTTGTTCCAGTAGGATAATAATCTCTCATGGTGTATCTATTAGACCATCTGCTTATATCATAATCATCACTGGTATATGGATCTCCAAGTGCTTCAACTGTTCTGGAGCTGTCGGTATACACTATCGCGGCATGACCGTGATTAACTCCGACAACCCACAAAACATAGGTGGTCTGATCCTTTGAAACCAATATATCTCCTTTATCTGCTCTGCCCTTCATATAAGTCCAATCAGAGGAGGTCATTTTACTGCTACCATCACCATCGCTGTTAATAACTGCATTTCTGCTCAATTGGACATTTGAACTATCATTTTTAACAGTTGCATAGCCGAGATACTCGTTTAAATCGCCATGTTCTTTCTGCATTTCTTTCAATTCAGTAACAGAGATACCGGAATAGGAAGATAAAGACTCAAAATATCCGTCATCTTGAGCCGATGCTGCAGGCAGCGCTACCTTAGCACTTAAAGAAGTTCTGCTTGTAGCAGCTTCTTTGGCATGTTGTGCAGTTAAACCCAGTTTCTCTGCCGGTATTGTTATATCAAGATACTTCGATAAATCCCCGTGCTCACTTTCAAGCGCTTTTAATTCGGATACCGAAAATCCTGAATATTTAGACATGTAGTTGTAATATTCTGAATTATCATCTGATGCATAGGATACATTAACAAGTGCTGGAAATACCATTGCAAACGTCAAAACAGCGGTAACGAGTTTCTTGTGCTTCACAAATTGTTCCACCTTTCGTTTTCGATTAATGTAATAATCATCCATGCTCCCTGCAGCCAATATTAGATCTTTCCTGAAATATAACGCTCTCAATTATGTATAGAGCATAAACACCGGTAGCCCCCCCTTGCTATATAAATATATTGTTCCGGCCAACACCACATATGCTAATATTATAAAATATGGGTATATGATCCAGAAATACTACCCCAGTATAGTACCATATTTTTCCTTAGTCAATATAAAAAAGCATTTATATAAAAAAATTGATTTAAATACTAAAATTACATTATTTAAATTTTATATATAAAAAAACAAAATATTTAATTTCCCGTTATATAGATTAAACTAAAGAATATATGTCGAAGAACTTTCTTAAATCATTCGCCCTGAGCCAACGATATCCAATGAAAAACAGCATGGCCCCCTTGCTTCAGGAGTGCCATGCTGCTCTTTTGAATAAGATTTAGATAATGTTCATAACGGCCCGCGCCTGGATGTCCAGCTCACTGGCGGAAGCAGCAATTCCTGTAAACTCCTCCAGGGCTACTTCAATCTGCTTCTGGCTGTCTTTAACACTCTCCTGGACATGCTCCAGACCGGCTGACATTTTGCCGATTTCTTCAGTAATTGCTTGTACGCTGTTCCGAACCTCACCAATCGAGTCCTGCACCATACCCGAAAGCTTCCGCACCTCCTTGGCCACCACGTCGAACCCCCGGCCGAACTCGCCGGCATGCGCCGCTTCAATCGCTGCATTAAGCGCGAGCAGATGTGTCTGCGAGGCAATATCGCGGATGGTCTGCACCACCCCCTGTATATCAACGGCCTTGTTCTGCAGACCTCTCAGGATCAGGGTGTTCTCATCCGATACCCCGGCGATATTGTTGATGCTGTGCAGCATTTCCCGGCTCCGTTCGATCCCCTGCTCGGCGCGCCGGTTCAGGCTGTCAGCCATTCTCTGCATCTGCTCCACCACATGGTTCACATCGGTCTGCCGGTGTGTGATATTGGTCGCGATTTTGCTGACCCCGATGACATGATGATTGGTTTCGTCAAAAATAGGCATATAGGTTGCTTCGAGCCACACGGTGTTTCCCTCTGAATCCATTCGTTCAATCTTATCCTGGAAGCTGTTACCGGAAAGCAGATTCTGCCAGAACATTTCATAGTCCGGACTGTTCACAAACTCAGGAAAGCATAGCTCCCGGTGATGCATTCCGTACATATCCGCTGATTTGTATTTCATTGAACCTGCAAATACTTCATTAACATAGGCCACTCTGCGGTCAAGATCAAAGCGGATCAGGGCAAGGTTCTTCTCCAAGGCTTTGACTACCAGTGCCTCAGTAACTGCTGGAACTGATACGTTCTCCATAATACTATCTCCCTGTGCAGCTCAAATTGAGATTGTGCGGCTATCATATTTTCATAAGGTGTATATTCTATATTAACGGCCGAAAAGCTACTATGGATTATAACGATTTAAAAGATTTGATCTATCACCCTGCTCTTCGCACTCACTTCTTGCCACCATAGTCACCGAACTTCAATCCCCACACCGAATCCTTACGGTGCGCTGCCGCTCTCTGCAGACCGGGAAGCCGCGGATCATGCGGATAATGCTGCTCTAAATAGAGAACAAATACCCCGCGCAGCCCGATTTCGGCATCCAGCTTATTATATTCATTCGGATGTTTTTCCATTTCTGCAATTGCGGATTCCCAGCTCTCCAGATCGGCAGGATCTGAGCGGCCCTCACGGACTCTTCCCGCCAGCCTGCGGAGTTCACGGTATGCCCTTTTTACTTTGGATGAATAGATCTGCTTCTGATTCAAAAAAGTAAGCAAAGCAACCAGCAGCACCAGCCCGCCCCACATAATAAACGTATCCATTAATTAAAATCCCCCTGCCTTTATATGTCCTTTTATTATACACGGCAGCACGCAAAAAACCCCACAGCCCGTGGGGTTTTTGTCCATCTTTTTCAGCACTTAAATCCTGCTATTCTTTTTGATGATTTCGTTCAGCTGGCGCTTGTCTGCCTCCTGCGAGCGGTCCAGTGCCTCCAGATCATCCTGGTCGGCTTCCGCAGCCACAAACTGCACGTCCTCCAGTTTAGCTTCGTAAAGCAATTTCTGCTTGTCTACCTTAGAGACAATGTTCGAGTTCTCCCGATCCATAACAGCTACCGCCTTCCTTCTTCCTTATATTGATTCAGCGAATACGTTTAAATCATACCTCCGGCTTCTTCAATGATTGATAGCGCCTGCTGGTAGGATTCCGGCTGTACAATGACCGTCAGCAGAATATTTCTGCCGGTCGGCCCTCCGTCTCCGCCATGGCTCATCCCGCTTGAGCTGGTATGCGCAGCAGTTAAAATACCGGAATGCGCGCTTTCGGCAGTCATCGAATCCATAGCGGAAAGGTCGCCTGTCACCGGGTTTACCGCATTCTGCAGGCCTCCCCCGCTGAAGCGGGTGAAGCGGTCAATAGCCATCTCGGTTACGCGCAGGACCTGAAGCTTGCGGGAGACACCTTCCGCTTCTTCGGGTGTTTTGAAGTAGGCGAGGATGCTTTTTTCTGACAAGGGTAATCCCTGCTTTCTGCCTGATATGCCAAATGCAAATGGACCATTTTATTTTGTATTGATGCTGCATGGTTTATACACGCTTTTTATGTTTAATCTTATTTATCAGCAAAAAAATCCCTGGCCGCACTTTGCCCATTTCCCCTACCTTATACCTCGGGATAACAAGCTTAACTTAGTTAATAATTCCATAAATACAAAAAATATATTTATATTTTTTACATAGAGAACGACATTTACATTATTTTTATTTTATATAGTAAATGCTGTTTTCCTTTTGTTATGTCATCAAACCTCACTTTCACATCGATAATGTGGTCATTTTATTATAAATTCAATAGTTTTCAGCTGCTTTGTCTCTTGATCAAGCTTGCACATGTTACCTATACCGTCACAAAAGAAAGTGTTTTCTAAAAAAACAACATCACTTTTAACTGGATTTTACATTTTACCAATGGTAGAATCTTCTTAATATTTTTCCTACTAGCCGGGACGGAAATAAACACAGATTACTAGAAAGGAGAATCGAAGTGCTGTCTATAGCAGGAAAAATTTAGCTGTATCAGTACACATACACATTTGGAGGGGATTACATTTGGAGTGGAATAAACTACCTCGCAAGCTGTCTGTCATCACCCTGTCACTCGGAGTGACAGCAGGCATGATTCCGGGAGCGGCCTTTGCCGCCAGCAGCTCGCAGACGCCAACATCAACTAAATCTTTAACCTCAATTACCCAAACTTCCAATCAGACCTACATTTCACCGCAGATTAACACCAAATCATCAGGCAATGTCCGTGTTATTGTACAGCTGAGCGGCCAGCCTGCAGCCGTAGGCAAATACGCAGCCAAGCAGGGAATTTCCACCCTCTCCCAGGCATCTGCAGAAGCTGCTGTCAAAAGCCAGCAGTCTGAAGTACTGGGTAAAGCCGATGATCTGGGCATTGACCTGACCGTCAACTACCAGTACGACACGGTACTGAACGGCTTTGAGGTTTCCGTCCCGGCTAATGAAATTCCGAAGCTGGCCAAAATCTCCGGTGTTACCTCCATCTATCCGAACAGCACCTGGTACGCCCTTCCGGATGAAACGGTAACAGATGCTACTTACAGAAATGACAATGCCCCGCTGGAGCAGATTCATGCTGATTGGGCTGCTGAGCAGGGGATTACCGGTGCAGGCCTGAAAGTCGGCGTCATTGATACCGGTGTTGACTATCTGCACCCGGATATTGCACCGGCCTATAAGGGCGGTTACGACTCCTTTTATCAGGATGAAGATCCTTATGAAGAAGCACCTATTCCCGTCGAAGAAGATATATACGGCAAAGGCTATGCCGGAACCTCCCACGGAACGCATGTCTCCGGTACGATTATCGGACAATATGCCGCCAAAGGTGATGTTGCCCAAAAAGGGGTAGCACCAGGCGCTGAGCTGTACGCTTATAAAGTTCTGGGGCGCAACCTTGATGATCCGAGCACCTCTTCCGGTTCATCTGCCCAGGTTATCGACGGAATTGAGCATGCGGTTAAAGACGGCATGGATGTCATCAACCTGTCGCTCGGCTCCGATTCCGAAAAAGACGTAAACTCTCCTGACTCCATCGCCATCAATAATGCCGTACTCTCGGGCGTAGTAGCGGTTATTGCCAACGGTAACAACGGGGAAGCGGGCTATTTCTCCCTCGGCTCTCCTGCAGCGTCGCAGCTGGCCATTTCGGTTGGCGCTGTAAATAGTCCGATCAAAGCCTTCTCAGGTGCTTTCAAGGCGGAAATTGCAGATTCGGTAACTACCGTTACTTATTCTGAGTATTATGATTTCCACGTAATGGCCTATGAGCTCGGAAAATATAACTTCACCGATATTATCGGCACAGAACCGGTTGAGGTCGTTTACGCTGACCTTGGTGCAGATGAAGATTATCCGGATCGCGACATTACCGGCTCTGTAGTCTTGGTATCCCGCGGAGACCTGGCTTTTGTCGATAAAATTGCCATTGCCAAAGAGCACGGGGCCAAGGCCATCGTAATCTTTAACGGTAATGCCAACCCTGCCACGAAAGAGGCTATTCTTACCGAGAGTATCAAAGACCGTGACGGATTCATCGGCAGCAATCTCGGTGACGGATATGACTACATTCCAGCGTTCGATATTGAAGGCACTAAGGGACGTGCACTTGCCAGAGCCATTCTAGCGAATGATGGAAAACCGGTCTATTTCACCTTCGGGGATGAGTACGAGCAGACTCAGACTGCCGGTGATGAAATAACTTACTTCTCCTCCCTGGGCCCTAACGTGGATGGAAACCTCAGCATCAAACCTGATATCGTCGCTCCTGGTGATGGCGTATTGTCCACCTACCCGGCATACGGCGGGGATTACACTCAGGCATATCACCGCAGCAGCGGTACCAGCATGGCGACTCCGCATGTAGCAGGCTTGTCGCTCCTGATTAAACAGGCTCATCCGGATTACACACCGTTTGATATCCGCGCCGCTCTGGCGAACACTGCGGACCAGCTCCTTTATAAAGGTGCTCCGGAAGATCTGTACATTCAAGGTCCGGGCCGGGCAAACGTAGAGAATGCCATCAAGACACCAGCATTGCTCCAGGCTGTTGAACACATTACTATTCTCGACAAAAATTATTCAGCACAAAACGTAATCAACTATAATCCTTCCACAAGCTTTGGAACACTACTGCCAGGTGCAGCAGCTTCCAAAGAACTGCAGCTCAAAAATGTCAGCGGTAAAGAGCTTACTTACACCGCTTCTGTGGAATGGAACTATGATGATCTGGAGAATGTAACCGCAACGCTGGATAAAGCTACGGTAACAGCCTCCGCTTACGCTTCCGCCGGCTTTAATCTGACGGTTAATGTATCAGCCGATACTGAACCGCAGATGCTGCAGGGGAATATCGTTCTCACGTCTGCGGGACAACCTACCCTGCACCTGCCGTTCGCCATTAATGTTGATGAAACAACAAATCAGCCTGACTGGGGAACCGGAATTCAGGAACCAGTAATTACTTCACCGATTGTGTACAACAACTCGGGTGCAGTCCTTAATTTCAAACTGAAAGCTGAAGACATCAACTACTATGAAGTAGACCTGGTTGGTCTGGATGACAAAACTAAAGGTTACTTCCAGGTTGCAGCTACCGACTCGCCGGATAAATATTTCGAACCGGGTGACTACTCAACCGTTATCAGTGCTACCTACCATCCTTACAACAGTGACGGTGAACCAATCCTTGATGCAAACGGACAGCCCGCTGTTGCTTATATGACAGATGGCGTTTATAAGCTTCAAGTGCTGGGAATAAACGCCGAAGATAATTCCAAGCTGCCAATTAAGATTGATCAGTACGAAGATGAATTCTACACTACCTATACCTCATTCCGCTTTATTAACGAGCCGGCTCCAAACTCAGGAAACGGCGGCAATAATGGCGGCGGCGGTGGCGGTACAGTTACACCAACAACTCCGGTTGCCCCTGCTGCAGCTGCATCACTGATCGCAGAAGGAACAACCCCGGTTACCCTGACTCCGGCCACTGTGTCCAAAGACAGTGTAACTACAGTAACTGTAACCGACGACAATCTGAAAACTGCTCTGGCTAATGCCGCAGCAACCAAAACAGCTGTCGTAATTTCATTGCCTGCAACCACTGATACTGCGGTTGAACTGAATCTGACTGCAGCCCAGGTGACTCAGCTGGCCGGCATTCACGCCGATAGCAGCATTGTTGTTACAGTCAACGGTTCTGCCGTTGCCCTGCCGGTATCCCTGCTGAAATCCGCTCCTGCGGGCCAAAGCTTCAAGCTGGATATTAAACAGGCGCCGGAAGCTGCCGGCAAGCTGACAGCCAGCGTAGCCGGTTCCACGGTAATCGGGACTCCAATTACCTTTGAAGCTTCCTGGACCAGTGCAACAGGCAGCACGTATCTGACAACACCGAACAACCTGTTTATTAAGAGATCCTTTACTGTACCAGGTGCAATCCAGCCGAATACAGCAGGTGTTCTGTTCGAGGATGACGGAGTAGTTACTCCAGTCGCTTCTGTGTTCACACCGCAGAAAGACGGCACTACAATCGTTACTGTTAGCCGTCCAGGCTTCTCGACTTACGCTGCAGTAAGCAAGCCGGCCGCAGCATTTACAGATATTTCCGCTTCTTCTTCGGCTGAAGCGATCCAGGCGCTGGCTAACAAGCTGATCATCCAGGGCACATCGGCAACAACCTTCTCGCCTAAGAGCAGCCTGACCCGTGCCGAGTTCACCGCACTGTTGACCCGCGCGCTCGGACTGCGGACAGATGCCAACGTGACCTTCACAGATGTAAGCTCCACTGCCTGGTATGCCCAGGATGTGGCCGCTGCTTCCAAAGCAGGCCTGATTCTCGGAATCGGCAACGGTAAATTTGCACCAACCCAGAATGTAACCCGCCAGGAGCTGGCAGTGATTCTGGACAGAGCGCTTAAATTAACCGGCACTGAACTGAAGAGTGCCAACCCTTCCTTCACAACGTATAGTGACAGCGCCAAAGTAGCTCCTTACGCGAAGGATAGCCTGCAGACCCTGTCGGCAGCCGGCATCATCGGCAGCGATACAGGCTCCAGCTTCAATCCGGTTGCTCCGGCAACCCGTGAAGCAGCCGCTGCTGCACTGTACCAGCTGCTTAACAAGATCGGCCTGATCGAGTAGTTCTTTATTGCTCAGCCTGCTAATAACCTCTACGGAGGCTGATAGCAGGCTGGAATGTAAAAGGATCGTGCAGCGGCCCAATGAGCCGCCCTGCACGATCCTTTTTTTATAAGCTCTAACATCAAAAACCCCCGGCTCCGCGTTACCTCGCGAATCCGGGGGTTGGTTTAAATTCATTACTAAAACTTAGTCACCGCGAAAGGCACGCTTTACACGGTCAAAGAATGATTGCTCCTGCTCATGCGTATTCTCGCCGTTGTGGGAAGCGAACTGGCGGAGCAGGTCCTTCTGCTCATCGCTTAGCTTGCTTGGCGTTACCACGACTACCCGCACATGCTGGTCGCCAGTTCCGCTGCCGCGCAGGTGTGGAACTCCTTTGCCTCTGAGGCGGAAGAAGGTGCCTGTCTGGGTTCCCGCAGGAATCTTGAGCTTCACCTTTTCGGTCAGGGTAGGAATTTCAATCTCATCACCAAGTGCTGCCTGAGCGAATGTCAGGGGAACCTCACACATGATATCATCGTTCTCGCGCTCGAAGAACTCATGGTTCTTCACACGGATGACAATGTACAGGTCACCGGCAGGACCGCCGCGCGTTCCGCCTTCACCTTCACCAGTCATGCGCAGCTGAGCGCCGTCATCTACGCCGGCTGGAATACGCACATGGATCTTGCGCTGCTTCCTAACCTTGCCCTGGCCTGCGCAAGTCGTACATTTTTCTTTAATGATTTTGCCGGTTCCGCTGCAATGGGAGCAGGGACGGCGGTTGCGCATCTGTCCAAGCGGGGTGTTCTGCACGAATTCCTGCTGGCCGCTGCCGTGGCAGACGGAACAGGTCTCCGGCTTCGTACCCGGTTTAGCCCCGGAGCCAAAGCAGGTGTCGCAGGACTCTGTACGCGGAATGGTAATGTCGGTTTCTTTGCCGAATACCGCTTCCTTGAATTCAATGGTCATTGTGTACTGCAAATCGCCGCCGCGCTGCGGGGCATTCGGATCACGGCGTCCGCCGCCTCCGCCGAAGAACATGTCGAAGATATCTCCGAGTCCGCCGCCGAAATCTCCGCCGCCAAAGCCGCCGCCCATACCCTGGTTAGGATCGATATGGCCGTACTGGTCATAACGTGCGCGCTGCTGGCCGTCGCTCAGCACATCGTAAGCTTCCTTCACTTCCTTGAACTTGGCTTCAGCATCGCTCGCCTTGTTGACGTCCGGATGATACTGGCGCGCCAGCTTGCGGTAGGCCTTCTTTATTTCATCTTCAGATGCATCTCTTCCGAGACCCAGCACCTCATAAAAATCGCGTTTATCTGCCACTGCTTTCACCTCCGTACATCAGTACTCAATTCCCCTGTAACATGTCAAGTAGAAACGACTTTACCGTCCTAAACAGGACGGTATCCGTTTCTGCGAGAAATATAAGGATTATTTATAGCGTAAAACATATAAATTCTTATATTTTAAAAGGAAAGCCAAAACACGGGATGCCCCGGTCTTGACCTTCCCTTCGTACAGAATAAACTTATCGTTTAAGGTTACCCTTGATTCTTCTCGTCGTCAACAACCTCATAGTCAGCGTCAACAACATTATCCTTTTTAGCGCCTTCCGGAGCCCCTTCAGCACCTTGTTGCTCCTGTGCAGCCTGCTCATACAGCTTCACGGATAATTGCTGTACAATCTCATTCAGTGCTTCTGTAGCCGCGTTGATTTCTTCCAGGTTATCGGTTTCCAGTGCCGCTTTTACTTTATCCTTAGCAGCATTGGCTTTTTCGATTTCGGAAGCATCTACTTTATCGCCAAGATCTTTGATTACTTTATCTGTGGAATACACGAGCTGGTCAGCATTGTTCTTCGCTTCAACCAGTTCTTTGCGCTTGCGGTCTTCCTCAGCGTGCAGCTCGGCATCCTTCATCATTTGTTCAACTTCAGCATCGCTCAGGCCGCTGGAAGAAGTGATCGTGATCTTCTGGCTCTTGTTCGTGCCTTTGTCTGTTGCCGATACATTAACAATACCGTTAGCGTCGATGTCAAAAGTAACTTCGATTTGCGGTACGCCGCGCGGTGCCGGCGGGATCTCGTTCAGCATGAAGCGTCCCAGTGTCTTATTGCCGTTCGCCATTTGGCGCTCACCCTGCAATACGTGAATTTCCACGCTTGGCTGGTTGTCGGCAAAGGTCGAGAACACCTGGGATTTGCTTGTAGGAATAGTAGTGTTACGCTCGATCATCTTCGTGAATACGCCGCCTGCAGTTTCAATACCGAGGGACAGCGGAGTTACGTCAAGCAGTACCACGTCTTTAACATCACCAGTCAATACGCCTGCTTGAACTGCAGCACCCAGGGCTACTACTTCGTCCGGGTTAACGCCTTTGTGCGGATCTTTGCCGGTAAGCTTCTTGATCGCATCCTGTACGGCAGGAATACGGGTGGAACCGCCGACTAGCACGATTCTGTCCAGGTCAGCAGGAGTCATGCCTGCATCGCTCAGCGCCTGGCGTGTAGGTCCCAGTGTGCGTTCTACCAGTCCTGCAGTCAGTTCGTCGAACTTGGCACGGGTAAGGTTAACTTCCAAGTGCTGAGGCACGCCGTCAACAACCGTGATGAACGGAAGGGATACAGTGGTAGTCAGTACGCCGGACAGTTCTTTTTTCGCTTTTTCAGCAGCATCCTTCAGACGTTGTACAGCAGCCTTGTCCTTGCTCAGGTCAATACCCTGCTCTTTCTTGAATTCAGCTACGAGGAAGTCCATAACAACCTGGTCAAAATCGTCGCCGCCCAGACGGTTATCACCGCTGGTAGCTTTTACTTCGAAGAAGCCGTCGCCCAGCTCAAGGATCGATACGTCGAATGTACCGCCGCCCAGGTCATATACGAGAATGGTCTGGTCTTCAGCCTTCTCAAGACCGTAAGCAAGCGCTGCAGCCGTTGGCTCATTGACAATACGCAGAACTTCAAGGCCGGCAATTTTACCAGCATCCTTGGTTGCCTGACGCTGGCTGTCATTGAAATAAGCCGGAACTGTAATAACCGCCTGGGTAACAGTCTGTCCAAGATATGCTTCAGCATCGGATTTCAGCTTCTGAAGGATCATTGCGGAAATTTCCTGTGCAGAGTAGTCTTTGCCGTCGATGCTTTCTTTGTGGTTCGTACCCATATGACGCTTAATCGAAGCGATTGTACGGTCAGGGTTAGTGATCGCCTGGCGTTTTGCTGTTTCGCCGACGATGCGCTCGCCGTCTTTCTTAAAGCCTACAACCGAAGGGGTTGTACGCGCGCCTTCCGGATTAGGAATAACGACGGCTTCGCCGCCTTCCATAACGGCAACGCAAGAGTTGGTGGTTCCAAGGTCAATCCCGATTACTTTACTCACTGTAATATGCCTCCTCAAAATGTTATGGAGCCCAGGCTCCAGCAAATGTATAAATAGTTAGAAAACTCAGATGCCAAAGTATATTGACAGACTACATGCTGACTTTGACCATGGCCGGACGAAGAACCTTATCCTTCAGGAGATAGCCCTTCTGGACCTCTTCCGTCACGATGCCTTCCTCGTGCTCCTCGCTCTCCACCTGCATAATCGCCTGATGATATTCAGGGTTAAATGGCTGTCCTACCGTTTCCATCGCTGTAAGGCCTTCAGACTTCAATACCCCTTCCAGCTGACGGAAAATCATGTTGATGCCTTTGGTGAAGGCCTCCGATTCAGTGCCGCCCGGAGCAGTGACCAGCGCACGTTCAAAATTGTCGAGTACCGGAAGCAATTCTGTAACGAGCTTGGAAGTGGCATACTGCGCCAGTTCCTCTTTCTCCTTCTGGGTACGGCGGCGGAAGTTATCAAAATCCGCCTGCACGCGCAGTGTACGGGCCTGAGCCTCTTCTGCCAGCTCCTGGAGGCGCTTAGCAGCTTCACCGCTATTAGAAGCCTCCTCGATATCTGCCGTGCTTTCTGCAACGGCTTCGGCCTCATCGGCCGCCAGGGTTTCATTTGCTGCCTCGTCATTCCATTCATTCGGATCTTGAACCTGTTCCTCTTTCAAGTTGTCTTCACCTCCTTCAATTCATTCACGCAAATCAATTACACTCTGTTCACTTATACCAGTGTGCCAGCATCGCTGTCAAATCCCGGGATAAAATCCCGAGGATGCCCATCACGCGCGCGTATTCCATCCGGGTCGGACCCAGGATGCCGATACTGCCCAGCGCCTTGCCGTCCAGTGAATACGTTGCTGTGATCAGGCTGCAGTTGGCAAAGGCCTCATGCTTATTCTCCGTTCCGATGCGGACCTGTATACCGGTTCCGCCGGAAGCGGGGGACAGCATCTTCAGCAGGGTCGGTGTCTGCTCCAGCAGATCGAGAATCGTCTTGACCTTGTCGACATCCTTGAACTCCGGCTGGGTCAGCATATTTGCTGCTCCGCTCAGATAGATGCGCTGGTCATGATCGCTTTCGAGCGCCTGGTCAAGCACCTGCATTAACTCTTCGTAATGGGAGATATGACGCTGCATCTCCTCGCCCAGCTCGGAATAGAGCTGGCTCTTCAGCTTGTAGAGCGGTACGTTCACCAGCTTGCTGTTCAGCAGATTTACGACCTTTTCCATTTCGGAAAGGGAAATCTCCGGCGGAATCTGAACCGTACGGTTCTCTACCTGCCCGGTACTGGTAACAATAATCGCCACGGCATTGTTGCCGTCAAGCGGAAGCAGCTGAAAATGGCGCAATGAAGTATGAAAAACCTCCGGTCCCAAAAGGATGGAAGTGTAATTCGTCATATTGGAAAGAATCATTGCCGCATGCTGGATAACCTGTTCAGTAGCGTTCAGCTTCTCGGCGAAAAAGGCGCGGATCGTGCCCATCTCTGCCGTTCCGGCGGAATTCCACGGAACCATATGATCCACATAATAGCGGTAGCCTTTATGTGAAGGAATTCTTCCAGCCGATGTATGCGGCTGTTCAAGATAACCTAATTCCTCCAGATCAGCCATTTCGTTGCGGATGGTTGCCGGGCTGTAGCCCACATCACCACGTTTGGAGATGCTGCGCGAGCCTACAGGCTCAGCGGAAGAAATATAATCATCCACGATAGCATTAAGGATCATTCTCTGGCGTTCAGTTAACATGTTATTCCCTCCTATCGGCTGTGGCTCCGATTCGTTAGCACTCTACTTAGATGAGTGCTAACCACTAATACAAAAATACCAAACTGACCTTGAGATTGTCAAGTCAGTTTCCTTCCGGATTTGGATAACGGCCTGAACAAATTTCATTCCATATTCGGGAAATTTGGCGCAACCTCCATGATCAGCTTTCGTCTGTACATAAAAGGGGGAATAAGCTTTTATGAAACGAAGAAGATTCCTGTTCATCATCCTGCCCGCGTTGCTGATTCTGGCTGGTGCTGTTGCGTTTTATATGAGAGAGACAGCTCTCCAAAACAAATGCTTTTACGGTGATGTGGATTATATCTCGGTACTGCAGTGGGGCGGCGTTGTTTACAATGAGGATTATGCCAATCCGGCCGGCGAGCATAATAAAGGCAAACAGCTGGGGGAAATCACCTACCGTAAAGCCGATCACCAGTGTCCGCGTACAGAAATGCGGGATGGCGATTCCACCCTGCTTGAGGTCGGTACAGAGCTGAATGAAGTATCCGGGTATAAGGCATCTGCCCGCTTATGGGCAGGCGACAGGCTGTTCGTAGCCCACAGTAACCCCAAAGCAGAAACGCTTAATGATCTGCTCGATATCTCCGGTAAAATAACAGCGGTCCGCTTCATCAGCGGGATGGACGGCACAACACACTTGATGGACTTCACACCGGAAGCTGCAGAACTTTTTATAAAAGAGTTTCCTAAGCTGAAATACATCCCTTTTGATCAGCTGTATAAGGAAACCAAAAGCTGGGTAGGCGATAAGTACTGGCTTGAAATCGAACTGAAGGACGGGCCTGCCATGACCATCGTTTATAATACGCTGTCGCCCTCCTTTAATCCACCTGCCTATGCTACACCAGAGCTTGCTGAACTCATAGAGCAGCAGCGTAAGCTGATCTATGCCAACTAATAAATATACTTTATGAAATGTAAAAAAAGGCCGCTGTCCGCGGGAATGAACTCCCCGAGGAACGGCGGCTCTTTATATATGGTTACGCGGCAGCATACGGCTGCCTGTTTAATCTAATCTTTTCATGACGGCAATTTCGTCACAGGCATGCTGCTTCTTGCAGTTAACACAATCCGTCCATACCTTTTCGGGGAAGATTTCCTTTTCTACCACGGTGAATCCGTTTTTGAGAAAGAAATCAACCGCATAGGTCAGTGCCATAATCTTCGGAATCCCCTGACGTTTTGCTTCCTCCGTCAGCTTCTCCAGAATCATGGAGCCGACACCCTTGCCCTTGCCTTCATCGCGCAGGCCGATGGAACGGACTTCAACGAGATCATTTCCGAGTCTGAACAGCGAACCGCAGCCCACAAACAAGCCGTCAATTTCAGCAATGACGAACTGGTCGATCTGGCGGGTCAGCGCTTGCCTGGAACGGGGGAGCATAATTCCGCGCTGCGCATACTCCTCTATCATTAAGTACAGCGGCTCCACATCTTCCACCGTAGCATTTCTGCATATCACTTTAGATTCTCCCGCAGGAGCCGACTGGCGGACCTTTTCCGTCTTGACAAGCACTTTAAATCACCCCTCGTTGTTAATATGAATAAATATACAACAAGGTGAATTACAATTCAAGAGGCATTTCAAAATTAAACCTCTGTTAAAAGTCCGACAAATTCCCCGAAAACATCATTGCCGAACAGGATTCCCTGCTTGCTCAGCCGGTAGGTGCCACCCTCCTGCTCCAGCAGCCCGGCATGCAGCAGTTTATGCAGCGGTGTACCAAATATATCCTCGAGCGGTTTGCCGAACTGGGCCTGAAATGCACTGTCCGAAACGCCGGTGCGCATGCGCAGACCGACCATCATAAAGTCTTCCATCGCTTCCTGCTCCGAAATTTCAAAGGAATCCAGACGCGGAAGCCCGCTGCGCGAAGCTTCATTATAGGGATTAACCCCTTTTATATTGATATGCCGCTGACGCTTGACGTATCCGTGCGCCCCTGCACCAAGACCGTAATAATCCTCATTGTGCCAGTACGTTATATTATGACGGCTCTCCATGCCCGGTTTGGCAAAGTTACTGATCTCATACTGGATATAACCCGCCTTCTCCATTTCAGACATGAGCAGCAGATACATTTCCAGCTCGTCTTCTTCATTTGGCAGCGGAAGCTTGTTCTTATTGAACAGTGTGTGGAAAAGCGTATTCTCCTCCACCTTCAGGCTGTAGATCGAATAATGCGGCAGGTTCAGCTCCAGCGCTTTGCGGACACTCTCCCGCAGCATATCCACGGTCTGGTTCGGCAGGCCGAACATCAGGTCGACCGACAGGTTGTTCAGCCCTACGCTGCGCGCATTCTCCAGACTGCGGTAGACGTCATCGACATTATGAATCCGGCCGATCCCGCTCAGCAGCTCGTTCTGGAATGCCTGCACCCCAAAGCTGACCCGGTTGACCCCGCCTTCCTTCATTACAGTAAGCTTCTCGATATCCGTTGTGCCGGGGTTGGCCTCCATCGAGAATTCGATATTATCATCCCATTGCGGAAAATGTCTGCGGACCGAGGCCAGGAAATAAGCCATCTCATCCGGCTTGAGTACAGTCGGCGTTCCGCCGCCGACAAAGATCGTCTTGATCACGCCCGGCGGAGTCTGCTGCACGGTCAGCTCCATCTCCCGGTCAAGCGCATGCAGATAATCCATTACGGGCTGATCCTTCAGCACGTAGGAGTTGAAATCACAGTAAAAACATTTATTCGTGCAAAACGGAATATGAATATATACGGCCTCAGGGGGACGGCCATTGTTATGAGCTGGCATAGCTGTCTCCTTTAAATTTTATTTAGTATTGCCAATCAATATAGCCAGAAAAGGGAAGCCGACAGGCTTCCCTTCAGTGTCTCCTCACTAATAAAACAGTAAATCTTAAACGGCACTTCCGCAAACGGGAAGCCCCGCAGTATGCATTCCTACTCGTCGATCTTCAGAACCGCCATGAACGCTTCCTGCGGCACCTCAACGCTGCCGACCTGCTTCATGCGCTTCTTACCTTCCTTCTGCTTCTCCAGCAGCTTCCGCTTACGCGAAATATCACCGCCGTAGCATTTGGCCAGGACGTTCTTGCGCATCGCCTTAACAGTCTCGCGCGCCACAACCTTGGTTCCGACCGATGCCTGGATCGGCACCTCGAACATCTGCCGCGGGATAATGCCGCGCAGCTTCTCACAGATAATGCGGCCGCGGTTGTAGGCACGGTCACGGTGAACGATGAACGACAGGGCATCAACCTGCTCGTTGTTCAAGAGAATATCCATTTTCACCAGATTGGACTGGCGGTAGCCGGAAATCTCATAGTCGAAGGAAGCATAGCCCTTTGTGCCGGATTTCAGCTGATCGAAGAAATCATATACAATTTCCGATAGAGGAATCTGATAAGTGATCGTTACCCGGTTGGTATCCAGATACTCCATATTCACAAATTCCCCGCGCTTATTCTGGCAAAGCTCCATTACAGTACCTACGTAATCATTAGGGACAATAACCGCAGCTTTGACATACGGCTCTTCCACATAATCAATGGTACCGATCTCCGGGTAGTTCGACGGGTTATCGATCTGCAGCATTTCGCCGTTCGTCAGCATAATCCGGTAAATAACGCTCGGTGCTGTTGTAATCAGCGGAAGATTGAACTCGCGCTCAATCCGCTCCTGGATAATCTCCATATGCAGCAGTCCGAGGAATCCGCAGCGGAAGCCGAAGCCCAGTGCACTGGAGCTTTCCGGCTCGAAGCTGAGCGAAGCATCATTCAGCTGCAGCTTCTCAAGCGCCTCACGCAGGTCGTTATAGTCCGAGGTTTCAATCGGATAGAGACCGCAATATACCATCGGGTTGATCTTGCGGTAGCCCGGCAGCGGTTCCGGTGTCGGATTCTTCGCATCCGTAACCGTATCCCCGACACGGGTATCGCCAACATGCTTGATACCGGCAACAATAAAGCCTACATCCCCGATATTAAGCTCGTCCACAATGGTCATACGCGGCATGAACGCACCGACTTCGATAACCTCGAATACTTTTTCAGTTGCCATCATTTTGATCTTGGAGCCGGCACGGATCTTACCGTCGATAACGCGTACATAGACGATAACGCCTTTGTACGGATCGTAGTGGGAGTCAAAAATCAGAGCTTTCAGCGGCTCTTCGGAATTACCGGCAGGAGCCGGAACCTGCTTGACTACCTGCTCCAGGATCTCCTTGATCCCGATGCCTGCTTTGGCTGATGCAAGCACAGCTTCACTGGCATCAAGTCCGATTACATCCTCGATCTCCTGCTTCACCCGTTCAGGATCAGCACTCGGCAGATCGATCTTGTTAACGACCGGCAAAATTTCCAGGTTGTTATCCAGCGCAAGATACACGTTGGCAAGTGTCTGCGCCTCAATACCCTGTGCGGCATCTACTACCAGCAGTGCACCTTCACAGGCAGCAAGACTTCGGGAGACCTCATAAGTGAAGTCGACGTGCCCCGGAGTATCAATCAGGTTGAGCAAATACTCCTGGCCGTCATCAGCCTTGTAAGTAAGGCGGACAGCCTGCAGCTTAATGGTGATCCCGCGTTCACGCTCCAGATCCATCTGATCCAGCACCTGCTCCTGCATTTCGCGTGAGCTGAGTGCGCCCGTATATTCAAGAATACGGTCGGCCAGCGTCGATTTACCATGGTCTATATGTGCAATAATCGAGAAATTGCGGATTTGTTGTTGTCTTTTCTGAACGTCAGTCATTCCTTACCCCCACAGACAGCCTTATGTTAATCAACTTATTATACCAGTACGCGCTCCCCCCATCAATCCCGCGCCGCCGGAAAGTAAAGAAAGAGGAGCACACCCTGATTTTCTTGGGGCCAATGAAAAACTGGAGTTTCTCAAAAAAAATAAGAACAAGTATTAAAAAGACGAAGTCTATCCGTTTTTTTAATGGAGGCTGTCATTTTCTCAACCATTTCTTTCTGCATACAGTAGTTTTTTGGCAGTATCTAAAACTTGCTCCAGACTCCATGTTGTTATCTCTGATGGGAAGTCCGGATATGAACTGCAGACAGCTAGTTTGTATTGATTGTGCATCTGATATTGCCGAAAATAGTAATGCTCTTGGCTATGATTATTCTCAAAAATAATTTTTTCATTCTCCAACGAGAAAGAGAACAGATTTAAGGGAACGGATAAGCCCTGCCCGCAAGCTTTAATATAACTCTCCTTTAAAGTCCACAAGTCAAAAAAATATGTAAGTTTCTCGTCTTCAGCCTTCGCGACTATTTCTGCATATTCTTTCTCTGCAAAAAAACTTCTTGCAATATCCACATTAATGGGCTGAATTTCCTCCACATCAATACCAACCGGAAACCGGCTAACAACGGCCGCTACCCACTCTCCTGAATGAGATACGTTAAATTCCACCGAATGTCCGTCCAGGTAGGGCTTTCCATAAGAGTTCGAGGAAATTCTAATGTCCATATTGCTCAAATTGAATTTTTCCACAAGCATAATACGCGTCAGCAGATCTGAGACTAACGACCTGAGAAAATCTTCTTTACGATTGAATCGGGACAGACGCTCCTTTTTCTCTTTCGAAAGGAACTTCAGATAATGCATATATTCATTTATCGAGGTTATTTGCTCTATCCCTGCAATTCTAACACAAACAACATACATAAAAGACTCCTCTGAAATTGATGTCATACAAAGTTTATTTTTCTCATACATTCTAAAGTTATCGTTTCACTGATTAGTTGAACTATAGAATTAAGATGATTATTAATAAAAAAATGTCCGCCTTTAAAGTAAATGATGTTACATTTCCCATTTGTAAGCTGATTCCAGGCCATCAGTTCTTCTGCTTTAATATTATCTTCAGTTCCATTCAGGACGGTGATTCCACAGTTGAGCCTGTTGTTCCGCAAAGGATACTCATACTCTTCTATTATTTTGTAATCAGCCTTTAATACAGGTGAAAAAAAGTTATATAATTCATTGTTCCCCAATATTTCTTCAGGAGTACCGCCTAACTTCTTTAGTTCCCTTTTAAATTGATCATCAGGAAGAAGATGAAGCTTCCTTTCACTTCCGCGACATTGAGGGGCTTTTCCGCCAGCAACAAAAAGTTGCACCGGATCTAATCCATCCTGTTGTTTAATTTTGCAACACAATTCATACGCCAGTAAACTTCCCATACTGTGGCCAAAAAAAGAAAATGGAGAAATTAATAACGGCTTAATTTGATAATAAATATCTTCTATCGCTTCCTCCATAGAATTATATAAATTTTGGTTGAACCTTTTTCCTCTTCCAGATAATTCCACGCGATATAATGCAATTGAGTTATCCAAATACTTCTGCCATTTATTGTATATAGTTGCTGAACCGCCTGCATGCGGAAGGCAAAACAACGTTACCCGGCTCATGAGTACCCTCCTTATTTTTGTTAAATATTTAAATTATTAATATTCATCAATTCTCTTAACCATGGCAATTTCATTACAGGCAAGCTGCCTCTTACAATTCACGCAATCGGTTTTGAACTTCTCCGGGAAAAGACCTTTCTCGACAACAGTGAATCCATTTCTTATAAAGAAGTCTACCTCGCAGGTGAATGCGATAACTTGAGGTATCCTCTGCCCCCTTGCTGCTTCAATCAGCTTACCCAAAATCATTGAGCCAATGCCCTTTCCTCTACCTTCAGCATACAAACCTATGGAACGAACCTCTACGAGATCCGGGCCCAGTTTAAACAATGATCCGCAACCGATAAAATCCTCGTCCATTTCAGCAATAATGAACTGGTTAATCTGGCTGATCAGAGCTTCCCTGGAACGAGGAAGCATAATACCGAGCCGCGCGAATTCCTCTATCAGCGAATACAGTTCCTCCACATCCTCTGCGGCAGCATTTCTGCATATTACCTTATATTCTCCTATAGGCGAATGCCGGACTATTTCCGTTTGGATAAGCATCTGCATTCAATTCATCCTTCCTCCATTTTTATTATTTTTTCCCATTATTAATAATTCCTGATGTATTCGTCATAATCCTGCAAGTCCAAGTTTTCACACAGATGCTGACTCAGGGCCTTTGCGGGGTGCCTGATTTTTTTAAGAAATTAAAAAAAAACAGCCTCTGAAGAGGCTGGACAACGGGTTCTACTCCGCTGAGTCGAACAGGGAGACAATCCAGCGGATGCTTTTCTGGGATGCCTGCTGGAGCAGGCCCGCCGTTTTATCCGCCAGCACGTCAATACCCGGCTGCTGCTCTTCAGGGATCAGAATCTGCGCAGGAGTCAATGTGCTGTAGTCCTGCACCTCCTGCTGCGGCAGACTGCCGCTGCCGGCAGGGGCCTGGACTGCCGTCTGCGGCTGAACTGCAGGAAGTGCTGTATAGGCGCCGGTCACCGGATCAACGGCAACCGGTACATAGACATAGGCAGGGCTGCTTTGCACAGCCCCTGTACCGGTCCGGGCAGCGGCGGACTGCCCTGTCTGCTGAATCACTGCAGCTCCGTTCCAGCCCGGAGCTACCGTTCCAGTCCTTGTCTCGCCGCTTCCGCCAAACTGCATGCCAATCAATATGCCAATGCCGGCCCAAACGCCGAACACAAGCAGCTTTTTACCAAAACGGGACATGACCGTTCACTCCTTTATCAGTTTTCAGATCCTGTACTTTTCTCCGGAGCAGCCGCCTTTTCCGCATCATGGCTGTCCCAGTACACATCGGCAATCGCATCGGCCAGCACATCCGCTGTCCGCTTCAGTTCCTCGGCACTATTGTCGATCCCGCCTACTTCAATCAGTACACTGTTGGGGGATAGAGACTGATTGTACTCCCCGTTATTCCCGTTCCCGGAGGATTTGCCCCAGATGCCGCGCGAGAGGCCGGGGTAATTTTTCTCCAGCAGCTGATGAATCGAATTGGCGAAGGCTTCGTTTTGCTTCCAGTCTTTGTTGGCATGTCCAAGAATGAAATACACCTGCGCGTAGCTCTTCCCGTCAATGACGGCGGTCGTTTTGCCATGCCGCTGTGAATCACGGTGGATGTCAATAAGTTCAGTCATTTCCTGGTTGGCTGCCATAGCCGCCTTGATGGTGATCCGGGAGTATTTATAGGAAAAGTTCCAGTTGTAATCCGGCACTTCCGTCGCATAGTCATCTTTTGCATGAACAGTGCCGATTCCGCGCTGCTCCAGTCTGTCAGTGATATAAGAACCTACCAGCAGCACATTTTTCGACGGGGAAGCAGAGCTGGGATTGTCACTCTCTGCTCCAAGCAGCGGATTATATGCTTCCCGCGGATGGGAGTGGTAGACGAGTACTCTTTTAATAGAGGTATCCTCAGCTGCACCTTCTTCCCGGCCGGCTCCGCCGCTGTTGCCCTGCCCTGCGGAATTGCTCTTATCCGGCGCTGTTGTCGGCTGAGGCTGCACTGCAGGATCATCAGCAGGCTTGTCCGTATCCGGATTAGCCGCTGCACCCGAACCCGGATCTGCAGTTCCCGGATCATCACCGTCCCCGCCGGCCAGCTCATCCGTTCCCGGATGATAATCGGCAGGAGCTCCTGCAGTTCCTCCTGAGCCTTCACGAAGCAGGAAGGGATCGTCGGCTGCAAGTCCGGGAACCTCGCGGGACAGCAGGCTTTTAGGGTTACCGGGATCAACACTGGTCAGCATGCGGAACACAAATGAAGTTACTTTTGGCGCTGAGAAGGCTGACGGCTCTTCACCTTTCGGCAGATGCGGCACCTCCATGCCCAGCAGCTCCATAAAGAACCCGCTGGACAGGGAAGCCGCCAGACCCTTCATGGAAGGAACAGGTGATGAACTCAGCTTCGTTCCGGCCAGTCCGCCGGCGCCAAGCAGCATAAAAAAAACAAGTGAACCTCCGGCCAGCAGCAGCATCGTCTTCCCCAGCGACAGAACGTCCAGCAGTTTTCCCCGCAGCCTGCCTATATTCCATAGCTGAAACCATTTTCTGTTCATTATTGTTATGTCCTCCTCCAGCCCTCTGTAATCTCTTATACTTCAAATCTATGAGCAGGGAAGGAGTAGTAGAACCAAGATAGAGACAAATTAATAGAGCAAAAAAATCCGCATGAGCTCTGCCGTTGCGGGCTTTGCTCATACGGATTATCCGGTCTGCACCTCATTTTTATTTTAAAAAGGTCAATGCGTATATGCGCCGACATTTCCCGGATCAACGGCATCATGCAGGGCGGCGTTCAGGCCGCTGGCTACTATGTTAGCAATTTCTTCAATAAACTCATCAATTTCTTTCGGGGTCACAATCAGATCATGCCCGAGCGGCTCCAGTACCTCTTTTACCAGCTGCAGCCGTTCCTGCTCCGAAATATCGTCCAGCATCCCCATAATCTCTTTGGTGTGCGCTCTGCCGTCTCTCATCTGGCCAAAATGGTTGCTCATCATCTCCAGTACGTTGTTGACGATGGTTGATGCATAGCATACCGTAGGCACACCAATGGCAATGCAGGGAACGCCCAGAATCTCCTTAGTCAGCCCGCGGCGTTTGTTGCCGATGCCTGAGCCGGGATGAATGCCGATATCGGCAATCTGGATTGTTGTATTGATTCTTTCAAGTGACCGTGAGGCCAGGGCATCAATCGCAATGATCAAGTCCGGTCTGGTGCGGTCCACAATCCCCTGCACAACCTCACTGGATTCAATTCCGGTAAGTCCCAGCACCCCCGGAGCAATCGCGCTGACATTGCGGTAACCCGGAGATACCTGGTCAGGTACAAGCTCATAAAACTGCCGGGTAATCAGTGCGTTCTCCACTACCAGCGGCCCCAGAGAATCGGGCGTCACATTCCAGTTGCCTAGCCCGACAATCAGTACCGAGGAATCCTTACTGATCCCAATCCGGCTTAGAAAATGCTCAAATTCCCGGGCAAACACCATCGACACCTTCTGCTGAAGACCGGTATCCCCGCTGCGCAGCGCCGGAACCTCGAGTGTGACATAATTTCCGAGCGCCCGGCCGATGGCCTGGGAGCCTGCTGCAGTGGCAACGCCAAGCCGCGTAACCTTTATTCCGTCTGCTTCCTCTACTTCTTCGTTTACACCGGGGATTGGCGTTTTTTGCGGGCCCTGGGCAAGCTCCTTTGCTTCTACTGCCAGATCCGTGCGTACTGAATACAGCTGAAGATCCAGTTCCATCCTAGTTTAGCCTCCTAAAAGTTTTGTGAGCGTACACTTCCTTGGGCTTCTTCGTACAAAACTCGCTTCGGAAGCATATGCTTAAGTTTTGTGAGCATTCGCATAAGTTTTAGCATCTTTGTGTCGGTAGTGTGCGAGAGAAGGGCGGTGTTTATGCAGACAGGAACGGATAAATCGCGCAGCCGGGCAAAGTTCAGGCCTCTGTCTGCCGCAAATCAAGCCGCTGGTCCTCTCGTCCGGCAGATTTACAGGTCGGACTGGGCGGTTTTTCAAACGCTTTTAGTGTTGCATTTTGCCCCCCTTCATGCTAAGATATTTTAAGTTGTGAATCATTTGATGATTTCGAATGTCTTTCAGGAGGTGAATGCAATGCCAAATATCAAATCCGCGGTTAAACGCGTCAAGACGATCGAGAAACGTCGTGCTCTGAACGCTTCCCAGAAATCCGCGCTTCGTACAGCTGTGAAAACTGCTGATGTAGCACTGGTTGGAACGGAAGTTGAAACTGCTCAAGCTGCTTTCCAAGCTGCTTCCAAAAAGCTGGACAAGGCCGTAACTAAAGGTCTGGTTCATAAAAATGCGGCTGCCCGCAAAAAATCCCGCTTGGCGAAGAAATTGAACGCTCTTAAGGCTCAAGCCTAATTAGCGACTTTCATAGTGAGCACTATAAGAACCTGACCGCTATGCTGCATACGGTTAGGTTTTTTTGTGACCTGTATTCGCCCTGAAAAAGAAAGAGCCTGGCTTTTACGTTACTTCAGCGTAAAAGCCAGGCTCTTTTGTTGTCCTGAAGGACTGGCAGCTCCCATGATCCTAAGCGCCGAGCCGCAGCATAAACATTTCCAGACCAAGCACCTTGTCGATGGCTCCAGTCTTCATCTGGTAATCCAGGTCAGCCAGACCGCTCAGGATCATACGCAGCCGCCGGCTGTCGAACCGCTTGGCCTGCTCTCCGGCCAGCTTGACGGCATAAGGGTGCACACCGATCTGGGAGGCGATCTGAGCCTGAGAGTAGCTGAGGGCAGACAGATCCTTCACCTGAAGGATAATTCTGAACTGCCGGGCAATCAGCGCGGCAATTTTGATCGGCTCCTCGCGCTGCTTCAACAGCTCGTAGAGCGTCCCCAGCGCCTTATCCAGACGCAGATTGGCAATGTCCTCTACCAGCGTGAACACATTCTGCTCTGTGCCGCGGTGCACTAGACTTTCTACCGCAGCAGCATCAACCGTCCCGCCGGCTCCGGCGAACAGGGACAGCTTGTCCATCTCTGCAGACAAGCCCTGCAGACCGGTACCGGCACTCTCTACCAGCGCCTCGGCAGTTCCCGGCGCCACATTACAGCCGCGGTCCTTAAAGCCCTTCTCTACCCAGCGCAGCAGCTCTTCTGCACCGAGCGGATTAAAAGCCAGCACCGTTCCGGCGGCTTTGGCCGCCTTGACGATCTTTTTGCGTTCATCCAGCTTGTCATTATTGACAAGAAACACAATAACGCTAAAATCAGCAGGAGACTGCATGTAGTCACTCAACAGCTCAACGCGGTGCTCAATCTTGGCGCTCTCTTTGCCCGCTGTAAACAGCGATGCATCCCTCACCAGCAGCAGTTTGCGCTCTACCATAAATGGAACCGTCTCCGCTTCCTCCACTACCGCCTGAACAGGCGTGTCTGACAGATCGAAGGGAATTACTGCAAAGTCACGGTCCTCTTTGGCGATCAGGTGATCCTCCAGGAAGGCCGCAAATTCATTCATCCGGAATTTTTCACTGCCGTACAGCACATAGAGCGGTGAAATTTTTCCTTGTCTGATGTCCTTGGCCGCCGTTTTGGCATCCATCCTGCCACTTCCTTTTCCATATCATTTCGGTAAAATCATCTAACGCATACGTGTTTATAGTTTAACAGAAAACCGGCTGTATAGGCGATAATGCCAATAAATGCTGAGGTTAATATAGATCGAAGTCACGGTTTGCTATTCCGATCCAAAATTACTGCTGCGAAACTCCGGGGCCAGGGTCCAGTGTGAACATCAAAAACGGAGCAACCTCGGCAGCCAGGGCCAAAGTTGCTCCGTTTCAGCGGCGCATCTATATAAACGGCAGAAGCAAAGGCTCTAGAAACCCCGCCTCCACCGGTCATACCGATGGAACTCGCAAATCGTGTAATTCCTGTCCTCTCACCATAGCATATTCAGAGTATCCCCAAAACGTTCCACCCAATATTTATTTATTGGCCGGCGCCGGGCTTACCGGTACCGGGGTTGCAGTTGCCGCACTGCCCGGAGATGCAGAGGGCGCCGGAGTTGCCTGACTGGCAGGCGCTGAATATACCTTTGTAACTTCAGTACCTTCCTGTACAGTTACATAAGTGAACTGCAGGCTGTCCGCCGACCAGGTACCGGAAACCCACGTTCCTTCCAGCGGAAGCGCGGTTACTACTGTCCGTTCTGCCTGCTGTCCTTCTGACGGAAGACTGTAAATGACCAGCTGCTGTCCGGCAAGCTCGGCGGCATAACGCCCGTCCGGAGAGCTCCATGGCCCTTGATCCGATACAAGGGCCGGCAGCAGTCCCATAACACCAGCCTCTTGAGCAGCTGGAGACTGCTGCGGAGCCTGGCCCTGCGTGTCTGCCGCATCAGCAGGCAGATCTGCAGCATTGCCGCTGAATGCTTGAGCGTCCGGCACACGGCTGGTATTGCCTCTTCCGGCTCTGGCATCCTCTCTCGGAGCCGGAGTCGCCGCTTGTGCGCTGCGTGTAGCCGGCGTGTTCCGTTTAGCTGAAGCGGAATCAGTAGCTGCAGGAGCCCCTGCGCCGGATTCCGCAGTCGGCACAGCTTCTACCGCAGCCGGAGCAGCAGTATCTGCCGCAGCACCGCTGTTCGCTGCATCTGCACCTTCAGAAGGCTGGATCTCCATCTGATAGGTTGACATATTGCCGGCCTCATCTCCGGTTGCAGCCGTATCCGCATTTTCCGTGGCCATCTTGCTCAGCGGTTCGCTGCTTGAAGCTGTATCAGCCGCCTGGTTCAGCGACATTTCTACATCTGCCGACGGCAGGCTGTCCGGCATATTAAACACTGCGAACAGCAATATAATTGCCGCTGCAACTGCACCTATGCCTGTCCGCGTTGCCATGGAAGCTGCTCTGGACGTATTTTTTTCAGGTTTGGCGTGAGTGCTTTTACGTGTCATCGGAACAACCTTGCCGTCTGCCTCCGGGACTTCTGCACTTGTTCCTTGAATACCGGAGTCGATCTGCTCAAGCCGGGGCAGAATCGAGTCCACCAGACTAAAAGGAGGTTTAACATCCGGCAGCTGCTCCAATTGCTCGGAGAGCATTGTCAGCCGGTCAAAGACTTCCGCGCAGGAAGGACAATTGTCGATATGGCGGTACATTTCCACAGCCTCTTCGGGGCTGAGATCATGATCCAAATAGCGGTGCATCCATTCTGTCACCTCCGTACACTTCATCCTGATACACCACCTTTCTGATACTCCTGAAGTCTATTTTGCAGCTGCTGCCTGGCCCGGAACAGGTAAGATTTCACCGTGTTAAGCGGCAGGTCGAGACAGTCTGCAATCTCGTTGTAAGAAAAATCCTGCAAATACCTTAGTACAATCACCGTCCGGTGATGCTCAGGAAGCTGGTCGATAGCCTCACGGATATCCTCCGCCAGATAACCTGACATTACCTCGCGCTCTACATTATGTTTGTTATCCTGGAACACCATTTCGTGCTCATCGATAGACACAGTAGGCTTCGTTCTTCTGAATTTGTCAATACAGATGTTGGTCACGATCCGCTGAACCCATGTTTTGAACTGGGCCTTCTCCTCGTAGGAACCAATTTTGGTATACACTCTGATGAGCGCTTCCTGCGATGCATCCAGAGCGTCCTGTTCATTATGCAAAATGTAGAAGGCCGTCTTATATACATGTCCTTCAATTTCCCGCAATAGGGTGATTAGAGCGTCGCGATCGCCCGCTTGAGCGGCTCTGATGAGTCCCTGCTCCACCACGAAGGTTCCCCCTCTCTATGCAATCTTACTGACGCGCAAGACTGCGGATTTGTTGCAAGCCTGTAATCAATATTTTAATAATGCCAAACTTTACATAATACGTCTTGGACCGCCACCGGTTCCGCTCCGGCGCACGGCCGTAAACCGCCCATAATCCTTACTAAGCATACAAGGGAAGCGCATAATCTTCAAATACTCTTTTTACAGAAGTTTATGACAAAAATGAAATCAAACAGGCTGCCCGTCAGGTAAGATTACCCGGAGACAGCCTGGATTACTTAAACATTATAGTAGCGCATAGCATCAGCACAGCATAGTTGTCCTTGCCGTCATCATCCACTATATATATTTCGCCCTGTTCAAAAAGCTGCGGATGGTTATAATTCCTGTGCAGTGCATACAGCTTGCCGGCAGTTACTTTACAGCCTTTGGCGGGTGAAATAATCTGCACATACTCCGCTTCTTCTTCATTTAAAGTCCGGTATAGCGTTCTGTAATTGTCATTCCCGGGCATGACGGCTTCCTCCATCTTCAGGGGGCATACTCCTGAGCGTCAGCAGACTGGCAGCTGCTTTTTCTGTAAGTATTGCCCTGAAGCCGGGGAACCATCACAAATTCCATTTAGATGTAGGAAAGACATTAAACAACCCCAAAAGCATAAAAAAACTGCCCTGCCATATAAAACAGCGGGACAGTTCAAGTTATCAGCTGTTACAGGCCTTTAACCTCTTTGTATTTAGCCACATACTGTGCAGCAAGTTCCGTAATCTGGTCGTAACGGCCTTCCTTGGCCGGAGCAGTCAGGTTGCCGCCGATACCGACAGCGATACAGCCGTTTGCGATCCATTTTTCCATATTGTTCAGATCCACTCCGCCTGTAGGCATGATGTTAACATGCGGCATCGGTCCTTTAACGGCCTTCACATAATCCGGTCCGAAAGCACTGCCCGGGAACAGCTTCAGCACATCCACGCCCAGCTTCAGCGCTTCCTTCATTTCATTCAGCGTCATGCAGCCAGGCATATAAGGAATGCCGTAAAGATTACACATCTTGGCGGTCTCTTCTTCAAAAGAAGGGCTGACCACGAATTCAGATCCGGCCAGAATAGCGATTCTTGCAGTCAGTGGGTCAAGCACAGTACCTGCACCGATAACGGCACGGCTGCCGTATTCAGCTACCAGGCGTTTGATCGCCACATCCGCATCCGGAGTTGTAAATGTAACTTCAATATTGGTCAGCCCGCCCTCGATACAGGCAGCCGACATTTTGAATGCATCATCAGCGTTGTCAGCACGGATAACCGCTACTACACCGACAGAGGTAAGGTTTTGCAATACTTTTATTTTCTTCATCATTAAACTTCCTCTCATAATTAACGTAGTATAAACTCTAGTTACAAAACAAAGAATATTTATTTAGATAAACTATTTTATCTCATTTACTAACAAGCTTGTGAAACCTTCTATGGAAATAGTAATAATAATCGTGCTAACAGTCAATACGTTTTTTATCAAAAACCGAAAACCCCACTTTAATCGGCCGAAAACCCTTTATAAATCAAGGTTTTTTACTCCTTCACATTTCTTTACCGAAATTTCATGCGGCAGAATGAGCGTTGCCTTATTGTACAAAACCGATTTATGTGATAATTTCAAGTTACTAATCAATATACAGGGAATCTCAGGATTGCCCTGGGGAGGAATATAAAGATGAGTAAACAACTTAGTGCTGTCACTTTCGGCGAGCCGATGGCGATGTTTTATGCAAATGAAGCCGGGCCGCTGCATGAGGTTACCTCATTCTCGAAGGCGCTGGCCGGAGCAGAAAGCAACGTGGCAACCGGTCTGTCCCGCCTTGAGCACACAACCGGATATGTAACCAAGCTGGGCGAAGACAACTTCGGCCAATTTATCGCGTTGGCTTTGAACAAAGAAAATATTGATACCGGCAGCATTACCTATACTAAGGAAGCTCCTACCGGAATGCTGATCAAATCAAAGGTGCTTACCGGCGATCCTAAGGTTGAATACTTCCGCAAAAACTCCGCCGCTTCCAAGCTGAGCCTGGCTGACTTTGATGAAGCCTATTTCGCTTCCGCCGGCCATCTGCATGTAACCAGCATTTCTTCGGCTCTCTCTAAGACCTGTCATGAGTTCTCACTGCACGCCATGGAGTTTATGAAAAAAAACGGCAAAACCGTCTCTCTCGACCCGAACCTGCGCCCTACCCTCTGGCCTGACAAGGAGACAATGATCGCTACCATCAATGACCTGGCTACCCGCTGCGACTGGTTCCTTCCGGGACTTGGCGAAGGCAAAATTTTGACCGGCCTTGAAACACCAGAGGAAATTGCTGCTTATTATCTGGAACGCGGCGTCTCCCTTGTTGTAATCAAGCTGGGCCCTGAAGGCGCTTACTACAAAACCGCTGCCGGAGAAGAAGGCTACGTAGACGGCTTCAAAGTAGAAGAAGTAGTAGATACAGTAGGTGCCGGCGACGGATTCGCAGTTGGTGTAATCAGCGCTATGCTCGAGAAGCTTCCCGTAGCCGAAGCGGTACGCCGCGGCAATGCCATCGGCGCTTTGGCGGTAATGTCTCCCGGAGACATGGACGGACTGCCGACCCGCGACAAGCTGGAGAGCTTCATGAGTGCGGGTGTTTAAGCGTTACTGCTGACTGTGCACTGAGAAGCAATTATTATTTGTAAAAAAAGGAGGACTCCAGCGGCGTTACGCCGGGAGCCCTTCTTTTTGTTTGCAGCTTTTGCAGCGGTAGCTTGGTTGCCAGACGGGCCGCAGTTAATAGGATTTCCCCCTTTACTCCAGCTAAACCAACGGCATGTCCGCACTCGTACAGTGTTTTCCGGACAAGCAGCCCACTTAAGTGCTCTAATCTAGCAAACATTCAAATTTCCATAGACGCAGAAACGAAAAAAAGAGGGAATCATCGCTTCCCCCATAACTTTTATCTAAACTTGTCTAAAACACACTTCGGCATAGGGCATATAGTCGGAGGTTTGAGGGAAAAGTGGTGTCACAGGAATAAACCGGTTTACACCCTCGCTCACCGGCTCTACCAAAGCCCCCCCCCTGCCATTCCCGCTTATACCGGCGACCGCACCGACTGGCCCTGCTGAAGCGCAGGCGGAAAACGGTACGTAATCGGAACCGCCGCATCCTGATCTTCGATCAGCGAGAGCATGATCTTTGCAGCCTGCATACCCATTTCATAGGCAGGCTGGCGGATCGTAGTGATCGCCGGGTTGTAGATCAGGGCAAACTCGGCATCGTCAATGCCAATCACGGACAGGCGGCCGGGAATCGCAATGGAATTCCGGTTTGCGTATTTCAAAATCTCACCCAGCACCAGGTCATTGGCAGCAATCAGTGCTGTCGGCGGCTGCGGTCCGCTTAGCAGATCATCCAGCGCAGCAGAGATCTGCTCCCGGGAAACACTGCGCATATAGCGTTCATTCAGCGGCAGGCCTGCCTCCTCCATCGCCTTCTTGTAGCCGCTCATCCGCTCCTTGCGCGGGGTTATCGCGTTCTCCCCGAGCGGCAGGGAAAGAATAGCAATGGCCTCATGGTTGTTGCGGGTCAGCTCCTTAACCGCCGTCTTCACGGCCATTTCATTGTCCAGCAGCAGGCTCTGCGTTGTCACTCCCTCAACCAGCCGGTCCATGAATACCAGCGGATATTCCGCCTCAATCAGCCGCGTATAAGCCGCAGACTGGTGACCAGTCGGAAAAATAATCAGCCCGTCCACCTGACGCGCCACCAGCGTCTCCACATATGTATTTTCTTTATCCGAGTTCTCGTCGGCATTGCAGATAATGACCTGAATGCCGCGGCGCTGCAGCTCATTTTCGATCGCCCGGATGCACTGGATCGACAGCGAGTAGTCAATATTGGCAACAATGATCCCGACCATATGCGTGCGGTTCTGCTTCAGGCTGCGGGCCAGTCCGTTCGGCTGATAATTCAGCTCCTCGATCACGTCGGCAATCCGGTTCTTGGTCGCTTCACTCATGTATTTAAACCGTTTATTCAAAAATTGTGAGACTGTGCTCTTCGAGACTCCCGCCTTCTGGGCAACATCCTCAATTGTCAGTTTCTTCATCTCTTCCGCTCCACTCCGCATAAAAAAGCCATACCTTTGATATTATCAAAAGTATAGCTTTTTTTTAGTAAATTATCCAGATGAAATGAACTAAAGTTTTTTCTTCATTGTGGAGGCATCGATCTTCTCCCCGTGTTCGTCATACCACCAGTCGTAAAACCATTGCTCACCGGTGGCCATACCGATATCCACCGTCCGTTTTTCACCGTTAACCTCATAATGAGCCACATAATAATCTTCTTCAGTATCAATGGACAGTTCTCCGTAATGCACTTTGGTTGGCCGCTTTTTCTTTTCTGTAGTAACTGTTTCTGTAAGCACATCACTCTTCCCGGTTGTTATATCGTACAGCTTGCTGTGCTGAATAAAACCGCCATTCCCGTCCTCTTTATAATCAACCAGCAGCAGCTCATTCCGCTCCGGATCAGCAGCAATAAATGCATGATCAAGACTATACTCAGAGGAATTGAATGTAAAGAGATCAAACGGAACAGCCACTTCTCCTACAGAGGCTTTTCTGAGATCCAGTGCAGATATTTTACCTGGACTATACTGTTTCACTTCTCCGACCGTATAAGCCCCATTGGTAAATACCAGATAATCTCCCGCACTTAATAGGTATCCCAGAGCAAAATAGGTCTGTGCACCGCCTGCATACAACGGAAAGGTATACAGTCTTTGGGCGGACTCTACCGACAGCTCGGTATGCCCCTTAGGAGTAAGATAGAGAGTATAAGGCTCTGTATTCCGGGTATATCCGGGTCTGAGATAATCGGCCTTAGGCGGCGGCGGTGACCAAACAATACCCAGCGGAGTCTCCACTGCCTGCGCAGATCTCTCATCCCTGTCGATTGGCAGTGACATCACATACTTCAATCCGCCGATTTCAAAATTCACCTTACTGAAGTATCCCGCACTCTTCTGTACAGCAGGCGAAGGAGAAGGGGCAGCCGGTTCAGATGGCTGGACTGCAGCGCCACTTTTATTGTTCCATATGGACAGCGGACTGTCACCGCCGCCCGTCAGCGGCCACAGCAGCGCACCCGTCAGCAGCACCGCCGTCACCCCGGCAATGCCGATGCGCCTGCGCATAATAACCTTCCCCGCCACGGCACGCCGCTCAGCAGCAAGCTCGATCCGGGCCATCAGCTGCGGGGTGAACCCGTCTTCCGCGAACGGATTGCGTCCGGCCTCACGGTACCATCCAGGCTTCTCCGTCATTACCTTCGCCTCATCCTCTGCCTGTCTGTGCTTCATCGCTCATCCTCCTCCAGCGCTTTTCTCATGTTCTCCCTGGCCCGGGACAGCCGGGATTTTACAGTTCCTTCCGCTACACCGAGCAGCGCCGCCGTTTCTGCGGTGGACAGCCCCTGCTGAATCTCCAGCACCAGCACCTCCCTGTGCTTATCCGGCAGCTCCATAATCAGCTCCCAGATGCGGTTAACATACTGCTTGCTTAGCGCCTCTTTTTCGGCAGACCGTGCTTGTCCGGGAGCCTGGCTCTTGCCCAGCGGAATGAATCTGTGTCAAAAGCTGTTCCGCCGCCAGCTGAATGCAGTGTTGCGGGTAATGGTCAACAGCCAGGTTTTTAGTGTGGCGCTGCCCCGGTATTTGGCGATATTGCGGTGCGCCTTCAGGAACACCTCCTGGCTGATGTCATTCGCCTGCTCCCGGCTGCCGGTCAAAAAATACGCATAATTCCACACATCCCGCCCGTAAGTCTCCATCATTTCCCGCAGCGTCATGGACGGCGCATAAGCCACGGCATAAGGTAATTCTTCACTGTGCATCTTCATTCTCACCTCTTTGGCCAATAAGACTCTCCAGACTGCATTTGGTTCCCTCGATCTTCCAATTTCTTTATAGTTAACTCTTGTACGCAAAAAAATATGTATTTTAACTTAAATTCAATCATTTTTAACGTTCCTTTTTACGTTTTATTGCGTTGTATCCTGTGTAATACAGGAATATAATAACAGTATTCAGGCATAAGCTGCTGTGTTGTACAGCAACAACGGGGGATTCTTATGAAAAGCAAAAAGGTAACGCTGACCCAGATCGCGGAAGCGCTCGGGCTCTCTCCGGTGTCGGTCAGCAGAGCGCTGGCGGATCAGAGCGGCATCAGCGAGGAAATGAAGGCCAGGATTGTGGAAAAAGCAGCGGAAATGGGCTATATCCGGCCCCGTAAAGCAGCGCCTCCGAAAATTCTGGTCCTGCACCAGAAGCCCTACCAGCATGACAACAGCAACTTCAGCTATAAGGTTCAGGGGATCGAGAAGGCGCTGCAGCAGGCCGATACGGATTACAGCATTGAATTCGTCGATAAGGAGCACCAGAACAGGCTGGCCTTGCCTTACCGTTTAAGTAAAGGCTACAAGTTCGACGGGGTTATTTTTATCGGCAGATTTAACAGTGACTATATTTCCTTTATTCATAAGCAGATTCCGGCGCTGATTCTATATGTGGGGTACTCACCAGCCTATGATTACGACAGTGTGTGGTTCAGCTTCCTGCATGCCGGCTACAAGCAGTGCCAGTATCTGATCGGCCGCGGGCACCGTGCAATCGGCTTTGTAGGGAATCTTAGCGCCTACCGCAACAAGGAAAAGAAAACAGGCATAACCTCCGCTCTGGAGGAGCATGGCCTGCCGGCTGACGGGGCGTTTTTTTGGGAGCGTGATGATACACTTGGGAGCAGGCTGTCCGGGCTGATTGCCGAAGGCGGGCTTCCGACCGCTTTTATCTGTGAGCATGACTTCGCGGCTATAGAGCTGATCCGTCTTCTGCAGGAGCGTGAAATTAAGGTTCCGGAGGATGTGTCCATTCTCAGCAGCGGCAACACGGAAATATCGGCTCTTTCAACCCCTCCGCTTACTACGATGGATCTGAATATCGATTACTCCTGCCTGAGAGTCGTAGCCACACTGCTCAGCCGGATTGCCGACCCGCAGAAGCCTGCGGAGAATATTGCTGTGCTTAGCACTTTTGTGGAAAGAGAATCCGTAAGGAGCATCTGAGATCGATACAGGCAGGTGTATTTTCAAAAGGTGGGATGTCAATGAAATCCTCAATATTGCTGCGTTTTTTCAAAGCCCGCAAGACGGATTACCTGATCGGGTTTTCTTTTATGTTCGCCGCCTCCTTTATTCAGACGCTGTTTCCCAAGGTGCTGGGCCGTGCGGTTGATCTGATGAAGGTCAGCGGCTTTGACACCCGGCAGGTGCAGCTTCAGGTGCTGTGGATGGTGCTGATTGCCGCCGGCGTGTTCACCTGCACTTTTTTATGGAGAAATATCATCATCAAAAGCGCGCGCAACCTCGAATGTTACCTGCGTGAGGAGCTGGTCCGGCACTATCTGAAGCTCTCTCCCTCTTTTTATAACAGCCGCAGGACAGGCGACTTGATCGCTTATGCCATCAATGATATATCCGCGGTACGGATGACGTTCGGTCCGGCCACGGCGATGTCGTTCAACGGCATTGTGATCTGCTGCTCCTCCATTTACTTCATGTTCGCTACAGTCGATCCCCGTCTTACCCTGGCTACGCTTGCCCCTTTGCCTTTTATCATTGTAATTATGCTTTTCAGCAGCCGTAAGGTTCAGACCCGGTTCAGAGTGGTCCAGCAGCAGTTCGGCGCCGTGTCCGGCAAGGTTCAGGAAAACATCTCCGGTATCCGTGTTATCAAAGCTTATGTGCAGGAACGTTCAGAAATGGAGCGCTTCAGTGAGCTGAGCAGCAGGATGAAACAGGCCAATCTGGATCTGATCCGTGTCTCTGCGGCGCTGCCGGCGATGATCGAATTCGGTTTTGCGGTCTGTTTTGTTATTAATCTGGTGTACGGCAGCCGTCTGGTTATGCGCGGGGATATCAGTGTCGGGGATTTCGTCGCTTTTAACGGGTATTTGAGCCTGATCATCAGCCCTATCGTGTCTATCGGCAAAATCGTCACCACCATTCAGCGCGGCATAGCCTCTCTGGGCAGACTGTATGAGGTGCTGCGGGTGCAGCCTGACATTAAGGATAAGCCGCAGGCGATCCAGAATCAGCCTGAAGGTGAAGCTGAGCTTCGCAATCTGACCTTCAGTTACGACGGCTCGGATACGCCTGCCCTGCGCAACATCACACTCAGCCTCCCTAAGGGACACAGTCTGGGCATCATCGGCCGCACCGGCTCCGGTAAAAGTACACTGGCCTCGCTGCTCTTCCGCTTCTACAATGTAGAGCGCGGGCAGATCAGCCTGGACGGCAGGGATATCAACGATTACGGGGTTGAGGCACTGCGCCGCGGAATGGGCTATGTGCCGCAGGACAGCTTTGTTTTTGCCGCTACGGTTAAGGATAACATCGCCTTTTTCAAGGATAGCTATAGTGATGCTGAGGTCCGGCAGGCGGCTAAATCCGCACTGATTGCGGACAGTATCAATAGCTTTCCGGACGGCTATGATACGATTCTCGGAGAACGCGGTGTCAATCTGTCCGGCGGACAAAAGCAGAGGCTGGCCATCGCCCGCGCCCTGGTCAGTGATCCGGCTATTCTGATTCTGGATGATGCGCTGTCGGCAGTGGATAGCGTGACGGAAGGGCAGATTCTGGCGAACCTCCGGCAGGTCCGTGCAGGCAAAACCAATATTCTGATCTCGCACCGCATCTCGTCCATTAAGGAAGCAGATGAGATTATTGTGCTCGACAAAGGGGTTATCGCCGAACGCGGGACGCATGAACAGCTGCTTACGAAAGGAGGCCTGTACTTTGATATCTACACGGAACAGCATGAAGACTGCAATTAGTCCACGGCCTAAAAAGCCTCAATCCGGCGCAGTAAAGCTGCTGCTGCGGTTATCCCGCCCTTATACCTTTCAGCTCCTCCTGGCCTGCGTCTGCGTCGTTATTATCAATGCGGCTTTTCTGGTCCAGCCGCTGCTGCTGCAGCGGGTCATTGACCATTTTCTGATCGGCGGTGCGGCAGAGCATGGTCTTGACTCTATTCTTGGTCTGGCTTTGCTGTATCTGCTGGTGTCGGCGGCGGGCTCCGGCTTTGCGTACCTGCAGGCGCTGATTGTCGGTAAGGTCGGCCAGAGCCTGATTCATGATCTGCGGGTCAGGGTGTTCGGGATTATCGAGCGACTGCCGCTGTCCTTTCTGGACCGCACCTCGTCCGGCCGGCTCATTACCCGGGCGACGAATGACACCGCTGAGGTCAGCGACCTGTATACCGATGTCATCATTTCGCTGGTTAAGGATGTGCTGCTGCTGATCGGCATTATCTACGCCATGCTGATGCTCAGCCCGCAGCTTACGCTTGTTTCTTTTACCGTTATTCCGGTGATTGTATTCCTGGTCTTGTTCATCAAAAACAAAATCAAAAAGAACTTCTTCCACATGAAGCATTACATCGGGCAGATCAACGGCTTTATTGCCGAGAGCGTTGCGGGGATGCGGGTCATTCAGATCTTCCGTGCGGAAAAAGAGAAGGAGGAGCAGTTCCTGAAGCTGAACGGGGATTACTTCCGGACCACGCTGATCCAGGTGCGGCTCAACAGTATACTGAAGCCGGCATCGGATATGTTCCAGAGTCTGGCGATTGCCATCCTCGTCTGGTTCAGCATCGGCCAAATCTCCGGCGGTGTGCTGCAGATTGGCGTGCTGTACGCGTTCACAACCTATATCCGGCAGTTTTTCGCCCCGATCTCTGATCTGGCTGACAAATATACCTCAATTCAATCAGCACTTGTATCTACAGAGCGTATCGATGAGCTGATTCGTGAGGAGGAGCGGCTGGAGCATCCGGAGAGCGGAGTCGCTGTAGAGCGGCTGGACGGTACCATCGAGTTCCGCCATGTCTGGTTTGCCTACAAGGATACCGACTGGGTGCTGAAGGACGTCAGCTTTGTAATCCGGAAAGGGCAGACGGCAGCCTTTATCGGCGAGACCGGCGCGGGCAAAACGACCATTATCAGTCTGATCAACGGCTTTTACCAGGTGCAAAAGGGAGAAATCCTCATCGACGGCGTCAATGTGAATGAGATGCGGCTGGATGATCTGCGGCGGAACATTTCGGTCGTGCTGCAGGATGTCTTCCTGTTCTCCGGCACAATCCGCGATAATATTACGCTGGGCGACGAGATTGCGGATGACACTGTGCAGTATGCGCTGGAGGCCTCTTGCGCCATTGAATTCGTACAGGAATATCCGGCAGGAATCGACGAGCCGGTTACCGAGCGGGGCGGAACGCTCTCTGCCGGACAGCGGCAGCTGATCTCCTTCGCCCGGGCGATTGCCCATGATCCGGCGATTTTCGTGCTGGATGAAGCTACCGCGAACATCGATACCCGCACGGAAAAGCTGATCCAGCAGGCCATCGACAATGTGGCCCGCGAACGCACCACGCTGATCATCGCCCACCGTCTGTCCACTATCGCCGGAGCCGACCTGATCATCGCGATGAAGAACGGGCAGGTCGCCGAATCCGGCCCGCCCCGGCGGCTGCTGGAGCGCGGCGGTTACTATGCCCGGCTGCTGAGAGAGAGCCGGGAGCATGTTATAGGTTCGGGGCCGATTAGCCGACACTAAAGGAAAATGTACCGTTATTCTTGCTGGGGGCGATTAGATCATCGGGCATTAACTCGCCTCCTCAAACTGCCTATATTATAGCTCTCCTTATAAATCAAGACCGACATTCAAGCTTTACTGTCCAATCTATGCGATACTCTCCTTGTCTCTCGGGCTGTCAATTGTCTATTCCTGCAGGTTTAACACAGCCCGTTTTAATCATCACCTTCACTCTGTCAGCTTATGCCTCACCCTTATCCCCTCCTCCATCACTTTTAGCTGTACCTCCCCATGCAGGTCCGTCCGGTATATTGCCGCTTCAGCTTCCTCCAGCCTTTCCAGCACACCGGCATTTGGATGCCCGTACAGATTGTTGACTCCGGCCGAGATCACTGCGGTAGCAGGCTTCCAGAACTCCAGCCAGGCTGCCCCTGTAGAAGTCTTGCTTCCGTGATGAGCTACTTTTAGCACATCTACAGGTCCGGCTTCCCCGATTCCAGCCTGCTGCGCAGCCTGAATAATCTCTTCCTCAGCCTCTTCATCCATATCTCCCGTAAAAAGAAAGCTTCGGCCATTCATCTCCAGCCGGAACACCACCGATTCGTGGTTCTGCTCTTCCACTTCCGGAAGCAGCTGCTGCGCATCCGGCACAGGCTCTGGCCAGAGAAAATGCAAATGTGTTACCTTATCCGGAGCCAGCATCATTCCCTGCTGCACAGCATACAGCCGGACTCCCTTGGCTAGCGCAGTCTCCATCAGCTTGGCATATGGCTCCGTGCCGGACAGTGTTCCGTTGAACAGCAGCGACGAGACCGGCATTCCTTCCAGCACTGCCTGCAGACCGCCCGCATGATCCTGGTCGCCATGGGTCAGGATTACCGCATCCAGCCGGTGAATCCCCCTCTGCTTCAGGAGCGGCAGCAGGGTCTTGGCTCCTACTTCAAAAGGGTTGCGGCGGATGCGCCAGGCCTCTTTGTTCCCGAAGCTTACCGTTCCGCCGCCGTCGACGAGAATATGAGCCCCCTCCGGTGTCGTAATCAGAATGCTGTCGCCCTGGCCCACATCCAGATAGCTTATGGCTCCGGCACCGTTCAGTCTTTCCGCATAATAGCCCTTATACAGCAGCAAAGCCAGCGCGGCAGCGCACACTATGGCTGCATAACGGCTGCCGCGCGACCCGGATTGGAATTGGGCATACGGAGACGGAAAAACTTGACGGGGGCCTCCCGCTCCCTCCTGTTCTGCTTCCCCCAGCGGCCGGGTTTCATCTTCCATATACTGTGGGGCAAACCCTGCCTCCCTCCGCTGCTTCAATGCATAGAGCAGACCATAGAGCAGACCATAATAAATGCAAATCCACAGTAAAGACGGAGATGCCCAGATCAGCACGCCTGCCGTAAATCCGTTTACCCATTCCACTGCCGCAAACGTCCAATTGTTAAGCACTTCTGCCGCTCCGGCAACCGCAGAAGCCGCAGTATTCCAGAACCTTCCAAGCAGGAGCGCCAGCGTGCCAAGCGGAAGCACCAGAAACGTAATAAAGGGAACAAGCAGCAGATTAGCGATAAAAGACAGCAATGAAAACTGGTTAAAGTAATAAACTGTCAGCGGAAAAGATACCAGCTGCGCAATAAGCGTTACTGTTACGGAACCTCCCAGCCATTTAGGCAGCCTGGCAAATAGCGGCGCCGCCAAAGGCGTGTAGACCATAAGTCCGGCCGTTACCAGAAAGGACAGCTGAAAGCTGACGCTGAGCAAGAAATACGGATTCCAGACCAGCATCATCAGCGCTGCAGCGGCAAGAATGTTCATTCCATCCTTCAACAGGCCAAGCCTTGCAGCCAGCAGGGCGATCATGCTCATCAGACCGGCACGTACAATCGACGGCCCGGCACCAGACAGCATCACATACACCGGAACCAGCAGCAGCGTTAGGGTCAACGCCGTTTCACGGGTAAACCGCAGACGCCGCAGCAGAAACAGGATAACCCCGACATAGACAGCCACATGCATCCCTGAAATGGCCAAAATATGCGTCAGTCCGAGCTGTGAGAACTGCTTGAAGGTCTCAGGATCGAGGTCGTCCTGAATGCCAATAACAAGCCCCTTCATATAGCCGGCATGCGGCTCCTGAAACAGGCGGTCCATCTCGGCGCCTAGTGCAGCACGGGCTGCATCATTCCAGCGCAGAATGCCAGTCAGCTGCCAGGATGCCGGAGGCACAGCCGTAACACTGGCTGTACCGGTCCCCTTAAGCAGCCAGTGAACCCGCTGCGTCTGCAGATACGCGCGGTAATCAAAGCCGCCAAAGTTCCGCGCAACCGGCGGCAGCTCAAGCTCTCCCGTGACGGTTACCCTGTCTCCGCGCTGCCACTGCGCCGCTACCGCGATTTCAATTTCCGCCTGAAGCTTGATCTGCACAGCAATCTGTTCACCTGCCGGGTCTGTAGCTGCCGCTGCCGGTTCGGCCGTCACATCCGCATTTACGGACTCTGCGGCTTTTGAATCTGCGGCTACAGCTTCCTCTGCCTGCCCTTCTTGTCCATCCCCCACAATCCGTGACAGCTTCAGCTTAAAATCCACCCGGTCCCCATCCCGCTCCACCGGGGAAGCAATAACACCTTCTGCTGTTATGTATGTTTCATTCAGTCCGGATTCCGGCCTGCCCAGCGCCTCCGGCAGCAGGCTGACATTTCGCGCCTCAGTCCACTCCCAATACAGCGCTGCCGCAGCCAGTGCCAGCACAAATACAGCGGCAGGTCTCCACCCGATTCTCCCGCTGAGCGTCCACAGAGTGATCAGCAGCAGACAGACGGCCACCCCGGCCAGCAACTGATATCCGCCAAACAAGCAGCCCGCGGCGCTGCCGGCTACCCAACAGATCGTGAAGCTTAAAAGCGGCCTCCTGTTCATTTAATTCCCTCCCCTTGTATCCTGAAACAACAAAAAGAACCCCTGCCTACGCAATTCCATGCGTGTGCAGAGGTTCTTCCCCTGTTGCTTTTCCGATTCTGTTAAAAACGCTCCGTTACTCCGATACCGTAATCATCGTTTCCTTCGGCGGCTCGTAATTCTCCAGCTGGCGGAAAACAATTCCCTTCGACTCCAGCATAGCCTCAACCTTCTTCATATCCTTGCGGTAGGGCCGCAGATAGACGATCTCGACAATCCCGCTGTTGGCCAGCATATTGGCACAGGTCCAGCAGGGTTCATCTGTAACATAGACGGTGCTGCCCTCCCGGTCGCTCCGGTCAGTGAACAGCAGCAGGTTCTGCTCGGCATGAATCGTGCGGATGCAGCGTTGCTTCTTCACCATCGTCTCCACGCCGTCTACCATTTCCCGTTCATATTGTTCAGATACCATGCAGCCGGCCTCTGAGCAATCCGGCACGCCCATCGGAGCTCCGTTATAAGCGGTACCCAGCAGCTTCTTACCCTGCACCAGCACAGCACCAACATGCCGGCGCGGGCAGCGCGAACGGGTGGAGACCATGCAGGCAATGTCCATAAAGTATGTATCCCAGTTTTTACGGTAGGCCACAGTCATCAGCGTTTCTCCACTTTCTCTTCTTAGTTGTTCACTATTGTAACATACTGTGGCACTGTTTCAATATGATTAACCGTGGCTCCCATTCCCGCTTTGCTGAAAGGGCTGACTCCGCAGATCCTTAGGCCGCAGCCCGTTCTTCTTTGCCTGAGGATGCCAAAAGGAATAAGTCGCCGCCATACGCCAGGCAATACGCGGGAAATTCGGCTGAATGAACAGCGAATCGGCACTGCTCCGGGTAAGAATAGCAGCCGAGAGCTGATCCATCGCCTTGCCGAGATTCTTCAGCGGGCCTTTACCCAGCGGTACCTGGCTCAATGATTTAAACATCTCACCAGCCCCGTGCCCGATTGCCATACCAAAGCGGAACCCGCAGCGGCTGCACCAGTTACGCACGATATCCGCCGCGATTTTGCACTGATGGCCTTCATAGAATCCATTGTTAATTAGCGCATATACGATGAGATCCGGGTTTCCAGCTGCACTCTGCCGGAATTGCTCCAGCCCGACCATCATCCGCAGCAAATGTGAAGGAATGGCATCAAAGTAGAGCGGAAAAGCCAGTACCAGCACATCCGCTTCGTTCAGCTCCCCGTATTGCTCCGGCCTCAGCGGCTTCACGTTAACCCGGTATGCATTAAGCTCGTTGCCTTCGGCAATAAGCGGCTTAAGCTTTTCCAGCAGAATTCCGGAGTTGCTTGCTCCGCCCTTGGGACTGCCGTTAATCAGCGCAATTCTCATTATTGCACCTCCTTCAGGCTATTAAGCGTATCGTGAAAAGAAACCGAGTATGCCGCCGCATCCAGATTAAGCGCGTTAGCCCGCACCAGAGACTGTGCCGTTTCCCGTTCCGGCTCTGTCATGCCCTCCCCGTAAAAATGAACCGTAAATCTGATCTGGCGCTCATATCTTTGCTGATGATGAGTTTCACCGTTCCTGGTCATGAAATACGGCAGAACATACGGCAGCGTCCTATTCAAAACATTGCTGACAAACGGGCTGTAGCCCCCGTACACGTTACGGCTGATAAATATAAACTCCTCGCAGGCGGCAAGCCGTTCGCCCATATGCTTATAATCATCCTTCAGCACACAGGTGCCCGGAGTGCGCACCCAGCAGCCGAAGCAGCCTACACAGTGCCGGATAGCTTCCGTATCCCCGATTACTTCGTCGGTATCCCTGCTGAAGCCGCCGAGCCAGGTGTTATACTCCTGCTCCGCCAGATCATGCACGATCAGTCTCATCCTCTGTTCCTCCTGATTGAAGAATGACTTGCCATGCCTCCTGCCAATTCCCCGAATAACGGATGCCGCTGCTGGACAAAAGAGAAGCTACCCCGTGAACAAGCGACCAGTAAGACATCAGCATGGTACCGTCCCGTTCAGGCGGAAGCCCCAGACTGCGGAATAGCCGGCAGGCTGTCGTCCGGAATACCGCAAACGGCGGGTAAGCCGGAACATCCTCATCTCCACCGTCCGCTTGAATCGTGATGCCTGACTGAAAGAACAGAAACGGCAAATAAGCCGGGTGCTGCTCAAAAAAAGCAATATAAGCCGTGCCCAGCTCCCCCATTGCTGACATCGGGTCTTCCTGCCCTTCAATAGAAGCCTGCAGGCAAAACGTAAACTGTTCTGTGACGTGATCCGCCATTGCCGCCATCAGCTGCTGCACATCTTTAAAATGACTGTACGGAGCCGCGTGGCTAACCCCGCATCTGGCCGCTACCTTGCGCAGGGAAAATCCGCCCGCCCCTTCCTCGTTAATCAGCTCAATACCGGTTTCAATTAATGTGTTCCGTAAATCGCCATGATGATAACGTTTCTGATTCAAAGTGTACTGCTCCTTCTTCTAAACTTCACACTGTAAATATATTCCTCTATCTAGACAGTGTCAAGATTAATGTTACACTTTTTACTAATTGAAAATAACCAGCCCCTCCAGCTTTTCCAGCATCTTGGGACCGATCCCCTTTACCTTGCCCAGATCGGCCAGGCTGCGAAAGACCCCCTTGCTGCTGCGGTAATCAATAATCGCCTGGGCCTTCTTCTCTCCGATTCCCGGCAGGTCCATCAGTGCAGCAGCATCAGCTGTGTTCACGTTAACACTCCCATCCGCCGCTGCGGCGGTGCTCCCAGCAGTTCCTGCTGCATCTGCTCCTCCGCCGCCTGCGGTTCCCTGCACACCCGTTCCCGCTGCATCACTATCTTTTACCGCTTCACCATTAACTCCAGCTCCCGGCGAATCACTGCCATTTACCGTTTCACTACTTCCCGCAGCTTCTGCCGTCCCGCTGCTCACCACAGCTGCCGCCGCGCCGTCATTTCCGCCTGCCCCAGCCGGGTCCGCACTGCCTTCCGTCTTACCTGCAGATACCGCATCTGCTCCTTCCTCTACTCCCAGCGCCTGTGCCATCCCCGTATTCAGTGTCTCCCAGCCGTCAATTCCTTCCGCCGTTCTGTGATCCGCAGCCCAGACCAGCCCGCCGCCCAGCAGCGCAGCAGCGATTGCACATCCAATTCTTCTTTTGTTCATCAGCCAATCTCCTTAATTTTTATGGAATTTTGTTCAAAAACCTGCGTAAACCATGTCATTTGTCCAAGACTCGCCGGCATACATTGAAGGAAGAGTATTCCTGTAAGCCCAGTACCATAAGAAAGGAGGTTACCACAGGATGAAAGTGGGATTTATCGGAACAGGCAGCATGGGCGGTCTGCTCATCGACACCTTTCTTAATTCGGGAGCGCTTGATCCATGCAATGTACTGGCCAGTAACCGTAGTCCGGGCAAGCTGCTGGAGCTTCAGAAGCTGCATCCCGGATTAACTGTGTGTGCAAGCAACATTGAAACTGCATCAGGAAGCGATATTGTTTTTCTGTGTGTCAAACCTTTACAGTTTAAAGCACTGACTGATGAGATTGCCCCCTATCTGCGCAGTGAGCAGATTGTCGTATCCATTACCAGCCCCGTCCAGCTTCATCACCTGGAATCCGTTCTGCCGTCCAAAATTGCCAAGATTATTCCCAGCATTACCCATTCCGTCAAGAGCGGGACTTCTCTTTGCATCTTCGGAAGCAGGTTAAATAAAAAAGACAGGCTGGCACTGCTCCAGCTGTTCTCCTTCATTGGCGTACCTGCGGAAATCCCCGAGAGTCATACCCGGATTGCTTCGGATTTCTCCAGCTGCGGCCCGGCATTCCTCAGCTATTTCCTTGAACGGTGGATTGAAGCAGCCGTTGCTGCCACCGGCATTGATGAGGCGCTGGTCAGCCGGCTGGCCGGTGAGATGCTGCTTGGCACAGGCAAGCTGCTGACCGAAGGCTCGTTCACTCCCCAGGAGCTGCAGGAACGGGTTGCCGTCCGCGGCGGTATTACGGCAGAAGCGCTGAATCATCTGCGCACCAGCCTGGAAGGAGTATTCGAACGGCTGATTACAACCACTCATGACAAGTATGAGGAGGATGTGGAGCTGCTGGATGCTTCCTTTGGCCGTGACGGGATTGCCCAGAGTCCGCTGGACCGTTAGACAACTTATTTTTCTAACAAAAAACCCGCAGCACGGATTCCTCCGTAGCTGCGGGTAGAGTTGCGTTCTTCGCTTAACCCACTACAATATTTACAAGCTTGCCGGGTACTGCAATGATTTTACGGACGGTTTTGCCTTCCACAGCGGCTTGCACATTAGGCAGAGCCAGTGCATGCTCTTCCATTTCCTGCTTGCCCATTTCTGCTGCCACCAGTGCGCGCTGTACAATCTTGCCGTTCACCTGTACAACGATTTCCACTTCAGCATCTACGGTCCAGGCCTCATCGTAAGCCGGCCATGGAACATAGCTGATGCTTCCTTCATGTCCGAGCAGCTGCCACAGCTCTTCAGCAATATGCGGCGCCAGCGGCGACAGCATCTGTACAAAGTGCTCTGCCGCTTCCTGGGACAAGGTTTCCTGCTTGTAGGCATCGTTGATGAAGATCATCAGCTGGCTGATTGCTGTATTGAAGCGCAGGCCCTCGAAGTCCTCGCCTACCTTTTTCAGCGTTTTGTGCCAGGTGCGTTTGAACTCGTCGGTACCGCCATCAGCCGTAATCTTGCTGCTCAGGCTGCCGTCCTCATTCACGAACAGGCGCCATACGCGGGACAGGAAGCGGTGTACACCTTCCACGCCTTTTTCGTTCCACGGCTTGGTTGCTTCCAGCGGCCCCATGAACATTTCGTATACGCGCAGAGTGTCTGCGCCATAAGCGTCCACGATTTCGTCCGGATTGATAACATTACCGCGCGACTTACTCATCTTCTCATTGTTGTTACCCAGGATCATACCCTGGTTGACCAGCTTGTGGAACGGTTCTTTCGTATCTACTACGCCGATATCGTACAGCACCTTATGCCAGAAACGGGCATACAGCAGGTGAAGCACCGCATGCTCGGCACCGCCGATGTACAGGTCAACCGGCAGCCACTGTTTCTGCAGCTCAGGCGAACACAGCTCTTTGTCATTGTGCGGATCGATATAACGCAGGTAGTACCAGCAGCTGCCGGCCCATTGCGGCATGGTATTAGTCTCGCGGCGGGCCTTCATACCGGTCTCCGGATCAACGGTTTCCACCCATTCGGTTACGTTCGCCAGCGGGGATTCACCGGTACCCGAAGGCTTGATTGCATCGACATCCGGCAGCATCAGCGGCAGCTGATCTACAGGCACAGTCTTCATTGTGCCGTCTTCCAGATGCAGAATTGGAATCGGCTCACCCCAGTAGCGCTGGCGGCTGAACAGCCAGTCACGCAGGCGGTAGGTCACTTTGCCTTTGCCGCTGCCCTGCTCCTCCAGCCAGGAGATCATTTTGGCCATAGCTTCCTTGTTGTCCAGGCCGTTCAGGAAGCCGGAGTTCACATGCGGGCCGTCGCCGCTGTATGCTTCTTCTTCAACATTACCGCCCTGCACGACTTCAATGATGTCCAGGCCGAACTGCTTCGCGAATTCCCAGTCACGGGTATCATGGCCCGGAACAGCCATAATGGCTCCGGTTCCGTAGCCTGCGAGTACATAATCAGCAATCCAGACCGGCACTTTAGCGCCGTTGACCGGATTGATGGCATAAGCTCCGGTGAATACGCCGCTTTTTTCTTTTGCCAGATCTGTACGCTCCAGATCACTCTTGCGGGCCGCTTTCTCACGATATTCAGCTACGGCAGCAGCCTGCGCTTCCGTTGTAATCACATCCACCAGCTTGTGCTCCGGTGCCAGTACGCAATAGCTTGCGCCGAACAGCGTATCCGGGCGGGTAGTGAACACTTCCAGGCTTGCATCATGGCCGTCAATCGCAAAGTTGACTTCCGCACCGGTCGATTTGCCGATCCAGTTGCGCTGCATATCCTTGATGCTCTCTTCCCAGTCCAGCTCATCCAGGTCTTCGAGCAGGCGTTCCGCGTACTCGGTAATTTTCAGAATCCACTGGCGCATCGGTCTGCGCACAACAGGGTGGCCGCCGCGTTCGCTTTTGCCGTCGATAACCTCTTCATTGGCAAGAACCGTTCCCAGCGCTTCACACCAGTTCACAGAGACCTCGGCAACATAAGCCAGGCCGCGGTTATACAGCTGGATAAAAATCCACTGGGTCCATTTGTAGTATTCCGGATCCGTTGTGCTGATCTCGCGGTCCCAGTCATAAGAGAAGCCCAGCGACTTGATCTGGCGGCGGAAATTATCAATGTTCTTAACGGTAATGTCACGCGGGTGCTGCCCGGTATCCATGGCATACTGCTCTGCCGGAAGGCCGAAGGCATCCCAGCCCATCGGATGAAGCACATTGTAGCCGCGCATCCGTTTGTAACGGGAGATAATATCGGTTGCTGTATAGCCCTCAGGATGGCCTACATGCAGACCTGCACCTGAAGGATACGGAAACATATCCAGCGCATAGAATTTCGGTTTATCCGCGTCTTCACCTGTCTTGAAGGTTTTGTTCTCATCCCAGAACTTTTGCCACTTCGGCTCAATGGTCTGGGCGCGGTAGCCGGCTCCGGCCACCGTACTTGTCTGGTTCTCACTCATCTTGTTCTCCTCCTTGGAGTTACTGCTGCTGTACTTTTCAAACCAAAAAACCTCCCATCCCCAGCGTATAAACGCTAGGGACGAGAGGTCTGAATTCCCGTGGTACCACCCTAGTTAGCAGCCGGACATGCTATGTCTGCCGCTCACTTTGACACCCTTTAACGGGGGTGAGCCGACGGCGGTTCACACACGGGCCTGCAATAAATTACAGAGCCCTGCGGCTTGCGCCATTACTCCGAGGTGAGTTCATCCGCTTCGTTAACCGGCTTGCACCTGTACACCGGCTCTCTGAGCTAACGTCCAGCGAACTAATACTCCTCATCATCGATAACTATTTATTAAAACAAGCGTAATATTACACAATATTATATACAAATTCTTTGCCGGTAGTCAACGTTTTTGCTGCCCTATACCGGCTTACGCCGGATATAGTAGGTAAACAGGTGCTGAATCACGACTTTTCCGGCGGCAAAGACCGGCACGGCCAGAATCAAACCGATCATTCCCGCCACTTCGCCGCCGACCAGCAGGGCAAAAATAATTAACAGCGGATGCAGATGCAGCCTCCGTCCTACAACCTGGGGAGAAATGACATTACTCTCCAGCATCTGGCACAGTGTATTCACAACCGCCACCAGCAGCACAAGCCGCATAGAGATTGTAGTAGCCATCACAATGGCCGGGGCAGCCCCGAGAAACGGGCCCATGTAGGGAACGATGTTAAATACAGCCACCACACAGGCAAACAGCAACGCATAAGGCATGCCCACAATCACGTACCCGATGTAAGCCAGCACGCCGATAATGAGGCAGACCAGAAACTGTCCGCGGATATAATTGCCCAGCGCATCGTCAATATCCTTCAGCAGCTTGACAATCGATCTGCGGCGGGAGCGGGGCAGGCAGGATACCA